>NZ_JCALCE010000015.1:0-155494 GCF_059812195.1 Mycobacterium sp. NGS68 | reverse complement strand
GGTCGTAGGTTCGAGTCCTACTGGGGGCACCAAGCGAGTACCGAACCGCACCGATCCCGCCGAAAAACACCGACTTCAACAGCGGTGCAGCAATACCCGGCGGATTACTATGCCCCTACAGCGTCCGGGCGCGTAAACGACCGCATGACGACGTGACAGGTCGCCGGAGCTGTGGCTGATGAGTGAGTGACCGGCTACAGGGGAGCGGCGATGAGTGGTACGGGCCCAGAGATCGGGACGCAGTTCGGTCCCTACCTGCTTAAGCGGTTAATCGGCAGTGGCGGCATGGGCACGGTGTATGAAGCTCAGGACACCGTCATGGACCGGGTGGTCGCGCTGAAGCTGATCTCCGGGCCCTACGCGCAGGACCCCGACTATCAGAAGCGCCTCCAACGCGAGGCCCGCATCGCCGGACGGCTGCACGACCCGCACGTCGTGCCCGTGCACTCCACGGGTGAGATCGACGGCCAGCTCTATGTCGACATGCGGCTGATCAACGGCACCGACCTGGACACCCTGCTCAAGCAGTCCGGGCCGCTGGCGCCGGCGCGGGCGGTGTCGATCGTCCGCCAGATTGCCTCGGCGCTGGACGCCGCGCACGCGGCCGGCGCGCTGCATCGCGACGTGAAGCCGGGCAACATCCTGATCACCGCCGACGACTTCGCCTACCTGGTCGACTTCGGCATCGCCAACGCCGCCACCGAGCAAAAATTGACACAGGTCGGCGACACGCTGGGCACCTGGACCTACATGGCCCCCGAACGGTTCACCGGCGACGAGACCAAGGTCACGCCCAGCGCCGACACCTACGCGCTGGCGTGCGTGCTGTTCGAGGCCCTGACCGGCACACCGCCGTTCACCGGGGACCGCGCGACGCTGGTGGCCTCGCATCTGACGCAGCCGCCCCCGCGAGCCAGCCTGCGGGTGGGACTCCCGCCGGAGCTCGACGACGTGATCGCGCGCGGCATGGCCAAGCGGCCCGAGGAGCGCTACGCATCGGCCGGCGAGTTTGGCCGCGCGGCCGAGGCGGCGGTGGCGGCGCTGGGCTCGGCGACGGCCAGCTTCACGCTGCCGGTCAGCGTTCCGCCCACCCAGGCGCTGTCCACCCAGCCCCCCGCGCAGCACACACCGCCGCCGCCGCCGCAACAGCACACACCCCCGCCGAATTGGTCCCAGCCCCCCGGGCCCCCGCCGCAGTACGGCCCCCCGACCGGACCGGGCGGCGGCCCGCCGCCCTGGCAGCAATGGCCGCAGCCCGGCCCCGCCCCCAAGAAGAAAGGCCGGTGGATCGCGATCGCGGCGGCCCTGGTCGCGGTGATCGCCGTCGTGGCCGGCGTCGGGATCTGGAAGCTGACCGGCGACAAGTCCGAACAAAAGCCGCACATCGACCTGAGCAAACTCGACGTCGGGCACTACGACACCAAACCCCGGCCCGTGACGGGCACCGCGACCAAGGAGGAAGGCCTGTTCCTCGAGGGGTATCGCCTGGCCGAAGGCGTGGTCGATCCCTACGACGTCGACCCCGTCCTGGATCACACCTACGGAAACGCGGTGGTCGACACGAAGACCGCGGCGACGTCCATCGCAGGCACCGGAACCCCGCTCACGCAGCCGGTGCTGGAGAAATACGGCATGATCACCGGCTACCTGGCCATGGGCCTGTCGAAGCGCATCTTTGACTTCTCCCGCGAGTCGAACGGAGACCTGCTGCGGGTCATGTTGACGAGCTTCCCCAACGACGACTCGGCGGCGCGGGCCGCGACCGAGATGGATTCCGTCGACTTCGCGGTCAACCCCGCCAACAAGGCGGTCGAGATCCCGGGGTACCCCCAGGCCAAGGCGCACTTCCGGCCCGATTCCCCCTCGGTCGCGGCGACGATGGCCTCCGGCAGGGTGGTCCTCTCGATCGGCGTTCGCAGCGACGCCCACAACGATCTGGACTATCTGCTGCAGCGCATCAAGCGCACGTTGGATCTGGAGGCTCCGCTGACGGCCAAGCTGATTCCCGGTCTCGAGGTCGGACTCACCACGCTGCCGCGCGATCCGGACAACCTGCTCAGCCGCATGTTCGTCGCGGGTGACCAGCCGAAGATTTCCCTCGCTTTCGGGAGCATGGGACCGCTCGCGGCCGCGCTGTGCGCCGACCCCCAGGCCCATAAGGACGGGCTGTACGCACAGGCCGGGGTCGACCGGTGTGCGTTCGGCAAGGACAGTCAGCTGCTGCGGGCCCGAGACGACAAGGCCGCGCTGACGCTGCTGTCCAAGACGGTCGAGGCGGTCCGGGAGGAATTCATCGACCACGATGTCCCGCCACCCGCGGACGTCCCGAACGCCAGATGCTTCGAAGAGAAGCAGAAAATCTGGGCGGACAACGCCAACGGCCGCTTCGGATGCCTGGTGACATTCGGGCGTTACGTCTCCCAGGTGTGGAGCAACGAGCAGAAGGATGCCGGCCAGCGCGCCGCGGCACAGTACGCAATCCTGGTCAACAGCGCATAGTCCGGAGCCGAGCGCGGCCAATAACCCGGTCCCGTCTTGGCCGCCCAGAGGGGCGGCTATGCTCTGCGAAATGAATCCCGATGAGGCCAACCCAACCGCACCCATCGCCCTGGTCACGATGGAAATCCGTCACCCGGCAACGGATTCGCTCTCGGAGTCGTCGCGCTCGGAGCTCAAGCGCCTGCTGGTCGAGCACCTGCCGATCGAACGTCAAGCCCAGGACGTGAATTGGGGAATGGCCGCCCCCGGCGCCGCCCCACAGCCGACCGCCGAACGCTTCATCCGCTACGTCAACCGCGACAACACCATCGCCGCCTCGATGCGCAACCAGGCGATCGTCGTCGAAACCACCGCCTACACCAGTTTCGAGAGCTTCCTCGAGGTCGTGATGCAGGTCGTGGACGCGCGGGCGCAGGTGTCCTCGATCGTCGGCATGGAGCGCATCGGATTGCGCTACGTGCTCGAGATCCGGGTGCCCGTGGGCGTCGACGGCCGCATCGAGTGGAGCAACTGGATCAACGAATCGCTGCTCGGACCGCAGGCCATCGGCCCGGCCGGCATGCTGCTCACCGAGTGGCAGGGCGCCGCGGTGTTCCGCGACCCGCAGCCCAACCGGGCGGTCATCGTGCGCTACGGCCCCGGTGTTGGTCAGGCGCTCGACCCGAACTACCACCTGCGGCGGGCCAACCAGGTCCAGCCGGGGCCGTACTTCCACATGGACATCGACAGCTTCTGGGCGCCCAACGGCGCCATTCCCGAGTTCAACCGCGACGCGCTGGTCACCACCCTCCAGGACCTGTACGTCCCGGCCCGCAGCGTGTTTCAGGAGATGATCACCAGCCGCCTGAAGGACGACCTGCTGCGTCAGTGAGGCCGCAGCACCGCGGTGCTGTAGGTCTGGTCGGCGAAGGCGGACGCGATGCCGTCGTCGGGATAGGCAAATCCGTTGGCCGCGTGCAACTCTGCCACCGTGCGCGACGACGTCTGCCAGCGGCGCTCGTTCAGGTACTCGATGATGTGGCCGCGGTGGCCGTGGTAGACCAGCTCGTTGAAGTCGACTTCGAAACCGAGTTCGGCCATCCGGTCGTGGTGGTCGCGCCACAGGTCCTGCGTGAAAACCGTGGTGTCGGGCACGAATTCGAATGCGAGCCGACTTTCGGGGGCGCTCAGCTCGGTGATGTTGTCGAACAAGGCGTCCTGCGCATCGTCGGGCAGGTAGACCAGCAACCCCTCGGCGCTCCACGCCGAGGGCGCCTGCGGGTCGAATCCCGCCGACCGCAGCGCCGAGGCCCAGTCGTCGCGCAGGTCGACGGCGACCGTCCGGAGTTCGGCCGTCGGCGCGGCACCCAGATCACCGAGAGTCAGGGACTTGAACTCGATCACCTCCGGCAGGTCCACCTCGTAGACGACGGTGCCCTGTGGCCACGGCAACCGGTAGCCCCGGGCGTCCAGGCCCGACGCGAGGATCACCGCCTGCCCGACGCCGTCGCGAGCCGCGTCCAGGAAATGCTGATCGAAGAACCTTGTCCGGCAAGCCATTCCGCGGGCCATTCGGTCCGGATCGAACTCTAGGTCCTCCGTGCGGGGAATCTCGTCGTTGACCAGGCGGGTATAGACATCGAGCCCGGCCGCGCGCACCAGGCCCGCGGCGTACGGGTCGTCGATGAAACCGCGATCGGTGGCCAGGGCGCGCTGCGCGGCCACCATCGTCGCCGTCGCACCGACACTCGTCGCGAGATCCCAGCGATCACGTTCGGTGCGCGCCATGGCGGCTACCCCATTCCCAAGTCAGCACCAAAATATAGACAGTCTAGTTAATACCACACACGGCAAAGCCCCTTCGCCGACTAATCTCCGAATGGTGACGGACTTTGCCCAGCGCACCATCGACCTCGCCCGCCAGAACGTCGCCGAGGGCGGCCGGCCGTTCGCGTCGGTGATCGTCCGGGACGGTGAAATCCTCGCCGAAAGCGCCAATAAGGTCGCCCAGACGCACGATCCCACCGCCCACGCCGAGATCCTGGCCATCCGGGACGCGTGCACGCGACTGGGCACCGAGCACCTCGTCGGCGCCACCGTCTACGCGATCGCCCACCCGTGCCCGATGTGCCTGGCCTCGCTGTACTACTGCTCGCCCAAAGAGGTCGTCTTCCTGGTCATGCGCGAGCAGTACGAGCAGTACTACCTCGACGACCGTAAGTACTTCGAGGTCGCCACCTTCTACGACGAATTCGCCAAGAGCTGGGACCAGCGACGACTGCCCATGCGCTACGAGCCGACGGACGCCGCGGTGGACGTCTACCGGCTCTGGAACGAGCGCAACAGCGGCGAACGCAAGTCCACGGTGGTCCCGCCTGGCTGACCTGGCGCCGCGACCTCCCTTTGGCTATTATCTGCGTATGCATGCAGGTAGTAGTGCAGATCGCCTGCCTGACGACCAGGCCAGCCTGATCGTCGAGGTGTTCCGCATGCTGGCCGACACCACCCGCGTGCAGGTGCTGTGGTCGCTGACGAGCCGCGAGATGTCGGTCAGCGAGCTCGCCGAGCATGTGGGCAAGCCGGCGCCGTCGGTCTCCCAGCACCTCGCGAAGCTGCGGATGGCGCGGCTGGTGCGCACCCGCCGCGAGGGAACCACCATTTTCTACAGCCTGGAGAACGACCACATCCGCCAGCTCGTCACCGACGCCGTCTTCAACGCCGAGCACGCCGGCCCCGGAGTCCCCCGGCACCACCGCGCCGACGGCGGGCTGCGGGCGGTCGCCGAAAGCCCCGAGACCGCCGGCTAGCGGCCGGCAGCCGAAATCACCGAGGAGAGAACATGACCGAGCACACCCACGACGCGCCGCACGCGCACGAACACCACCACGGCAGTGGCGCGAACAACGAGACGCACACCCACGCGCACACCACGCACGACCACGAGCACGTCGCACACGAGCACTCACACACTCACGACGACGGCACCGAGCACACCCACGAGCACCTGCACCAGGCCGGCCTCGAAGGAGTGCACGCCCACGCGCACAACTGACGCGCGCGGTCCGCGGGGTTTAGGAAACCTTCGGGCAGTAGTGCTTCGGGTCGTCGCGCTCGTCCAGCGGCGGCAGGTTGCGCGCGGGCGTTTCCACAAGCGGCGCGTCGGCCGGGATGCGCCCGGCGGCGCGGTCGAACCCGGCGCGGACGCGCGGATGCTTGCGGTACCGGTGCGGGACGACGGCGAAGATCATCCGGACCAGGTCGCCGAAGCGCCGGTGCAGCCACGCGTCGCGACGTGACCAGGTGTAGCCCATCAGCTCGCGGACCGGCGGGTCGTACAGACCGACGGTCAGCCAGACCATGAAGGGCGCCAAAAGCTTGCGCTGCGCGGCCCACAGCCAGTCCGGCATCCATTGCACGAACGGAGGTTTGGGCAGCGCGGTCAGGTCGAGCACGGCGCGGGCCGCGAAATTGTTCTCCAACACGTTGCGGCACATGTGATCCCAGTAGGCCTGGAAGGCCTCCCACGACTCCGGCACCGGCCGCATGCTCATGCCGTACATGCGGTACCACTGGACGTGCTCGTCGAAGAGCTGGCGCTTCTGCGCCTCGGTCAAACCGCCGCAAAACCGTTCCGCCACGATGATCGTGCCGACGAAGAACGTGGCGTGCGCCCAGTAGAAGACGTCGGGGTTCAGCGCGTGGTAGCGCCGCCCCTGCTCGTCGACGCCCTTGATCTCGGTGTGGTAGTCGCGCACCTCCGCGCCCGTCGTCGGGGCACGGTCGCCGTCGAACACCACCCCGCCGATCGGGTAGAGCGACCGCATCAACCGTGGCCAGCGCTCCCGGAAGAACGTCGAGTGTTCGATGACCGCGGCTCCCAGCTGCGGGTGCATGTTCTGCATGGATCCCGACCAGGGGCCCTGCAGCACGCCGCGCCATTCGCCGAAGTACTTCCACGTCAGGGAGTCCGGTCCCAACGGGAGCGGGGGTGCGTCGTAACCGAGCGGCGCCACCGGGCAGCCGCGCGCGACTTCGGCGTTTTCGTTGGTCAGCGGGCAGCCCGCGGACGTATCTTGAGTCACTGGTCTGAGTTCCCGTAGCTGTTCGGTGATTCTGACTACATGCGTTGTCACTTTGCAGTTTAGGAGCGATGTGCAGTCCGGTCAACGCCGAGGCCGTTGGTCCGGCGTCCCCCTCGAATCTCGCCTCGCGCTGCGCCGCGACGACCTGATCGACGCGGGCGTGCAACTACTGGGCAGCGACGCCGGCCCTGCGCTGACCGTGCGCGCGGCATGCCGCAAGGCCGCGCTGACCGAACGCTACTTCTACGAGAGCTTCTCCGACCGAGAGCAATTCGTGCGCGCGGTGTACGACGACGTGTGCGCGCGGGCGATGGCGACGCTGACGTCGGCTAAGACCCCGCGCGAGGCCGTCGAGCAGTTCGTGGCGCTGATGGTCGACGACCCGGTGCGCGGGCGGGTGCTACTGCTGGCCCCGACGGTGGAACCGATCCTCACCCGGTCCGGCGCGGAATGGATGCCGAACTTCATCGAGCTGCTGCAGCGCAAGCTGTCCCGCATCGGCGATCCCGTGCAGCAAAAGCTGGTCGCGACCAGCCTGGTCGGCGGCCTGACCGGCCTGTTCATCGCTTACCTGAACGGCCAGCTCGGGGTCACCCGCGAACGCTTCATCGATTACTGCGTCGACATGCTGCTCGGCGCGGCCAACGCCCCGGCGCCGGCGGCGACCGCGCCACACGACTGACCCACCGCCCGGCGACCAGCGCTTTCGCCGCAATCCGTCGCGCTGTAACCCCCGGCGCCGAACTCGGGGTTTCGACATGCCGCACGGCGGGGCAAACTTGATGCTACTGGGGTACACAGATATATTGACTGCAACCACGAGACACAGATAACTGGAGGGGCGCCATGTCAGCCGAGCTGACAAACCTACAGCTGCTGCAGGAACTCGAGCCGGTGGTCGAGAAATACCTCAACCGGCACGAAAAGATGCACAAGGACTGGAACCCGCACGACTACATCCCGTGGTCGGACGGGAAGAACTTCTATGCGCTCGGCGGCCAGGATTGGCACCCCGAGGAGAGCAAGCTCTCCGACCTCGCCCAGGTGGCGATGGTGCAGAACCTGATGACTGAGGACAATCTGCCGTCGTATCACCGCGAGATCGCGATGAACTTCGGCCTGGACGGCCCGTGGGGCCAGTGGGTCAACCGCTGGACCGCGGAAGAGAACCGGCACGGGATCGCGCTGCGCGACTACCTGGTGGTGACCCGCGCGGTCGACCCGATCGAACTGGAGAAGCTGCGCGTCGAGGTGGTGAACCGGGGCTTCAGCCCGGGCCAGAACCACCAGGTCCGCGACGACTTGTTCGCCGAAAGCCTGTTCGACTCGGTCATCTATGTCACGTTCCAGGAGCTCGCGACCCGGATTTCGCACCGCAACACCGGCAAGGCCTGCAACGAGACGGTCGCCGACCAGCTACTGGCCAAAATCTCCGCTGACGAGAACCTGCACATGATCTTCTACCGCGATGTCAGCGAGGCGGGTTTCGAGGCTGCTCCCAATCAGGCGATGAGGTCGTTGCACAAGATCCTGCGCAACTTCCAGATGCCCGGCTTCCAGGTGCCCGAATTCCGCCGCAAGGCGGTCCTGATCGCGGTCGGCGGTGTGTACGACCCGCGCATCCATCTGGACGACGTCGTCATGCCGGTGCTGAAGAAATGGCGCATCTTCGAGCGCGAGGACTTCACCGGTGAGGCCGCCGCACTGCGCGACGACCTGGGCGTGCTGATCAAGGAGCTCGAGGCGTCCTGCGACAAGTTCGAGGTGTCCAAGCAGCGCCAACTCGACCGGGAACTCCGGACCGGCAAGCGGACTACCGCGTTCGAGCTGCACCAGACAGCGGGCAAGCTGACGATGAGCCGGCGGTAGCCGGACGGTGCGCATCGGCCCAATCGAGCTGGCCAGCCCGGTTGTGCTGGCACCCATGGCGGGCGTGACCAACGTCGCATTCCGGACCCTGTGCCGCGAACTGGAGCGGTCGAAGGTCGGCACCGTCAGCGGGCTCTACGTCTGCGAGATGGTAACCGCCCGCGCGCTCGTCGAGCGGCATCCGGTCACCATGCACATGACCAGCTTCGCCCCAGACGAGTCGCCACGCTCGCTGCAGCTGTATGCCGTCGACCCCGCCACCACGTACGCGGCCGCCAGGATGGTCGCGCAGGAGGGTCTGGCCGATCACATCGACATGAACTTCGGCTGCCCGGTGCCCAAGGTGACCAAGCGCGGCGGTGGGGCGGCGCTGCCCTACAAGCGGCGGCTGTTCGGTCAGATCGTCGCCGCGGCCGTGCGCGCCACCGAGGGCACCGACGTGCCGGTGACCGTCAAGTTCCGCATCGGCATCGACGACGACCACCACACGCACCTGGACGCGGGCCGGATCGCCGAGGCCGAGGGCGCGGCCGCGGTGGCGCTGCACGCGCGGACCGCCGCTCAGCGCTACTCCGGCACCGCCGACTGGGACCAGATCGCCGCGCTCAAGCAGCAGGTCCGCACGATTCCGGTGCTCGGAAACGGCGACATCTACGACGCCAGCGATGCGCTGACGATGATGGCGGCCACCGGATGCGACGGCGTGGTGATCGGTCGCGGCTGTCTGGGCCGGCCGTGGCTGTTCGCCGAGCTCTCTGCGGCGTTCACCGGCGGCCCGGCGCCGGTCCCGCCCACGCTGGGCGAGGTCGCCACCATCATCCGGCGGCACGGCCGCCTGCTGGCCGAGCATTTCGGCGAGGACAAAGGCATGCGCGACATCCGCAAGCACATCGGCTGGTACCTGCACGGCTTTCCCGCCGGGTCCGACTTGCGGCAGGCACTGGCGCTGGTCAAGACGCTCGACGAGCTCGACGGGCTGTTGGACCGGCTCGACGGCGGCGTCCCGTTCCCGGACGCCGCGCACGGCCCCCGGGGCCGGCAGGGTTCCCCGGCCCGAGTGTCCCTGCCCGAGGGCTGGCTGGACGACCCCGACGACTGCACGGTGCCCGCGGCCGCGGACGTCATGCATTCGGGTGGTTGATTCGAAACACACTCGAAATCGCGTCCGGCCCGATAACTCAGTACGATGTGAGCCTTGCCGCGTTTCAGTTTGATCGCGGTAGTGCGAGTGGCGGCGCCGCCTTCGCGTCACGAGGTGCGATTCAGGGTCCGTTTGGAGAGTTCGGAGGCCGGCTGGACATGGGTGACGGCGAGTACGACGCCACGTCCGGCCGTCGACGCGCATCCAGCGCCGACAGTGCTGACCAACGAATTACCCCAAAGGCCCCCCGAACGCTAGCCGCCGCGCCGTGGGAACGGTTTTCCGTACCGGAACCGGACAATGGCGCGCACCTGTGGCAGGCCGAGCCGCCCGCCGCGCGCGACCCGGAACGGCCCGCCCCCAGCGAGGTGCCACCGGCCGCCGAACCCCCGTCGGGCCCGCACAAGATCGGTTCGCACAGCAGCGGCGCGATCAGCGTCGCGGACCTGCTCGCCAAGGTCGGCGCCAAGGCCCCGGCCCGGCCCCGGCACCACCGGGTGGCCCCGGACGCCGTGGACGACGACGACTACCGCAGCGACCTGCTGGACACGCAGGTCATCGACACCCCGGCCTATTCGCTCGACCTCGCCTCGGAGCTGCCCGATTTGGGCGCTTTCGAGACGGCCAATTACCCGAGCGACGACGACGACTTCGAAGCCGCCTGCGAGCTGAGCGCCGAACCGGAATCCGAATCACCGCAGACATCCGAGGCACCGGACGCGAAGCGCACGCCGCACCGCCGGCGGTTCGGCCGGAGGCCCCCCAAGGCCCGGGCCCCGGAGCGCAAGCGCCGATCGCGCCGCCCGATCCTGATCGCCGCGCGTTCGCTGGCCGCCGTGCTAGCCGCGTTGGCGCTGGCCATGACCGGCGGTGCATGGCACTGGAGCAATTCGAAGAACAGCCGGTTGAACACCGTCAGCGCGCTGGACCCGCACTCCGCCGACATCGTCGACCCCAACGGCCAGTACGGCGACGAGAACTTCCTGATCGTCGGCATGGACTCGCGGTTGGGAGCGAACGCCAACATCGGCGCCGGCGACAGCGAGGACGCCGGGGGCGCGCGCTCGGACACGGTGATGCTGGTCAACATCCCCGCCAACCGGCAGCGGGTGGTGGCCGTCTCGTTCCCTCGCGACCTCGCGATCACCCCGATGCAGTGCGAGGCCTGGAACCCCGAAAACGGCAAGTACGGCCCCATCTACGATCCGAAGACGGGCAAGACGGGCCCGCGGATGGTGTACACCGAGACCAAACTCAACTCGACGTTCTCGTTCGGCGGCCCGAAGTGCCTGGTGAAGGAAATCCAGAAGCTGTCCGGCCTGAGCATCAACCGTTTCATCGCCGTCGACTTCGTCGGGTTCGCGCGGATGGTCGAGGCGCTCGGCGGCGTCGAGGTCTGCAGCGCCACCCCGCTCAAGGACTACGAACTGGGCACCGTGCTGGCGCACTCCGGGCGGCAGAAAATCAATGGCGCAACCGCACTGAACTACGTGCGCGCCCGCCAGGTCACCACGGAATTCAACGGCGACTACGGCCGCATCAAGCGCCAGCAGCTGTTCGTGTCGTCGCTGCTGAGGGCGCTGATCTCCGAAGACACGCTGCTCAACCTGAACAAGCTGAACAACGTCGTCAACATGTTCATCGCGAACAGCTACGTGGACAACGTGCGGACCAAGGACCTCGTCGCGCTGGGTCAATCGCTGCAGCACATGGCCGCCGGGCATGTGACGTTCGTCACTGTCCCGACGGGCATTACGGACCAGAACGGCGATGAGCCGCCCCGCACCGCCGACATGAAGGCGCTCTTCACGGCCATCATCAACGACGATCCGCTGCCGCTGGAGAACGATCACAACGCCCAGAGCCTGGGGACCTCTCCCACCGCGGGCCCGACGACCGCGCCCAACACCAAGAAGCCGGCGCCGCCCAGCGCGACGCCCGAGGGTCACCGCGAGCAGGTCACGACGACCTCGCCGCACGACGTCACTGTGCAGGTCTCCAACTCGACGGCGCAGACCGGCCTCGCCACGATCGCCAGTAACCAGCTGAAACACAACGGCTTCAACGTGATGACGCCCGACGACTACCCGAGCTCGCTGCGGGCGACCACGGTGTTCTTCTCGCCCGGCAATGAGCAGGCGGCCGCCACCGTGGCGTCGTCGTTCACGAATTCGAAGGTCCAGCGAGTCACCGGAATCGGGCAGGTGGTCCAGGTGGTGCTGGGCCCGGACTTCAACTCCGTGTCCGCTCCCGCGCCCAGCGGCTCGTCGGTCAGCGTGCAGATCGAGCGCAACTCCAGCAGCTCGCCGACGAAGCTGCCCGGCGACCTGACCGTCACCAACGCCGCCGATACCACCTGCGAATAGGTGTTTCGTCCCCGCTTGTCAGCTCTTTTGGAGCTCTAGAACGTAGGCTTGACCCATGCGGACCGCCTACCATGAGCAACTCTCGGATTTGTCCGGGCAGCTCGGCGATATGTGCGGCCTTGCCGGGATCGCGATGGAGCGGGCAACCCAGGCCCTGCTGCAGGCCGATCTCGTGCTGGCCGAGCAGGTGATCTCCGACCACGAAAAGATCGCGACGCTGAGCACCCACGCCGAGGAAACCGCGTTCGTGCTGCTGGCGTTGCAGGCGCCGGTCGCCGGCGACCTCCGGGCCATCGTCAGCGCCATCCAGATGGTGGCCGACATCGACCGGATGGGCGCGCTGGCCCTGCACGTCGCCAAGATCGCCCGGCGCCGGCACCCCCAGCACGCACTGCCCGAGGAGGTCAACGGCTACTTCGCCGAAATGGGCAGAGTCGCAGTCGAATTGGGCAACAGCGCGCAAGAGGTGGTGCTGTCGCGCGACCCGGAGAAGGCCGCCCGGATCCGCGAAGAAGACGACGCGATGGACGATCTGCACCGGCACCTGTTTACCGTGCTGATGGACCGCGAGTGGCGCCATGGCGTCGCGGCCGCCGTCGACGTGACACTGCTGGGCCGGTTCTACGAACGCTTCGCCGACCACGCCGTCGAGGTCGCGCGGCGAGTCATCTTCCAGGCCACCGGCAGGTTCCCCGACGACACCGCGACTACCACCTCGAGCTAGGCGGCTAGCCGAAGCGGCCGGAAATATAGTCCTCGGTCGCCTTCTGGCTCGGGTTGGAGAAGATCTTCTCCGTCTCGTCGATCTCCACTAGTCGGCCGGGCCTGCCGACCGCCTCCAGGTTGAAGAAGGCGGTGTGATCGCTGACCCGCGCGGCCTGCTGCATGTTGTGGGTGACGATGACGATGGTGTATTCCTGCTTCAGCTCACCGATCAGATCCTCGATGGCCATGGTCGAGATGGGGTCCAGCGCGGAGCATGGCTCGTCCATCAGCAGCACGTCGGGTCGCACCGCGATCGCCCGGGCGATGCACAACCGCTGCTGCTGCCCTCCGGACAGTCCGCCGCCGGGCTTGTGCAACCGGTCCTTGACCTCATCCCAGAGGTTCGCGCCGCGCAGCGAGTATTCGGCGGTCTCGTCGAGCACCTTGCGGTTGCGCACCCCCTGCAACTTCAGGCCCGCCACCACGTTGTCGCGAATCGACATCGCGGGGAACGGGTTCGGCCGCTGGAACACCATCCCGATCGCCCGGCGCACGCCCACCGGGTCGATGCCGGGGGCATAGATGTCCTCGTCGTCGAGCATCACCGAACCCTCCACCCGGGCACCGGCGATGACCTCGTGCATGCGGTTCAGCGTCCGCAACACCGTCGTCTTGCCGCAGCCCGACGCGCCGATGAACGCCGTCACGCTGCGGGGCAGGATCGACAGCGACACGTCCGAGACCGCGTGAAACGCCCCGTAGTAGATGTTGACCTTCTCCAGGTCCAGCCTCTTGGCCACTTAGTGCTCCTACTGCATCGCGTTGATCGCGGTGGTTAAACGCACCTTGACTTTATCGGGCAGCGACACGTAGCCGCGTTCGGAAAGGCCTGCCTGGCCCTCGTCGGCGGCCACGGTAAGGAAGGACTTGACCGCCGCGGCGGTGTCCCCGTCGTATCCCGCCGAGCACACAATCGAGTAGGTGGCCAACACAAACGGGTAGGCGTTCGGCTCGTGGCTGCCGTAGACCGAGTACAGGTCGAGGACCAGGTCGTTGCCGCCCGCCACGAACCTGGCGGCGGTGACGGCGTTGCGGGCCGTGTCGTTGGTGAGCGGGACCGCGCCGCGCCCGCTGTCGATCTGCGCGTACGGCACCCCGGCCTGGTCTGCGAGCCCCTTTTCGACGTAGCCGATGGCCCCCGGCGTGGTGCGGACCGCTTGGATGACACCCGCCGAGTTGGCGGCGCCCTGGCCGCTACCACCCTGAAACCTGGCGCCGACTCCCTGGGTCCAGCTCTGCGGCGCGGCGATCGTCAGATAGCGCTGGAAGTTGTCGGTGGTCCCGGACGGATCCGCGCGGTATACCGGCGTGATCCTGCTGTCCGGCAGCGCAACACCGCGATTGAGGGCCGCGAGCGTCGGATCATTCCACGTCGTGATCACGCCGCTGAAAATCTTGGCCAGCGCGTCGCCGTTGACGACCAGCGTCGGCACGCCGGGCAGGTTGAACACCAGCGCGACCGGGCCGAACACCAGCGGCAGGTCCCAGGCCGGATGTCCGTTGCAGCGCCGGGCGGCCGGGGCGATCTGCTCCGAGACCAGCGGCGAGTCCGCGCCCGCGACGTCGACGTGACCGGCGATGAACTGCTCGCGGCCCGAACTCGACCCGGTCGCCTTGTAGGACACCTTCTTGCCGGAACACAGCTGACCCCACACCTGGCTGAAGAGTGCGATCGCGCTGCTCTGGGCGCTGGACCCCTCCGCGACCAGTTCGTTCTTGCCGCCGCAGCTCACCGCGGCGGCCCGGCCTCCGGCGTTGGCCGACGACGGGGCCCCGGGCCTGCCGTCGTCGCCGCAGGCGGTCACCAGCGCAGCGGTGACGACGCAGGTGGTGACCACCGGCGCCATCGCCGACACCACCGCCCGCCCCGCCCCGTGGAGCCCCACAGATCTCACTTTCGTCCGTCGCCCGCCGCGGCCGTCTTCGTGACATGAGGTTGCCAAGTCGCACCGGAGGGATGCGTCCGTGTACGCCAGAACGACGTGGAACCACTCATTCAGCCGGGACGTCGTCGGCGCCCGCCGGTGCGTAGGCGGTGTCGACGCTGTAGGTCGTGAAGCCCAGTCGCTGATATGTCCGCACGGCTGCCACGTTGTCCGACTCTACGTAAAGCATCACCGTGGGCTCGGCCGAGCCCGCCAACCGTCGCGCCAGCGACGCCACACCGATCGCCGTCAGGACCTTCCCCAGACCGCGGCCCTGCGCCGACGGGTCGACGCCGACGACGTAGACCTCACCCAGGCCGGGATGGTCGGCGTGGATCTTGGTCCAGTGGAATCCGAGCAGCCCGCCCGCGTCTCCGGTTCCGGAGTCGAACGCCAGGAACAGCCCCTCGGGGTCGAACCACGGCTCGTTGCGCCGTTCCTCGATCTGCTCGGCGGTCCAGCCGCCCTGCTCCGGGTGGTACGCGAACGCGGCGTTGTTGACCCGCAGCAGCTCGGCGTCGTCGGCCGCGCCCGCGTACGTGCGCACGACGACGTCGTCGGGGATCGGCGGGTCGGGCACGTCCCGCAGCGGGCGCCGCATCTGCACCAGCTCGCGGACCGTCACCAGACCCAGCGCCGACGCCGTCGCCCGTGCCGGCTCCAGCGTGCCGTGCGCCCAGAAGTGGTTGCGCCCGCCGGTCCTGGCCATCGTTGCCCGCGCCAGCGCCGAGCCGATGCCGCGGCGGCGCGCCTGCGGGTGCACCACCATCTCGGCCATCGCGGCCTCGCCGTCGCGCGGCGAGCTGAGGTTGAGGTAGCCGCTGATCGTGCCACCCGGTCCGTCGACCAGCAGATGCTCGGTACGCTGCTGGCCGAGTTCGCGCAAGACCTGTTCACCGACCGGCGCGACCGCATCGAATTCGGTTGCCGCGGTGACAATTTCACGCACGCCCTGTTGTTCTTCGGCGGTGAGCGCGGAACGCCAGCGCGGCTGGGTCACTGAGCGCGCAGCGGGTCGACGAGCGGCTCTTCAGCACCGTCGCGCTCCGCCTCGCCGTCGTCTTCGTCGTCGGACTCGGCGATCGGCGCCCGCCCGCGCGCCGGCCGGACGGCCTTGTACCCGACGTTGCGTACCGTGCCGATCAGGGCCTCGTGCTCGGGACCCAGTTTGGCCCGCAGGCGGCGCACGTGCACGTCGACGGTCCGGGTGCCGCCGAAGAAGTCATACCCCCACACCTCGTGCAGCAGTTGCGCGCGGGTGAACACCCGGCCGGCGTGCTGCGCCAGGTACTTCAGCAGCTCGAACTCCTTATAGGTGAGGTCAAGCGGGCGGCCCCGCAGCCGCGCGGTGTAGGTGCCTTCGTCGATCACGAGCTCGCCGAGGGTCACCTTGCCGGCGCTTTCCTGGTCGGCGAGCCCGCCGCGACGGCCGATCACCAGCCGCAGCCGGGCGTCGACCTCGGCGGGCCCGGTGGTGGGCAGCAGGATCTCGTCCAGGCCCCAGTCGGCGCTGACCGCGACCAGTCCACCCTCGCTCACCACCGCCAGCACCGCGACCGAGCGGCCCGCCGTGCTCAGCAGCCTGCACAGGCCGCGTGCGGCCGACAAATCCTGGCGGGCGTCGACGATGACCGCGTCCGCGGTGCCCGCCTCCAGCAACGAAGACGGCTCGGCCGGCGCCGTCCGCACGGCGTGAGGGAGCAGCGACAACGCCGGCAGCACCGGGTCAGGATGCAGCTCTGATGTCAGCAGTAGTAGCTCCAACAAGCCCCTCCAGCGCTTGTGGGAAGGCATCTCCCAAGTTCACAAGCCATGAGTTTGTAGTGGCAAAGGTCAACTAACGATAACTTGCGCCTCGATCTTTAGCCTGATGACGATGCTGTGGCGTTAGCGACCGACAAGGAGCACGGGTGGGCCACAATGTTCGAATGCGCAGGATGACGCTCGCGGTGATCGCGGTGGGCATCGCCGTGGCGGTCATCGCCGGCGGGGCCGTCGCCGTCGACTACGGGGCCAGCATCTACGCCGAATACCGGCTGTCGTCCAACGTCCGCAAGGCCGCCCACCTGGGGTCTGACCCCTTCGTCGCGATTCTGGCGTTCCCGTTCATCCCGCAGGCGATGGGCCGCCACTACAACGAGCTCGAGATCAAGGCCAACGCCGTCGACCATGCGGTGGTGGGCAAGGCGACCCTCGAAGCGACCATGCATTCGATCGACCTCACCGATGCGTCGTGGCTGATCAGGCCCGACGCGAAGCTTCCGGTAGGAAAGCTGGAGAGCCGCATCATCATCGGCTCGACGCATCTGGGCCGCTGGCTGGGCATCACCGACCTGATGGTCGAGGCGCCGCCGGCGGAGACCAACGACGCCACCGGCGGCACCACTGAATCGGGGATTTCCGGCAACCACGGGCTGGTATTCAGCGGCACCCCGAAAGCCGCCAACTTCAACCACCGGGTCAGCGTCTCGGTGGACCTGTCCATCGCCCCCGACGACCCGGCGACGCTGGTGTTCACTCCCACCGGCATCATGACCGGGCCCGACACGGCCGACCAGCCGGTTCCCGACGACAAGAAGGACGCCGTGCTGCGCGCGTTCACAGCCAGGCTGCCCGACCAGCGGTTGCCGTTCGGGGTAGGGCCGACGACGGTGGGAGCGCGCGGCTCGGACGTCATCATCGAAGGCATCACGCGGGGGGTGACCGTGACGCTCGAAGGTTTCAAACAGTCGTGACGCCGGACGATCGCACCGATTCGCGCTGGTAGCGCTGTTGGCTTGATCACTATGTCATTAGGTAAGCTGTGCGTCGTGTCATCCCGCATCGAGCCATTGCTCACCAAGCGTCGCGCAGTCGTTCTGTGCCGCATCGCGGGTTGTTGTTGTTGCTGTAGCTGCTGAGTAGCCGCGCCTTCCCGCGCCGCGCTCGGAGCAGCCCGGAGTCCTTCCGTGGCCCCGTCTCCCCCTGCCTGTCCCCATTTTCCGTGCCACCGGAGTACCTAGGAGTAGCACCCCGTGTCGAGCAGTAACACCCCCCGCGCACGCCTGGCACGCCTGCGACGTGCCCCCAATCCCGCCTAACCAGGCTCTTCAAGTAGGTAATCGAAAGGAATCCCCACCATGGCACGCTCCGACGTCCTGGTCTCTGCCGACTGGGCTGAGAGCAATCTCGACGCCGCCGACATCGTCTTCGTCGAAGTCGACGAGGACACCAGCGCTTACGACGGCGGTCACATCGCCGGCGCGATCAAGTTGGACTGGCGCGACGACTTGCAAGACCCCGTCAAGCGCGACTTCGTCGACGCCGAGCAGTTCTCCAAGCTGTTGTCCGACCGGGGCATCGGCAACGACGACACGGTGATCCTCTACGGCGGCAACAACAACTGGTTCGCGGCCTACGCGTACTGGTACTTCAAGCTGTACGGCCACGACAAGGTCAAGCTGCTCGACGGCGGACGCAAGAAGTGGGAGCTCGACGGCCGCCCGCTGTCCAGCGACCCGGTCAGCCGGCCCGCGACCTCTTACAGCGCCAAGGCGCCGGACAACTCGATCCGCGCGTTCCGCGACGAGGTCATCGCGGCGATCAACGTGAAGAACCTGGTCGACGTGCGCTCCCCCGACGAGTTCTCCGGCAAGATCCTGGCCCCCGCCCACCTGCCGCAGGAACAGAGCCAGCGGCCGGGACACATCCCCGGCGCCATCAACGTGCCGTGGAGCAAGGCAGCCAACGAGGACGGCACCTTCAAGTCGGACGAGGAACTCGCCAAGCTCTACGCCGCCGCCGGCCTGGACGGCAGCAAGGAAACGATTGCCTACTGTCGAATCGGGGAACGTTCGTCACACACCTGGTTCGTTCTGCAGGAATTGCTGGGACATCAGAACGTCAAGAACTACGACGGCAGTTGGACCGAATACGGCTCCCTGGTGGGCGCCCCGATCGAGTTGGGAAGCTGACATGTGCACTGCACCGAAGCAAGGACTGACGTTGCCCGCCAGCGTCGACCTGGAGAAGGAGACGGTGATCACCGGGCGCGTCGTGGACCGCGACGGCCAGGCGGTCGGCGGCGCGTTCGTGCGCCTGCTGGACTCGTCCGACGAGTTCACCGCGGAGGTCGTCGCGTCGGCCACCGGTGACTTCCGGTTCTTCGCCGCGCCCGGATCCTGGACGCTGCGCGCGCTGTCCGCAGTCGGCAACGGTGACGCCATCGTTGCGCCATCGGGCGCCGGCATCCACGAGGTGGACGTCAAGATCGCCTGACGGGGTGTCCCCAGAACAGGGCCGGGCCGAATAGACTCGTCCCCGTGGTGCTCTTCTTCGAGATCATGCTCGTGGCGGCGACCCTCGTCATCACCTGGTTCGCGCTGTACACGCTGTACCGGCTCATCACCGACGAGTCGTGACGTCCGACGAGTCGGCTGGGCCTGCCGGTTCGAACGATGCGGTCGCCCAGGCGGCCGCACGCTCAAAAGCCACCGCGGCCCGCAACATCCCGGCCTTCGACGACCTCCCGCTGCCCGCCGACACCGCCAACCTGCGCAAGGGCGCCAACCTGAACGACGCCCTGCTGGCGCTGTTGCCGCTGGTCGGCGTGTGGCGCGGCGAGGGTGAGGGCCGGGGGCCCGACGGTGACTACCGGTTCGGCCAGCAGATCGTGGTGTCGCACGACGGCGGCGACTATCTGAACTGGGAAGCCCGGTCCTGGCGGCTCGACGAGGCGGGCGAATATCAGGAGCCGGGCCTGCGCGAGGCGGGCTTCTGGCGGTTCGTGAGCGATCCCGATGACCCCAGCGAGTCGCAGGCAATCGAACTGTTGCTGGCGCATTCGGCCGGCTACGTCGAACTGTTCTACGGCCGCCCGCGCAACCAGTCGTCGTGGGAGTTGGTCACAGATGCGTTGGCCCGCAGTCGATCTGGCGTGCTGGTCGGCGGCGCCAAGCGACTCTACGGCATCGTCGAGGGCGGCGACCTGGCCTACGTCGAGGAGCGCGTGGACGCCGACGGCGGCCTGGTGCCGCACCTTTCGGCGCGACTGTCCCGATTCGTCGGTTAGCGCGCTCTTTCTGCGTGTACTGTTCGACCTCCGAGCAAACCAACAGCCCGGGAGGTCGGCGGATGCGCCCCACCAGGACGGCTCCGCCGGCGGTGCGGCGCGTCGTCTCCGCGATCGGCTTGCTGCTCGTCGTCTACCTCGCGGCTGTCGCCGCACAGCCGGGGATCCTCGACGCGTTGCCGGCGGGGCTGCAATGGTTCGGCCAGCCGGGGTCGATGGCGACGACTACGATCGTCGTCGCGGTGTTGGCCGCGGTGTGCCTGCTGATCTTCCGGTCCCAGGGCAGCCACCGGTTGGTGGGCGTGTCGTTCACCGTGATCGCGGTTCTCATCACGATGAGCGCGATCCTGGGCCTCAGCTCGTACTGGCGCTGCCACGACGCCAACCACCCGGCCGTCTTCACGCCGCTGATGTTGACCGCCCAGCTGATCAAGGGGAGCAGCGGCGACTACTCGCTGGGCGGCCAGGTCTGCCCCAGTCCCACCCCGGTCGGCCTCGAATTGGCCCGAATGGCAGCGGTGTCGGCGATCTTCACCGGCCTCGGCGGCGTCGTGGTCGGCGTCTTCCGGTCCCAGGTGGACCGGCTGCGGGCCAACCTCGCCGACTCCGTCACCGCCATCGTGGGGGTCAGCGACGACACCGAATCGATGATCAGCGCGGTCGCGCGGACCCTGGACCGGCGCAGCACACTGGTCGTCATCACGAGCGCGGGCGACGACCGGGTACAGCGGATCCGGCGGCTGGGCGCCCGAGTGGTGCTGGTGGACTTCAACACTCCGTCCACCCTGGTGTCACTACGCCTGTGGCGGCATCTGGGCCGGCTCTACCTGATGGCGCCCGATCCGGCGATCAACCTGTTGTGGCTGGACCTGATCAGTCGCCGGTTGTCCGAGGTCGCTGACAAGCGGCGGCTTCCGCTCGTCGTGCGCATCGACGACCCGTGGCTGGCGGAGGCGTGGCGCGCCCAGCAGTTCGGCGGGGCCGACACCCGCTGGGCGGCGGACGTGACGGGCAAGTACGAGGTGACGGCCAGCCGGCTGCTCGACGGCATCATCGCGACGGGCCGCACCAAGCGCATATTCGTCTGCGGCACTTCGCAGTTGACTTTGGCCCTGTGTGCCGACCTGACCCGCCGCGCCCTGGAACGCGACTTCTATACCCCGCCCGGCGCGGTCCCGCTGCCCGCGCTCACGCTGGTGGAGAGGGACGCCGACGACTATCTCAAGGATCACGAGTTCTACCGCCTCCAAGCGGGATTCGCTTCCACCGGCCCGCAGATCGACGCCGTGGCCGAGGCCCCGTCGATCCCCACCCTGCTCGGCCTGATCGGCGCCGGCGACCCCGGGGCCAGCGCCGTCATCCTGGTGGATACCCACACCGCAAACACCGGCTCCCGGCTGGCCGCACGCTTCCCCGAGCTGCCGGTCTACACGTCGGACCGCAACACCAGCATCGCCGACGACGCGATCCAGATCGTCGGCATGCTGCAGTCCTACTCCCTGGTCCTGGACACCCGCGAGGGCCAGGTCCAGGATGCGTGGGAACGGGCCGCTCGGCTGATTCACGAGCGCTACGTGTCGACGCTCGACCCGAGCTGGCCGCGCGGTCCCGCCGCAGTGCCCTGGGCGGAGCTGAGTGAGTTCTACCGCGGGTCGAACCGGCGTCAGGTGCGCACGGCCCTGTGGATGGTCGAACAGATCGCCGGACACACCTGGAACACCTGGGGCAGCCCGCCGCCGCAGCTGTCTGGGCACGACATGGCCGATTCGCCGCCACTGGAACAGCTGTCCCGCATGGGCTTTGACGAACCCGCGGCGCTGGCCATGGCCCGGGCAGAGCACGAGGACTGGTGCCGCTACTACCGCCGCAACGGCTGGAAGTACGGCACGCCGCGGGATGACGCCCGCAAGATCCACGACAAACTCGTCGACTGGTCCGTCATCGAAAGCGATCCAGACCTGCTCAAGAACGTCGTGCGCAGCGTGGCCGGGACGCTGTGGAGCCTGCGCCAGCTCGGCTACCGGTCCCGTCCGCTCTGGCAGTCCTTCACGCGGGTCGGGACGGTGCGCGCCGAGCAACGCAGCGCGCCGTGGACGTGGACGTCGGATTCCGGGCACACCATGCACGCCGACGCCGGGGACTGGGCGGTGCAGTCGGACGGCAAGACGTGGTCGGTCCGCGACGACATCTTCCACGCCACCTACGCGCCGGCCGGCGAGGGGCTGTGGCGCCGAAAGGGGCGCGTGCAGGCGCGTCCGGCCCAGGCGGGTGAGACCGTCAACACGCTGGAGGGTCCCACCACCGCCGAGGACGGCGACTGGATCGTGCGCGGCAGCGAGGGCGAGCAGTGGCCCGTCCCCGGCCACGAGTTTGCCGAGCGCTACGCCGAATTCCACGCCCAGACGGAAGCCCCCGTCTCCGACAAGGATTGATGACGGCCCCGACAAAACGCATCACCGTTGTGCAACTTCGTGTTTGCCCAAGTCGGTCCCCCGCGTGCTGCCATGCGCTACCGTCGCATGACGGATTCGCCGTGTTAGCTCCCCAGTGCCCCCAGTGGAGGGTTTCCCGATGGCCATATTTATCAGCTACTCGAGCCAGGACAGGACGTCGCTCGAGGCGTTGACGACCGCGCTGAAGCGTGCCCAGCAGAAGGTCTGGTTCGACCAGGAGCTGGGCGGTGGCGACGCATGGTGGAACGCGATCCTCGAGCAGATCCGCTCCTGTGACGTGTTCATCGTCGCGCTGTCGAGCAACTGGTTGCAGTCCAAGCCCAGCCTGGCCGAACTGCGCTACGCGCAGGCCCTGAACCGGCCGATCCTTCCCGTGCAGGTGGGGCCTGTCGACAGCATGCGGGTGAACCCGGTGTCGAGCCTGCAGATCATCGACTACCAGAACCCGTCCGTCGACGCCGGTATCCAGCTGGTCACCGCGATACACGCCCTGCGGGACAAGGCCGAACCGCTGCCCTCTCCCCTGCCCGACGAACCGCCCGTGCCGTTCGGCTACATCACCCGGTTGGGCAACACCCTGTCGGAGAAGGAACTCACACCCCAACAACAGCTGCAGTTGCTGGTCGAGCTGCGGTCCGGATTCGACGAGGACGGCGAGGATCCCAGCGCCCGCAGCGACATCGCCCAGTTGCTGCGGATGCTGCGGATGCGTCACGACGTCACCTACCGCACGCGCACCGAAATCGACAACGTGCTGGCCGAAATCGAGGCCAGGGACGGCACACCGAGGGGCCCGGCGCCGACCGCCACCGAGGCGCCGACCGCGCCGGCCCCCGCCGCGCCGGCGGCCTCCGCCCCCGTCCGCGCGCCAGCGCCTGCGGGGCAACCCATCTCGGCCCCCGCAAGCGGGCCGTCGAGCAAACGGCCGCTGATCATCGGCGGCGCCGCGGTGGCGGCCGTGGTGGCGATCGCGCTGATCGTGGTCTTCGCCACGCAGGGCGGGGGCGGCCGCAAGCCGACGGCCGCGCCGAACGGCGCCGCCGGTGCCGGAGCCACCCCCGCCGCGGCCACCGGCGGCGTCGACACACTGCTGCTGGGCGCCGCGGATGTCGGCAAGGTTCTCGGTGATCCGAACATGGCGTCGGCCGGCCGCGGCCAGCTGCGTCCGCCGCAGGGCAAGCTGGTACCCGAGGAGTGCGTGGCGGCGTACGAACCGTTCCAGGAGTCGGTCTATACGCCGCACAACCCCATCGCAACCCACAGCGAGGTGATGCACTCGCCGAACGACGTGCACCGCGTGGTCGAAGGCGTGGCGAAATTCCCGTCGCCCGAGAAGGCCCGCGCGTTCGTCGAGGCGTCGGCGGCAAAGTGGCGGGCGTGCGACGACAAGACGGTCCAGTTCACCGGTAAGAACACGACCGTCGAGTGGAGGCTCGAGAAGGTCGACGTCGCCGGCCCGAAGATCAGTCAGGTGCGCACCGAGGCCAATGGCCGGCGCTGCCAGCACGTCATCCACGCCGTGTCCGACGTGGTCATCGAGGTCGTCGCCTGCGGGGCTGACGTCACCGACGCGGCCAGCCGGTTGGCCGTACAGATCGGCGACAAGGTCGCCAAGTAACCCGGCCCTAGATATGGAGCGGCCCCCGAGCATTGCTTCTGGCGGACAAGACCGGAAGCTCGGGGGCCGGGTGACTGCGGGGAATTCGCCAGCGCGCGTTGGCGGCTAGTTCCTCCGAGCCAAGCTGCTAGCGCGCAGCCACCTCACATGTCCATGAAGCTAACAATTCGCGGACCACCTCCTTCCTTGTGTACGGCCGAAGCTACCACCGAGTGGGACGGGCCGGTAGCGATTTATCTCATGGCGAAGGCTCGATGCGGGCCGAAATGAACTCGGTGACCCGCAACCGCGCGAGGATGAAGCGGACCGGAGCCGGCATCTGCGACCGCTGCTCGTCGACGAACAACGTCGGCTCGACGAGTCGATAGGTGTGCCGCCGGGTGATGACGTCGAAGTGGCCCGCCGCCAAGACATTCTTGACCCAGTCGGAGCCGCTCCCGTACGTCAGGGCGAACACGAATCCGCCGTCGCGGCGGAACACGTTCACCGGCGTGCGGAACTCCCGTCCGGACTTTCGGCCCTTGTGCACGACGACACCCAAGCCGGGCATCCATGGCGCTACCAGCCCGATCGTCCTATTCGTCACCTGCTTGTTGAAGCGTGCGACTTTTCGTCCGGCCGGCATCAGCGGTCGCTCACGATCGCGGCATCGACCAGCCCGGCGAATTCCGCGGCGATCGGCGAACGGAGCAATCGCCGGCCGTCGAGGGTGTGCACCCGGGCGGCCAGTGTCATGCTCGATATCAGCCAAATCCCTTGGGCGCCAAGGAGGTCAGCGACCTTCAGCGCGCGGTAGTCGCAGTCATAGCCCTTGTTGCGGGCCACCTCGAACAGCGCCTGCTGCGTCGTCCCGCGCAGGATCGGGTACCACGGCGGCGGCGTCAGCAGGCACAGATCGTCGCCGCTGCCGGTGGCGATGACGACCGTCGAGCGCGGGCCTTCCAGGATGTAGCCGTCGGAGCTGACGAAGATCACGTCACCGGCCCCCTGGCGTGCGGCGTGCCGCAGCGCGGCCATGTTGACGGCGTAGGACAGGGTTTTCGCGCCGGCCAGCAGCCACGGCATCGCGTCGGCGCCGACGGCCGGCAGCCCGCGGTCCAGCATCACCGCGGCGAGCCCGTCGCGCCGGACCGTGGCCACCCGGTCGGGCACGGCGTTGACCATCACGTAGGCCGTCGGCGGCGAGCCGCTCTCCCGGCCGCGGGTGTAGATCAGCCGCAGCGCACCCTCGTCGCCGGTGTCCGCGACCCACCGCTGCGTCGCTGTCTGGATGGCGCTGCGCCACCGCGGCAGGTCGGGTTCGGGCAGGTCCATCAACCTGGCGGATTGGGTCAGTCGCTGCAGGTGCGGTTCGACCAGGCAGGCCCGGCCGTCGCGCACCAGCAGGGTCTCGAACACACCGTCGCCGCGCACGGCCGCCAGGTCGTCGGCGTGCAGCAGCGGGGTTCCGGGCGCCACTATTTCGCCCTCCAGCGTGACAACAACCCCCGTCGGCGCGGCCATGGACCAGAAGCCTAACGGCGAGCGCCGCGAGCGCCGTTCGACGGGCGGGGCTCCGTAGAGTTGACCTATGACCGGCGACCCAGTCCCCGCCCCCGATGAAGGCCCCGACGCCGGCGCGATCTGGCACTACGGCAACCCGCTCGGCGAGCAGCGGGCGGCCGAAACCGGCGCCGTGCTGGTGGACCGTTCGCACCGCGCGGTGCTCACGCTGACCGGCGCCGACCGCCAGACCTGGCTGCACAGCATCTCCACCCAACACGTCAGCGAACTCCCCAACGGCGCCAGCACGCAGAACCTCAGCCTGGACGGCCAGGGCCGTGTCGAGGACCACTGGATTCAGACCGAGCTCGACGGCACCACCTACCTGGACACCGAACCGTGGCGCGGCGAGCCGCTGCTCGCGTACCTGCGCAAGATGGTGTTCTGGTCCGACGTCACCGTGGACACCGCGGACCTGGCGGTGCTGTCGTTGCTGGGACCGCGACTCGCCGACGCGGCCGTGCTCGACACGCTGGGCCTCGACGCGCTGCCTTCCGAGGCGGTGGCGCTGCCGGGCGGCGGTTTCGTGCGCCGCGCCCCCGGCGTTCCGGTCGCGCAGCTCGAGCTGGATCTGCTGGTGCCGCGCGAACAGGCCGCCGATTGGAAGCAGCGGCTGGCACAGGCGGGCGTGCAACCGGCCGGGGTCTGGGCCTACGAGGCGCTGCGGGTGGCGGGCCTGCGTCCGCGCCTGGGACTCGACACCGACGAGCGCACCATTCCCCACGAGGTGGGGTGGATCGGCGCGGCCGTGCACCTGGACAAGGGCTGCTACCGGGGACAGGAGACCGTCGCGCGGGTGCATAACCTGGGCAAACCGCCTCGGATGCTGGTGTTACTGCACCTGGACGGCTCGGTGGATCGGCCCTCGACGGCTGACCCGGTGCTGGCCGGCGGTCGCGCCGTCGGGCGCCTGGGCACCGTGGTCGAGCACGTCGACCTGGGGCCGGTGGCGCTGGCGCTCGTCAAGCGCGCCCTGCCCGGCGACACCGAACTGACCACCGGGCCGGACGCCCGCGTCACCGCGTCGATCGACGCCGACTCCCTGCCCCCCGCCGATGAGGTAGGCGCGGGCCGTTTGGCTGTTGAGCGGTTGCGGGGTGGTGGGTGATGATGGAGGGGAATGTTCGCCCCACGGCGAACAGGGGTCACCGACGTCCTACCGCAAGGCACGGTAAACTGTCGGCAGGACAATATGACACCAAGAGATCGGAGCCGCCTACTCGTTAGGCCGCTCCGTTATTGCGCGAGGGGGTTCCCCCATGGGCCGCGGCCGGGCTAAGGCAAAGCAGACCAAGGTTGCTCGAGAACTTAAGTACAGCTCCCCGCAGACCGACTTCCAGCGGCTCCAGCGCGAGCTGTCAGGAACGGGTGCCGACGAGTCCAACGATCTGGACGGGGATGGTCCAGACGACGCGTGGGACGACGAGCCCGACTGGCGTCGTTAGCCCTTCCGACCTCACCAGTGCCGATGCACGCGCATCGGCACTGTGTTAGTTCCGGGTAGGTTCCGGCCGGTTTCGAGCCTGCGCTGACGGCACCGAACCTGCCGCCAGGGCTACAGATTCGCCGGATCGCTCGCCCTCGCGGCAGTTTCGGCGGCCGGACGCTAGAAGCGCGGGTGCAGCCCGACGAGCTTCGCGCGCGGGGCTTCTTTTCCGCCCTTGCCGACGGTTCCCAGCACCCAGCAGTCCAGGTGCCGGGCGGTCAGGATGGCCAGGGCGCGGTCGGTGTCCTCGGGCGCGACGACGGCAATCATCCCGACGCCCATGTTGAAAGTCTTTTCCATCTCCTCGCGGGTGACCCGGCCACGCTGGGCGATCATGACGAACACCGGCGCCGGCGTCCACGTACCCCGGTCAACCTCGGCGACCAGCCCGTGTGGGATGACGCGCTCGAGGTTGCCGGCGAGGCCGCCGCCGGTGACGTGGCAGAAGGTGCGCACATGCGTTTCGGCGGCCAGCGCCAGGCAGTCTTTGGCATAGATGCGGGTGGGCTCCAGCAGTTCTTCACCCAGCGTGCGACCGAATTCCTCCACGTAACCGGCCAGGTTCATGCGGTCGATCTCCAGCAGCACAGCGCGGGCCAGCGAGTAGCCGTTGGAGTGCAGGCCGGACGAGCCCAGCGCGATGATGACGTCACCGGGCCGGACGCGGTCCGGGCCCAGGACGTCGTCGGCCTCCACCACACCCACCCCGGTCGCCGAGATGTCGTAGTGGTCGGGTTCCATCAGCCCGGGGTGTTCGGCCGTCTCACCGCCCAGCAGCGCGCAACCCGCGCGCACGCAGCCCTCGGCGATGCCCCCTACGATCGCGCTCAGCCGTTCCGGCACGGCCCGGCCGACGGCGATGTAGTCCTGCAGGAAAAGCGGTTCGGCACCGCAGACCACCAGGTCGTCGACCACCATCGCGACCAAGTCCAGGCCGACGGTGTCGTGCTTGTCCATCGCCTGCGCGACGGCGAGCTTGGTGCCGACACCGTCGGTCGACGCGGCCAGGATCGGTTCGCGGTAGTCGCCGCGCAGGGCGAACAGCCCCGCGAATCCCCCCAACCCGCCGCGCACCTCGGGTCGGGTGGCCTTTCCGGCCAGCGGCTTGAACAACTCGACGGCGCGATCGCCGGCTTCGATATCCACCCCTGCGGCCGCGTAGGTGATGCTCGGGCCTCGGCCGGAGCTTTTTGCGGTATCCGTCATCGCGATAAAGGCTACCGGGCGGCTGGCACCGCCGGTATCAAACCACTTTCAGCGTCGAGGGCGATTTGGTCAGTGTGTGACCGGGACTTCACCGGGCGCCAGGTCGGGAGCCCGGTCGGGTGCCAGGTTGTCCAGCCCGGCCCCGCGTGCGGCGTTGGAGAGCATGTGCTCGATGACATTCTTACCCAACGCGGTCTCTTTCGGCAGCTCGATCGGGTAGGTGCCATCGAAGCAGGCGCAGCACAGCCGCGAGGCGGGCTGCTCGGTGGCGGCGATCAGGCCCCGGAGCGAGATGTAGCCCAGCGTGTCGGCGTTGATCGCATGCCGTACCGCCTCGAGCATCTCCGCCTCGTCCTCCACGGCGTTGGCGATCAGCTCGGCCGGCGACGGGAAGTCGATGCCGTAGAAGCAGGGCCATTTCACCGGCGGGGACGCAATCCGCACGTGTACCTCGACGGCGCCGGCCTCGCGCAGCATCCGGACCAGCGCACGCTGGGTGTTGCCACGCACGATCGAGTCGTCGACGACGATGAGCCGCTTGCCCCGGATCACCTCGCGCAGCGGGTTGAGCTTCAGCCGGATGCCGAGCTGGCGGATGGTCTGGGACGGCTGGATGAACGTGCGGCCGACGTAGGCGTTCTTCATCAGGCCCTGGCCGTAGGGGATGCCGGACTCCTGCGCGTATCCCACCGCGGCGGGGGTGCCCGATTCCGGGACGCCGATCACCAGGTCGGCGTCGACCGGGCGTTCGCGGGCCAGGCGGCGGCCGATGTCCAGCCGCGCGGCGTGCACCGACCGGCCGGCCAGGGTGCTGTCGGGGCGGGCGAGATAGACGTATTCGAAGATGCAGCCCTTGGGCGTGGGGTTGGCGAAGCGCGTGGACCGCACGCCGTCGGCGTCGATCGCCAGGAGCTCGCCCGGCTCGATGTCGCGGACGAACGAGGCGCCGACGATGTCGAGCGCCGCCGTTTCGGAGGCCACCACCCAGCCGCGATCCAGCCGTCCCAGCGACAGCGGGCGCACCCCGTGCGGGTCCCGGCACGCGTACAGCGTGTTTTCGTCCATGAAGGTCAGGCAGAAGGCGCCGCGCACGGTGGGCAGCAGCTCCAGGGCGGCCTGTTCCAGCGTGGAGTCGGCAGACCCGTGGGCCAGCAGCGCGCCCAGGATGTCCGAGTCGGTGGTGGCCGGCGCAGGGGCACGCCGCGAGATCAGCCCCGCGTCGCGGGCGCGGGCGGCCAGTTCGGCGGTGTTCACCAGGTTCCCGTTGTGCCCCAGCGCGACTCCGGTTCCGGCCGCGGTGTTGCGGAATACGGGCTGGGCGTTCTCCCAGGTCGTGTCGCCCGTGGTGGAGTAGCGGCAGTGACCGATGGCGACATGGCCGTGCATCGCCGCGAGCGTCTGCTCGTCGAACACCTGGCTGACCAGGCCGAGGTCTTTGAAGACCAGCACCTGGGATCCGTCGGCGACGGCGATGCCCGCCGCCTCCTGGCCGCGGTGCTGCAGCGCGTACAGGCCGTAATAGGTGAGTTTGGCGACGTCTTCACCCGGGGCCCAGACCCCGAATACGCCGCACTCTTCACGGGGTGAACTGAAGTCTTGCTCGGATTGCGCGGCGGTCACGATTTGGCGGCTCCCTGGGCGCGGATAGTGACGTCTCGGAGTCTACGGCCCCGAGGCGTCCGCTGCCGAATCAGGCACGCGTGTTGGGCAACGAAAAATCCGCCTGTTAAGGCTAAACCTGCAGTTCAGGGTTATATTCAGCCCACATCGAACAGGGGCAACCAGTGCTCAATTTCACCCGCCCGCAGTCCCGACAGGCGCAGCGCGCCACTGGCCTTCGCCTCGTTGAGTCCCAGCAGTCCCGTGACCACCAATAGCCACGTTCGCGGATCGGTCTCCACGACGTTGGGAGGCGTTCCCCGCGTGTGCCTGGGGCCGGAGACGCACTGCACCGCGACGAACGGCGGGACTCGCACTTCGACGCTGGCTCCCGGGGCCACCGCCGCGAGGGTGCGCGCGGTGAGCCGAACCGCGCTGCCCAGCGCGACACGATCGGGCTCGGGTGCGGTGTCGTCGCGCAGCCAGCCCGCGACGGCCAGCACGGCCTCACGAGTCTTTGCCGGATCGGTGCTCTCTCGGGCAGCCATAGCCTAGGGTCTGTGAATCATGGGGCGCCCACGTTTGGGTACGCGGCCACCGTACAAGACCACCGGCGTGGTGTCGCTGCTGGTCCTGGCCCTCGTCTTTGCGGCGCTGTACGCCCAGTTCCGCGGAGCTTTCACACCCAGGACGAAGTTGACGCTGGTGGCCCCGCGCTCGGGTTTGGTGATGGATCGCGGTTCGAAGGTCACCTACAACGGCGTGGAGATCGGCCGGGTCTCGGACATTTCGGAGATCACGCGCGACGGTAGACCCGCCGCCCGCGTGACGCTGGACGTCAATCCGGCTTATCTCCCGCAGATTCCCGCCAACGTCACGGCCAGCATCAAGGCCACGACGGTGTTCGGCAACAAGTACGTGGCGCTCGCGTCGCCGCCGTCGCCCGCGCCCGCACCCCTCACGCCGTCCACCGAGCTCACCGCGACGTCGGTGACGACCGAGTTCAATACGCTTTTCCAGACGGTGGTTTCGATCAGCGAGAAGATCGACCCGGTCAAGCTGAACCTGACGCTGAGCGCGGCCGCCCAGGCGCTGACCGGGTTGGGCGACAAGTTCGGCGCCTCGCTGGTCGAAGGCAACGCCATCCTCGACGACCTCAACCCGCAGATGCCGCAGGCCCGCCGCGACATTGCGCAGTTGGCGGCGTTGGGGGACGTTTACGCCCAGGCCGTTCCGGACCTGTGGAGTGGGCTCGACCACGGGGTGACGACGGCGCGCACCCTGCACCGGCAGGAGAACGACCTGGACGCGGCGCTGCTGGCCGCCGCCGGCTTCGGCGCCACGGCCGCCGACGTGTTCGGCCGCGCCGGACCCTACTTCGCGCGCGGCTTCACCGACCTGGTTCCGACCGCCACGCTGCTCGACGAGTACAGCCCCGAGATCTATTGCACCATCCGCAATTACCATCACGTCGCACCCAAGATCGCCAAGGATCTCGCGCCCGACGGCTTCTCGCTGGGCGGACTCTCATCGGGCGCGATCGCGGGGGCGCCCGCCCCGTACCTGTGGCCGGAGAACCTACCCCGCATCAACGCACGGGGCGGACCCGGAGGGCGCCCCGGGTGCTGGCAGGAGATCACCCGCGAGCTGTGGCCGGCGCCGATGCTGGTGATGGACGCCGGCTACAGCATTGCCCCGTACAACCATCTGGAGTTGGGATCACCGTTGGTCCTCGACTACGTGTGGGGCAGGCAGTTGGGCGACTACACCATCAACCCGTAAGAGCGAGCTCACGTGTGACGCCGGTGTAACCGCGAGGTTGCCGTCAAATTTCTTATGATGCTCCAAATCGCCTGGCTTGCAACAAGTGTCGGGTGACCGCACCATATATACGACCGGCGTTGGCCGCGGCTTCACCCGCGCGCCATCGGCAGTTCGCGCCACTACCGGCTTCGAAGGAAAGGCGGTGTTCACCAATGGCCACGTTCGACGCGCGCGACAGCGCCCGGTCCCACCGGCGCTGCGTCGACCCCATCGTCGTCACCCGGCGCGGGAAGCTGGCGCGCGTGGAGTCGGGCCTGACCCCGCACGAGGCGCAGATCGAGGACCTGGTCTTTCTACGGAAAGTCCTGAACCGGGCCGGCATTCCCTACCTTTTGATCCGCAGCCATAAGGACCGACCGATCCTCGCCGTCGATCTCGAACTACGGCGCGCGGTCGAGCAGGCGCTCGTGGCCGCATGTGCCACCGAGCCGATATACGCGAAAACCGTTGACGAACACGGCATTTCTTCCGTTCTCGTGGCCGACGGCCATCTTTCCCGGTTGCTCGATCCGCGGATCGTACGTCTCTACCGCAGGCGGATAGCCCCCGGCGGGTTCCGCTACGGTCCGAGGTTCGGCATCGAACTCCAGTTCTGGACGTACGAGGAGAACCTGGTCCATTGTCCGGTGGCCAACTCACTCACCCGCAAGGTGCTGCCCCGCAATGAGATAACGCCCACGGCGGTGAAGCTCTACGGCTACAAGTGGCCGACCATCGAGGGCATGTTCACACCGCACGCCAGCGACGTGACGTTCGACATCGATCTGGTGTTCTCCTGGGTCGACGGCAGCGATCCCGAGTTCCGGGCGCGGCGCGCCGCACAGATGGCGCGGGCCGTGGTTGGCGAGGGCGACGCCGCAGAGGCGCGCATCCGCCAGATCGACGAGCTGAAGTACGCATTGCGGTCGGTGAACATGTTCGCGCCGTGGATCCGTCGCATCTTCATCGCGACCGACTCGGCCCCGCCGCCCTGGCTGGCGGAGCACCCCATGATCACCATTGTCCGTGCAGACGAGCACTTTTCGGACAAGTCCGCCTTGCCTACCTACAACTCGCACGCGGTGGAAAGCCAGCTGCACCACATCCCCGGCCTGAGCGAGCACTTCCTCTACTCCAACGACGACATGTTTTTCGGCCGGCCGCTGCGGCCCGGCATGTTTTTCTCGCCGGGCGGGGTGACCAAGTTCATCGAGGCCGACACCCGGATCGGGCTCGGCGAAAACGACCCCACCCGAAGCGGATTCGAGAATGCGGCTCGCGTGAATCGCCAACTGCTTTTCCAGCGCTTCGGGCAGGTCATCACCCGTCATCTCGAGCACACCGCGGTGCCGTTGCGCAAGAGCGTGCTGTGCGAGATGGAGCGGGAATTCCCTGAGGATTTCGCCCGCACCCAGGCCAGTGCGTTCCGTTCCGGCACGGACGTCTCGGTGACCAACTCGTTCTACCACTACTACGCGCTGATGACCGGGCGGGCGGTGCAGCAGGAAAAGGCCAGAGTCCGCTACGTGAACACCACCACGCACGCGGGCCTGGCCCTGCTCCCCGAGTTGGAAGAACGACGACGATACGACTTCTTCTGCCTGAACGACAGCAGCTTTCCCGAGGTCCCGGCGGCCGAGCGGGCCGAACGGGTGGTCAGTTTCCTGGAGCGCTACTTCCCGATACCCGCGCCGTGGGAAAAGCTGGCGGCGGCGTCAGCACCATCGGCGGATGCGCGAATAGCGAATCCCGCTGAGACGGCTCGATGAACAAGCCGCCGTCGGCGATCCTGCGTCGGGCCTCCGCGGGACACACGAAGGTGCCCACGGTGTTTCCGGTGCCGAGTGGAATCACGGAGTGCACGACGGTGTCCTGGTAGACGTGCACCAGGTTGCAGCCCTGGGCGCCGTCGCGGCCGCGCGTTCCGCCGGCGGCAACCGTCAGGTCCTGGGTGTAGCAGGTTGACGACGCCACCGACACCGGGATACCGACGAACGTGGCGTTCGTCGAGTAGTGCAGGTGGCCGGCCAGAATGGCGCGCACGTCGGTGCCTTTCAGCACCCGGCCCAGCGGCGCCTGATCGCGCAGTTCCACGGTGACGGCCAGGTCCAGCACGCTCGGGATCGGCGGATGGTGCAACGCGAGAATGGTGCCGTCGGGCGCCGGCACCGCCAACGCTTCGGCAAGCCACTCCAATTGGGCGTCGCTGATTGCGCCGTAGTGATGCCCGGGGACCGAGGTGTCCAGGGTGACGATGCGCAGCCCGTCAATCATGCGTACGTGGTCGAGCGGCGCCATCGACGGCGCTTCGTCCAGCAGCAACCGGCGCAGCTCGGCCCGGTTGTCGTGATTCCCCATCACCCAGACGAGTTCGGCCCCCAGTTCGGCGGCGAACGGCTCCACCAGGTCCCGGAGCTTCCGGTATGCCGCGGGCTCGCCGGCGTCGACCAAATCGCCGGTGAAAACGATGGCGTCGGGCCGTACCCGGGAGTGGGTCAGCTGGTCGAAGAGCTCCCCGAGCCTGTCGTCGGCATCCACGGCGCCGTAAAGCGCGCCATCGGAGATCAGATGTGTATCGCTGATATGCAGGAGAACGTAATCCGGCCGCGGATGCTCCGCGGCCCTAAGTCTGTGCACCTGAGGTGCCATCCCCTTCGATCTGAACGGTTTACATAAACGCAACAAGTATAGCGACGCGGCGGTGTGATTCGCTCAGTTGTGAGCGGCCCCACGCTCGCGCACCCGACGCTGCACGGCCACGGCAGCCAACGCCCCCGACTCGTTGATGGCCAAATGCACCAGCGCCGGCGCGGCGAGGCTTCCGGAGCGGTCGGCCAGCCACCCGAACAGCCACCCCGCGATTCCGGTGACCAGGACGGTGGCCGCCGCCGGCTCACCCGTCGCGCGCGCGTCCGCGATGTGGGACAGGCCAAAGGTGATGGCCTGCAACGCCCTTGCGACTTTCGGGCCGAAGGCGTCGGCACCCGCCTTGGCCAGCGCGCCACGGAATGCAGCTTCCTCGGCCCAGACCGTGCCGACGGGAATCCGCAGCGCCAGCCAGCCCGGCGTCGACTCCGGCAGTTCACGCACGGCCATCGACAACCGCACCATCGGAACCGCCGTCGTCGCCGCGATCGTGGTCGCGGCCACCGCACCCGTCGCCGACCCGAGCCGAACGCCCGCCCAGAGCCGCGGCGGGGTCAGGCCCAGCGGCGCGCGGGTCAGCAGCACCAGCAGCCCACCCACGCCGGCCTGCAGCGCCACCCGCCATACGGCCGGAAGCCGCGGGCTGACAAAGCTCCAGCCGACCAGCGCGGTCGCTAACGACAGCGCGCGCAGTCTTAACCGAAAAATTGCGGCAGCACCGCCTCGGACGTCGCGCGCAGTTCCGCCAGGGGCACGGTGAACAGGCCCTGCACTTCCAGTTCGTCGGAGGCGTCGTCGACGACGCCGATGCGGACGACGGGCAGACCGCGCGCCTCACACATCGAGCGGAACCGGCTCTCCTCGGTGCGGGGCACGGCGACCAGTACGCGTCCCGCCGACTCGGAGAAGAGCAGCACGAAGGGATCGGCGTCGTCGGGAAGCACGATGCGGCAACCTGTTTCGCCGGCCAGCGCCGACTCCACGATGGCCTGCGCCAGGCCGCCTTCGGACAGGTCGTGCGCCGCGGACACCAGGCCGTCACGCGACGCCGAACTCAGCACGTCGGCCAGCAACTTCTCGCGGCGCAGGTCGACGGCGGGCGGCACGCCACCCAGATGCCCGCCGCTCACCTCCGCCCAGATGGAGCCGTCGAACTCGTCGCGGGTGTCGCCCAGCAGCAGCAGCGATTCACCCGGCTCGGTGCCGAACGCCGTGGGGATGCGCCGATGCACGTCATCGATAACGCCCAGCACACCGACCACCGGAGTGGGCTGGATGGCCGTCGACCCGGTCTGGTTGTAGAAGCTGACGTTACCGCCGGTCACCGGAATGCCCAGGGCGGCACAGCCATCGGCGAGCCCGCGCACCGCCTCAGCGAACTGCCACATCACGCCCGGGTCCTCCGGGGAACCGAAGTTCAGGCAGTTGGTCACCGCGACCGGCGTGGCGCCGGTGACGGCAACGTTGCGGTACGCCTCGGCCAGGGCGAGCTGCGCGCCGACGTAAGGATCCAGCAGCGTATAGCGCCCCGACGCGTCAGTCGACAACGCGATCCCGCGCCCGGTGGACTCGTCCACACGCAGCACCCCGCCGTCGGCGTGCTCGGCGAGCACGGTGTTGCCGCGGACGTAGCGGTCATACTGCTCGGTGATGAACGCGCGGCTGCACAGGTGCGGACTGCCCAGCAGCGCAAGCAAAGTCGCGCGCAGCTCCGCGCCGGTGGCCGGCCGGGGCAGGGTCTTCGAGGAGTCCGCGTTCAGCGCGTCCTGACTGTCCGGCCGGGCGACCGGGCGCTGGTACACCGGGCCCTCGTGCGCAACGGTGCGCGGCGGGACGTCGACGACGGTCTCGCCGCGCCAGGTGATGCGCAGCCGGTCGCCGTCGGTGACCTCGCCGATCACGGTGGCAAGGACCTCCCACTTGCGGCACACCGCGAGGAACGCCTCCACGTTCTCCGGCGCGACCACCGCGCACATGCGTTCCTGCGACTCGCTGCACAGAATCTCGGCGGGCGTCATCTCCTTGGCCCGCAGCGGAACGGTGTCGAGTTCGACGGCCATTCCGCCATCCCCCGCGGACGCCAGTTCCGATGTGGCGCAGGACAATCCGGCGCCACCCAGATCCTGGATACCGATTACCAGACCACCCGCGTAGAGCTCCAGGCAACACTCGATGAGCACCTTCTCCATGAACGGGTCACCGACCTGCACCGACGGCAGCTTCTTGCGGGAGTTCTCGGCCCCCCCATCAGCGCTGAAGGTATCCGACGCCAGCACCGAGACCCCGCCGATGCCGTCCAGGCCGGTGCGCGCGCCGAACAGGATGATCTTGTTGCCGGCGCCTGAGGCGAACGCCAGATGCAGGTCCTCCTGGCGTAATACGCCGACACACATCGCGTTGACCAAGGGGTTGCCCGCGTAGCAGGCGTCGAAGACGGTCTCACCGCCGATGTTGGGCAGGCCGAGGGAGTTGCCGTAGCCGCCGATGCCGCGGACCACACCGTCGAGGACGCGCCGGGTGTCCGGCGCGTCGGCGGCGCCGAACCTGAGCTGGTCCATCACCGCGACCGGGCGCGCGCCCATCGCCATGATGTCGCGGACGATGCCGCCGACACCGGTGGCCGCGCCCTGGTAGGGCTCGACGTACGACGGGTGGTTGTGCGACTCCACCTTGAACGTCACCGCCCAGCCGTCGCCGATGTCGACGACGCCGGCGTTCTCGCCGATGCCGGCCAGCATGCCGGCGCGCATCTCGTCGCTGGTGGTCTCGCCGAAGTAGCGCAGGTGCACCTTCGAGGACTTGTAGGAGCAGTGTTCGCTCCACATCACCGAATACATCGCCAGCTCGGTGTCGGTGGGACGACGGCCCAGGATCTCGCGGATCCGCTGGTACTCGTCGTCTTTGAGACCGAGCTCGTGAAACGGCTGGGGCTGGTCCGGAGTGGCCGCGGCGTGCTCGACGGTGTCAATCATCTCGGTGCACCTAAGTGCCACGCGCTCGTCACGCCAGACAGTCTAGGTTGCAGGCGTTGATTCGGCTGACCGCGTCTGGCTGGGCCTGAGAAGGCGCCTTCCAAACTTTCGCCTTTCGTAATATCTGCGCAGCTTTGGACGCGCAACATGCTGGCAGTGTCGCTATCGCCGAGTATTTGGAGAAAGGCAGGGAATCGAATGCCCTCAGCCCGCTGGCTGGCCAGACTTAGCATTCCCATCATGGCTGGTGCGGCCCTATTCAGTAGCGCTGCGATCGCGACCGCCAATCCCGACGACGACGCATTCCTCGCACAACTGGGTAGATACGGCATCGGCTGGCCGCCCAACTCGGAAGATGCGCTCATCGGGGAGGCACACCTCGTCTGCTACGACCTCAGGTGGGGTTGGCAGCCACAACAGATTGCCGACGACATTTACTCTCACATGAATGCCAGGGGCATCACTTTGTTAGACGTCGGGGCGCTGGTCAACAGCGCGCACTCGGTCTATTGCCCCGGTAATCAGTGCGACGCCCCGAGCCTTTGCACCTGACGTCGTCTGACTCGACAGCGCCGCTGTGGCGCTACTTGCCGGCAACGCAAAACTGATTGCCCTCGGGGTCGGCGAGCACTACCCAGCGGAAGTTCTCGCCGAAGCTGTGGCGTCCGACCTCGGTCGCCCCGGCCGCCGTCAGGCGTGACACCTCGGCCTCGACGTCGTCGGCGCCGAAGTCGAAGTGCAGCCGGTTCTTTCCGGGCGTCGGGTCGGGCACTTGCTGAAATCCGATGCGGGGTCCTTCCGAGCGGACCACCGCGATGAATTCGCCGGGGATGAGCTCCTGGGTCTTGCCATCGAACTGCTCGGCCCACCAGTCGGCCAACCTCGCGGGGTCAGTGCTGTCGAATGTGATCATCTGCACTTTGAGCGCCATTACCGCATCGTAAGTCAGCGCACCGACACAATCCGAGGGCTGCGCGGGAGGATACAACCATGTCTCGCCACTGGCCGCTGTTCGATCTGCGCATCACGACCCCGCGGCTGCAGTTGCGGCTCCCCACCGAGGAGCTGATCGATCAGCTGATCGACACCGTTCTCGACGGCGTGCACGACCCGGACCAGAAGCCCTTTCCGAGGACATGGACGATGGCGCCGCGCGACGAGTTGCCTTTCAATACGTTGTCTCACCTGTGGCGACAACTGGCCGGCTTCAGCCGGGACGATTGGCGGCTGCCGTTCGCCGTCGTACTCGACGGTGTCGCGGTGGGCGTGCAGGACGTGTTCGCCAAAGCCTTCCCGGTCACCCGCCAGGTAGATTCCGGATCATGGCTCGGGTCGGCATACCAGGGTCGGGGATATGGGCTCGAAATGCGTGCTGCCATACTGCATTTCGCATTTCTCGAACTCGGCGCGGAAGTCGCGACCTCGGCGTCCTTCGTCGACAACATGGCGTCGATCGCCGTGTCGCGCCGCAGCGGGTACCGGGAGAACGGTGTGGACCGACTGGCGCGCGAGGGTGCGGTGGCGGAGGTGCTGCGATTCCGGCTGACGCGCGAGGAGTGGGAACGGCGGCGCGGCGTGGAGGTCCGGGTGGACGGGTTCGAGCGGTGTCGGCCGCTTTTCGGTCTCGACGGCTAAGGCACGTCTGACAAACACTCCTTGCGTGGCTTGGGGGCGGTGAGGCCGCAAATTCGGGGACTGTGGCCGCGCCCATATGCTTGTCGGCCAGCGACCTTCAAGGTCGGTGGAGGCGAGGATTCGTGCCCCTCGATGGATACTTCACGCGCGACCAATTCGACCCGGTATGGCGTCGTTGTGACGCCATAGCCGTCGGAATTACAGCCGACCTAATTATCACCGAAGCAAAATGGGTTCTCTTCGGGGCAATGCCTTGGATAATAAGGGAAAGGATTGATGGGCATTGGGCCTGGCGTAAGGGTTGGATACGGCGGTTTCAGGTCTGGTTGCAGGTCTGGTTTCAGGTGGGGCTCGTGGCCGGCACCGCCAGGAGCCTCGAGGCCACCGTGCTCGCCCGGGACACCGTGCTCGCCCGGGCCGCCGTGCTCGCCGGGGACACCGGGGCCGCCACCGACAGGCCCGCCGTGCTCGCCGGCGACACCGGGGCCGCCACCGATAGGTCCGCCACCACCAGGGCCGCCACCAAAAGGCCCACCGCCGCCCGGCCCGCCACCAAAAGGCCCACCGCCGCCGCCGTGTCCGCCACCGCCACCGCCATGTCCGCCACCGCCGCCGCCACCACCGCCACCGCCGCGCTCGACGTATGTGGTGGCGTGCGCGGTGGCGACGCCGACCGTGAGGGCGACCGCGATTGACGCGCCTGACGCCATTGCACGAACCAAAATTTGGTGCCACCGATTGCGGGTCAGTCCCGTTTCCGAGCCTTGCGCCTTGCGTACAACGGGCGTCGCCGCCACCACTACCACCCTTACCAAGTCAGCCGGGGCGAGCCGAGCAGCTCACCGCGTTAATAGCTTAGACACCAATAAACGTAATCAACGAACATTAATAATCCCTTGCAAATGCAGTCATTTGATTGCAAATAGCTAAATGCGGCGCCGGATTTATCAACTTAGATGTCCGCGGGCAGCAATTTCGGCTACTTGCGGTTGTGGTCCTCAGGTCGGAGATGGCTGCGACGCAGGCCGTTCCGGGCCCCGAGGCTTTTTGGGGCACGCCGTGAACGACACATCCGATACCCCCGGGGCAATCCGCGCGCAGTAAGCAGAACACCCTTCACGAGGCCGACGACACGCTGGCGCCTAGTTGCTGGAGTTTGCCTCGGGGGGCTGCCGCTCCGGGGGATCGTGCGGCGCGCGCGTGAGCGAAAGCGCCGAAGCTCCCAAGCACGCAAGTCGGGTAAGGCCACACATTCGGGGCCGCTCGCGCGCGTGCGATGCGAACGTCTCCGCACCAACCCCGGCGGTCACTTCGCTCCGGTCACTCCGGGCCCAGGAACGCCTGCATCGCGGCCGAATACGCGGCGACGTCGTGCGCGCCCATCACCTCGCGGGCGGAGTGCATGGCCAGTTGCGCGGCGCCGACGTCGACGGTGGGAATGCCCGTCCGGGCCGACGCGAGCGGGCCGATCGTCGACCCGCAGGGCAGGTCGGCGCGGTGCTCGTAACGCTGCAGTGGGACCCCGGCCTGCCGGCAGGCCAGCTCGAACGCGGCGGCCGTCCGGCCGTCGGTGGCATACCGCAGGTTCGGGTGCACCTTGAGCACCGGTCCGGCGTTGACCCCGATCAGATGGCTCGGCTCGTGCCGCTCCGGGTAGTTGGGATGCGTCGCGTGCGCCATGTCGGCCGAGGCCAGCAGCGACACCTGTAGCCGTCGCAGGTAATCCTCCCGGGTGCCGCCAGCGGCCAGCACGATGCGTTCCAGGACCGTGCCCAGGAGGTCCGACTGCGCGCCATGGTCCGACGACGAGCCCACCTCCTCGTGATCGAACAGCGCCACCACCGGCAGCGCGCCGCGTCCGTCGGCCGCGAGTAGCGCCTCAATACCCGCGTAGCAACTCGCCTGGTTGTCCAGCCTTGGCGCGCTGAGCAGGCTCGCGTCGGCCCCGGCCACCCGCGACGGCGTCAGATCGTGCGTCATCAGGTCGAATGCCAGCACGTCGGCCGGCGCCACCCCGGCGCGCTCAGCGACGTAATCGACGAACGAGCCCGGTGCGGCATCCACTCCCCACACCGCGTTGACGTGGCGTTGCGGGTCCAGCGTTACCGACTTGCGGTCGTCGGCCAGATGGATGGCCAGCTGGGGAACCCGCAGGATCGGATCGTCGATCCGCACCAGCCGGTAGCCAACCCCGGCGCCGTCCCGAATGGACAACCGCCCGCTAATGCCCAGGTCACGGTCCAGCCAGGAGTTCAGCCACGCGCCGCCGTAGGGCTGCAGCGCCACCACTCGCCACCCGGCGACCAGCCGGTCCGGGTGCTGCTTGACGCGCAGGTTGGGGCTGTCGGTGTGCGCGCCGACGATGCGAAACGGGGCTTCGGGGTGCGCGCTGTTCCACGCGACCAGGGAGCCGGAGCGCACGGTGAAGTACCGGCCCGGCCGCTCCGGCCACCGGTCCGCCTCGCCGAGTTCGGTGTAGCCGGCCTCGCCGAGCCGCGCGGCCGCCGTCGCGCAGACATGGAACGGCGACGGGGACGCATCGATGAACTCGCAGAGGCCTGCGGCGCTGGCCGACATTCCAACATCATGGCTGTCGGGGACGACGGGGTTCACGATAGGGTCGGCAGAGTGCCTCCGGTTCAGCCGCAACCCATTCTCGCGCCGTTGACACCTGCCGCGATTTTTCTGGTGCTCACGATCGATGACGGCGGCGAAGAGGCAGTGCACGACGCGCTGGCCGACGTCTCCGGACTGGTCCGCGCGATTGGTTTCCGCGACCCGACGAAGCACCTGTCGGCGATCGTTTCGATCGGTTCCGACGCCTGGGACCGCCTGTTCTCGGGCCCGCGCCCGGCGGAGTTGCATCCGTTCGTCGAATTAGTCGGACCGCGACACACCGCGCCGTCGACACCCGGCGACGTGCTGGCGCACATCCGTGCGGAGACCATGGATGTGTGCTTCGAGTTGGCCGGGCGCATCCTCAAGGCGATGGCCGGGGCGGTCACCGTTGTCGACGAGGTGCATGGCTTCCGGTACTTCGACAATCGCGACCTGTTGGGCTTCGTCGACGGCACCGAGAACCCCGACGGCCCAATCGCGGTCAGTGCCACCGCGATCGGCGACGAGGACCCCGACTTTGCCGGATCATGCTACGTCCACGTGCAGAAGTACGTACACGACATGTCGTCCTGGGAGTCGCTGTCGGTCACCGAGCAGGAACGGGTGATCGGCCGCAGCAAGCTGGAAGACATTGAAATGGACGACGACGTGAAGCCGGCCAACTCGCACCTCGCGCTCAACGTGATCGAGGACGACGACGGCACGGAGCTGAAGATCGTGCGGCATAACATGCCGTTCGGCGAACTCGGCGCCGGCGAGTTCGGCACGTACTACATCGGTTATTCGCGCACGCCGCAGGTCACCGAACAGATGCTGCGCAACATGTTCCTGGGCGATCCGCCCGGCAACACCGACCGCATCCTGGACTTCTCCACCGCCCTGACCGGTGGACTGTTCTTCTCCCCCACCGTCGACTTTCTCGACGATCCACCGCCCCTGCCCCAATCACCCAGTCCCCCAACAGCAGTCACTTTCGATTCTGAGGACGGCTCACTCTCGATCGGCAGCCTGAAAGGAACCCGGCAATGAACAACCTGTACCGCGAACTGGCTCCGGTCACCGAAGCGGCTTGGGCGGAAATCGAATTGGAGGCCGCGCGGACGTTCAAACGCCACGTCGCGGGGCGCCGCGTGGTCGACGTCAGCAAGCCGGGCGGGCCCGTCACCGCGGCGGTCAGCACGGGGCGGCTGATCGACCTCGAACCGCCGACCGACGGCGTCGTCGTACAGCTGCGCACAAGCAAACCCCTTGTCCGGCTGCGAGTTCCGTTCACACTGTCACGGGTCGAGATCGACAGCGTCGAGCGCGGTGCACAGGACGCCGACTGGGATCCGGTCAAAGTGGCGGCCAAGAAACTGGCGTTCGTCGAGGACCGGGGCATCTTCGAGGGATTCGCCCCGGCGTCGATCGAAGGTATCCGGCAGGCCAGCTCCAATAAGGCGCTGAAGCTGCCGGAGGACCCGCGCGACATGCCCGACGCCGTCTCGCAGGCCCTGACCGAACTGCGCCTGGCGGGCGTGGACGGGCCCTATTCGGTGCTGCTGGCCGCCGACGTCTACACCAAGGTCAGCGAGACCACCGAACACGGCTATCCGATCCGCGAACACCTGAACCGGCTGGTCGACGGGGAAATCATCTGGGCACCGGCCATCGACGGGGCATTCGTGCTGACCACTCGCGGTGGTGACTTCGACCTGCAATTGGGCACCGATGTGGCGATCGGATACACCAGCCACGACGCCGACACCGTCCAGCTCTACCTACAGGAGACCCTGACGTTCCTGTGCTACACGTCGGAGGCCTCGGTCGCGCTCGCGCCGTAATTTCGGGCGTAGCGGAATCCCCGCAGGAATAAAGGCAGCGGGTCTGCGCTTGACCCGAAGATGAAAGCAACACTGACCGGGTCCACCGCGTTGGTCACCGGCGCGACATCCGGGATCGGCCGCGAGATCGCGACACAGCTGGCAGCAGTCGGCGCCGAGGTCGTGGTACACGGCCGCAGCGCCGAGCGTGGTGCCGAGACGGTGCGAGACATCGAGACCAATGGCGGCAAGGCACGTTTCGTTGCCGCCGATCTCACCAAGGCAGACGATGTGCGGCGGTTGGCGGCCGACGCCGGACCGATAGACGTCCTGATCAACAACGCGGGCATCTTCAGGTTCGGCGACACACCGGATACCTCCGACGCCGACTTCGACGATCAGATCAACACCAACCTGCGCGCGCCCTACATCCTGGTCCAGGAACTCGTGCCGGGGATGGCCGCGCGAGGCCGCGGTGCCGTGGTCAACCTGAGCACATTGGCGGCGTCGACACCGGCACGCCAGGGCGGTATCTACGGCGCCACCAAGGCGGCGCTGGAGTTACTCACCCGCGTGTGGGCCGACGAGTTCGGCGCCTCGGGCGTGCGAGTGAACGCGGTAGCGCCCGGCCCGACGGACACCCCGGGCACCGCCCTGACCCCCGGTCTGGTCGAAGGCCTGGGCGCCACCACCGCTCTGGGGCGTGCGGCGCAGCCGCGCGAAATCGCCAGCGCGGTCGTCTTCCTCAGCTCCCCGGACGCCAGTTACATCAACGGCGCCGTGCTGCCCGCCACCGGCGGCCAGCGCGCGGTCTCGCCGGGTTAGCGGTCAGAGGTCCAGCACCAGGTCGCTCTGCGGCGCGGCCGAACAGATCAGCACCTCACCCGCGCCAGGCGGGTCCAGCGGGGGCTGGACGTAGATCGTGGTTCCGGCCACCACGCCGGTGACGCACAGGTGGCAGACGCCGCTTCGGCACGAGAACCGGGTGGGGACATCGCAGGCGTCGGCCAGATCGAGGATGCTGCCGTACTGCGCCGACCAGTTCACCGTGAGACCGCTGCGGGCGAAGGTGATCGGCGGACCGGTCCCCGGGGTACCCGCCGGCGGGTGTGGGGACGTGCGCGGCGCTCCGTCGACGATGCCCGGGTTGGTCGACGGGAGAGCGCCGAACAATTCGCTGTGAATGTGCGCTACGTCGAGTCCCACCGCGGTGAGTGCCCCGCGTATGTCGGTCATGAATTGTGTTGGGCCGCAGAGATACGCTTCGGCATCGGTGGGCAGCGCCATTTCCTCGATCGCCGTCCGGTCCAGACGAGAGTGGTCCTGCGTGTAGAACACTTGTTGCCGGGCATTCGGCAGTGACTCGATTAGCATCGTGACTTCGCTTGCAAATGCCTGGGTTTCACGATTGCGGGTGGTGTGCAGCCACCGGATTTCCCGACCGCTGTGGGACTCGCGCAGCGCGTGCAGCATCGCCAGCACCGGGGTGGCGCCGATTCCGGCGGAGATCAGGACCACTGGGTTGTCGCCCTCGACAAGACAGAAGTCCCCGCGCGGGGCGGCGGCCTCGATCACCGAGCCGACCTGGACGTGGGCGTGCAGCCACCGGCTCACCAGCCCGTGCTCGTCGCGTTTGACGCTGATGCGATAGCCCGGACCGGCAGCACCGGAGAGCGAGTAGCTGCGCATCGGCACCGGCTCGCCAGCACCGCGAACTCTCAGCGTCAAGTACTGGCCTGGTCGCGGCGACGGCAGCGACCCGCCGTCGTCGGCCTCCAGCCGGAGGGATATCACCTGCGCGCTTTCCGGCGATATGGCGCTGACCCGCAGTGGGCGAAATCCAGTCCAACCCGGTGTTGTTTCGACCGGCGCGGCGGCCGGCGCAGCGTCGTGCGTCGTCAACATCTCGCGGAACGACTGCCGCCAACCCGGGCTGAGCGCGGGCACATCGACAATCCTGCGGAGCCGGTCGAAGTCACGGTTCGGCAGGTACAGCAGCGCATCGACATCGGCAACGCTGAGTTGGTGGCGGCCGCGACGGGTGCACACGATGTCGTCACCGGCACGGACGTATCCCTCCGTGATGACCCGGAAGTAGAATCCTGGACGATGCTGCGCGACAAGCAGATTAGGCATCTCCGGCTCGTTCATTCGTAAACCGACGCGAAAGCACGTGACCCTCGGCTGGGTGACTTCGAATTCGGCGTCGCCGATCCGGTAGCGGTCACCGATGCACACGTCGCCATCGGCCAGCCCGCTGACAGTGAAGTTCTCGCCGAAGCTGCCGGGCACCAGGTCGTCGCGGTTCAGATAGGACTTCCAGAAGTCGTAGGACCCTGTCTGATAGACCATCACCGCACGCTGTTCACCACCATGGCCGCCGAGGTCGCCCTGGCCGTCACCGTCGATGTTGAGGCGGCGCACCATCACCCGGCCCGCAACCGGCGTCTTCCAGATACCCGTGTAGACGACCTTGTCCCGCCACTGCACATTCTTGGGCAAGCCCACATTGACGGACACCAGTCTGGCCATCCACGCCTCCCTGTGGCGCCGACGCGCATCCCGGCCACCCGATTGGGACAATTGACCCAGAATAGGTCCCGGGGCGGGGACGGGTCAACATCGCGCACAGAGACTGTTGCGCGAAACCGGGTTTGGTGCATACTGGGTTGCATAACCCAGAAAATCATCGCGCGAGGAGGACCCCATGCCGGCCGTTCATCATCGCTACGCCACCATCGACGACCACCGGTTGTTCTTCCGTGAAGCCGGGGATCCGGATGCGCCCACGCTGGTCCTGCTGCACGGATTTCCCACCAGCTCGTACATGTTCCGGAATCTGATTCCCGCACTGGCCGACCGCTACCACCTGGTGGCACCCGACCATCTGGGCTTCGGCCTTTCCGATGCGCCGCCCGTCGAGGAATTCGACTACACCTTCGACGCGCTGACCGACCTCACCACGGGCCTGCTGCGAGCCCTGAATATCGGCCGGTACGCGCTCTACGTACAGGACTACGGCGCTCCCATCGGGTGGCGGCTGGCCTTGCGCGACCCGGCCGCGATCACGGCGATCATCTCTCAGAACGGCAACGGCTACGACGCCGGCTTCGTCGAGAGCTTCTGGAAAGCCGTGTGGGCCTTTCAAAATGAGCCGACCACCGACACCGTGGCCGCGGTCCGGCAGTTTCTCACCCTGGACGCCACCCGGTGGCAATACCTCACCGGCGTCACCGACGAGACGCTGGTGAACCCCGAGTCCTGGTATCACGACTATGCGCTGCTGACGCGCCCCGGCAATGACGCCGTGCAGTTGAAGCTGTTCCGCGACTACGCCACGAATTCGCCGCTGTACCCGCGTCTGCACGACTACTTCCGCGCCAGCCGAGTCCCGCTGCTGGCGGTCTGGGGACGCGGTGACGAGATATTCGGGCCGGCCGGAGCGCAGGCGTTCGCCGACGACCTGCCCGACGCCGAGATTCATCTCCTCGACGGCGGACATTTCCTGCTGGAGTCGGCGCTGGACGACGTGACCGCGCTGATCCGCGGCTTCCTCGCCAAAGAACACCTGGCCGCCTGACTGTGCGCCGAGGCGGGCCGCCCGCAAGAGACGTGCTCGAGTGGGCTGGATATCCCATAAATCGGAGTCCCAGCGCGTTAGCCTGACGCGATGGCCCATCCCGACGTCCGCAGCGAAAGGCGGTTGACCGCCAGAGGGCGTGCCACCCGCGATCGAATCGTGCAGGCGACGGCCACACTGATCGTCACCGAGGGTCTCGCCGCCTTCAACATGGACCGCGTGCGCAAGGCGGCCTCGGTGAGCGGCTCGCAGCTCGCGCACTATTTCGCCGACAAGAGCGACCTCGTGCGGGCGGTGGTCACGCACCAGGTCGGCGTGGTGCTGGACTTTCACCGCCAGCCGCGGCTGGGGAACCTGGACTCCTTCGACGACTTCGAGCGATGGCTCGACCTCAACCTGCGCTACCTCAGGCGCATCGGATACACCGGCACACCTACCTACCATGCCCTGACCGCGCAGCTGGTGAAGTCCGACGACGCGACCCGGGCGACGCTGGCGGAGGGCTACCGGCAATGGACCGAGCTACTGGCACAGTCGATCCAGCGAATGAAGGACAACGGGATCCTGGTGCCCGGGGCTGACCCCCACAAACTGGCGCTGGTGATCATCTGCGCCCACCAAGGCGGCGGCACGCTGGCTTACACCTACCGGGCCGAATGGCCGCACGCCGACGCGATTCGCTTCGCGGTGAACTACCTGCGCATGTTCGCCACCGATCCCGACCAGCGGGCCGCGCGCCGACCCCGTCGACCCCGGCGACGACAGCGTGTCTGACGACGGGGCATCGCGATTCACCCGCAAGGGGCTGGCGACCAGGGCGCGCATCGTTGCCGTCGCGGCCAGGCTGATCTTCGAGCGTGGCATCGCCAACACCAGCATCGACGACGTGCGTAAGGCCGCCGGAGTCGGCGGATCCCAGATGTCGCATTACTTCCGAGACAAGCGCGATCTGATCCGCCAGGTGATCGCCGACCGGCGGGGCGACGTCGTGACCTTTCACACGCAACCCCGACTCGGCGCGCTTGACACCTTCGAGGCGTTGCGGGCCTGGGCCGACGCCTGCGTCGCCGACATCGACACCGTGTACCGCCAGGGCGGATGCGTCTACGGCTCTCTGGCCGGCGAGCTGATCGACGCCGACGACGAAGTGCACCAAGACCTTTCCGCCGGATACGACGCGTGGCTCGAACTGTTCCGCGTCGGCCTCGCCGCGATGCGACGCCGCGGTGAGCTGCGGCCCGAAGCCGATCCTCGACATCTGGCCGCGTCACTGGTCGCCGCGCACCAGGGCGGCGCGATGATCACCCACGCCACCGGTGACGCCGAACCGCTGCGGGTCGCGGTCACCGCGGCCGTGGAGTACGTGGAGTCGTTCGCGGCGCTTCCGAAACGCCGCACGAGCCGGCGCCGCGCGAAATCCTGACGCGGCCCGACCAATCCCGCCTCCTCGCTGGACAGAACTGGGTCATCTGGCCCATAATTACTGGGTCAAACGACCCAATAGAGTGATTCACGGCGAACAATGGCATTGGAAGGCAACGACTATGACCGCAGTCAGCAGCAAAGACACGACGACTCCTGCGCTGCCCACCTCGCCGGCGGTGGTGCGTGAGCGGTCCGGCACACAGACCATGCGCGCGATCATCCTGGACGGGTTCGGCGGGCTGGACAAACTGGTCTACGCCGACATCCCGAAGCCGCTGCCCAAGGACGGCGAGGTGGTGATAGCGGTCAAGGCCTTCGGCCTCAACCACGCCGAGGTGCACATGCGCCGCGGGGAATGGGCGGAAGCGGCGGAAGTCAGCGGCATCGAATGCGTCGGCGTCGTCGACTCGTGCCCCGGGGGTGAGTTTCCCGTCGGCGCCAAGGTGGCGGCGTTGATGGGCGGCCTGGGGCGGTCCGTCAACGGCAGCTATGCCGAATACACCCGGGTGCGTGCGCAGAACGTCGCGCGCATCGAATCGGACTTGCCCTGGGCGCAATTGGCGGCTCTGCCGGAAACCTACGCGGTCGCCTGGACCTGCCTGTTCCGTAATCTCGACCTGAAGCCCGGACAGACACTGGTCCTCCGCGGCGCAACCTCGTCGTTCGGCCAGGCCGCGCTGCGGCTGGCGGTCGCCGTCGGTGCGCGCGTCATTGCCACCGCGCGCAGCGAGCAGCGCATCCCCGTGCTCGAGCAGCTTGGCGCGTCGCGCGTCGAGCTGGAACGGCGCGACCTGGCCGCCCACCTCGCGGAAGCCAAGCAGGTTGACGCCGTCCTCGACCTGGTGGGCAACAGCACCATCCTCGACTCGCTGGACATGCTGCGCCGGGATGGGTCCGCGTGCCTGGCGGGCTGGCTCGGCGGACTTGACCCGATCGGCGACTTCAACCCGCTGCTGCGCATGCCCAGCGGCGTGAATCTGAACTTCTTCGGCAGCTTCGTGTTCGGGGCACCGGGCTTCCCGCTTTCCGACGTACCGCTGCAGGACATCGCCCGGCAGGTGGCCGACGGCGAGCTCAACGCGACGCCGTCGCGCGTCTTCGCGTTCGATCAGATTCGGGAGGCGCATCGCGTGATGGAAGCCGGCGAAGCCGGCGGCAAGATGGTCGTCGTCCTGGACTGACATGGCAGCGGAGCGGTGTCCACAGCAACGTCGGCTTTGATGGTGTCTGATCGCGTAACTACGGCCGGGAGGACACACTATGGACGCTCGACCGTCAGTGCTGGTGTTCGACGTGAACGAGACGCTGATCGACATCGACTCGATTGCACCGTTTTTCGGGACGCTGTTCGGCGATGAGCGGGTGCTGCGGGAATGGTTCGGCCAGCTCGTCATGTACTCGATGGCCACCACGCTGGCTGGATACTATGTGGACTTCTTCGCGCTCGGCCAAGGGGTGTTGCACATGCTGGGCACGGCGCACCAGGTGGACGTGACCGACGACGACGTGGCCCGGTTGCGCGAGCGGATGCGCACCATGCCGGCCCACCCCGATGTCGGCGAAGGATTGGCAGTATTGCGCGACAATGGTTTTCGCCTGGTTACCCTGACCAATTCACCGCATCATCCGGACGTGCCGACGCCCCTCGACAATGCCGGGCTGGCCGGCTATTTCGAGCATCAGCTGAGTGTGGATTCCTGCCGGGAATTCAAACCGGCCCCGGCGGTCTATCGGCAGGTGTGCCAGGTACTCGACTTCGCACCCGAGGATTGCATGATGGTGGCCGCGCACGTGTGGGACACCCTCGGCGCGCAGGGCGTGGGCTTCAGCTCGGCGCTCATCACCCGGCCGGGCAATCCACCGCTGCCGGTCGAGGGCCTGCCGCAACCGACCCTGGTGGCGCGCGATCTGCGTGAGCTCGCTGTGCAGCTGACGGGCCAATGACTGCGGGCCGTCGCCGGCGCTCGGCTGCGGCCCGGCGCACCGTGCTTTCCGACCGTCGGCGCACTATGGTTGAGACTGCTTGAGGCCTACCGCGATTCGTATTCCGTAGCGGTGTGGCGGGAAGGAACTTTGATGGCGACCGCGGACGGATTCCATCCCGACTTCGACGAGTCCGCCGCGCAGGTGGCGCGCAACCGGGTGCACCACGTCACGGCGTCGGAGATCAGCTCCGACACCGCGCAGTCGGACGGCATGCGACGCTTCGCCGCGCTCAGCGGCCGGTCCGTCGGCGCCGAGAAGCTCTGGATGGGTGAGACGCACGTCGCCCCGGCGGCAGCGTCGGCCAACCACCATCATGGCGAGTCCGAAACCGCGATCTATGTGCGAAGCGGCAACCCGCAGTTCGTGTTTCACGACGGTACCCAAGAGGTACGGATCTCCGCGCGGCCCGGCGACTACATCTTCGTCCCGCCGTACCTGCCGCATCGGGAGGAGAACCCCGACCCCGACCACCCGGCGGAGGTGGTGATCGCGCGCAGCACGCAGGAAGCGATAGTGGTCAACCTGCCGGGGCTGTATCCGCTTTGACGCCGAGCGCGGAATGGCGGCCGATCAGTACACGGCGATCTCGATCAGGTTCCCGTCGGGGTCGCGGCAATAGTGTGACGTCATGGAGCCTAGGGCGCCGGTCCTGACGACCGGCCCGTCGGTGATGTCGACGCCACACGCGGCCAGGTGCGCCCGCACCTCGCCCGGCGTCGCGCGCGTGACGAAACACAGGTCTTCAGAACCCGCCGCTTCGACGGACCCGGTGACCCAGTCGGGGTCCTGCGCCTCAGCGCCGACAGGGCGCAGGTTGATCTTCTGATTGCCGAACCGAAGCGCGGTCCGCGCGGTCGGGCCGAAGGTCTCCCGCGTCATGCCGAGGACGCGTTCGTACCACGCCGCGGTGGCACCGACATCCCGGCAGTTCACCACAACGTGGTCCAACCGCTCGACCGTGAAGACCATGGGTCAACCTCCCAACCATTCTGTGCGGCCAGCGCGCCGGCGAGGTGGGCGGCGGCACGCTGGGTAAGCGGACCATAGCAACCCGAAAGCCCTGGTCGCTTGGACTCTTCGATCCGGTTGTGTGACAGCGCCTGTCACTCAGCAAATTCTCAAGAGATTCTTCGATTCGCCGTAGCTCGGCTCCAAGGATTCGCAAAGGCGCGGGCGGGAGCATTTCCACCATGACGCTGCAACCGGGTGAGCCCCTGGGTACCGACCTGATCGAACGTTACCTGCGCACCCGTGGGCGCCGGTACTTCCGCGGTCAGCACGACGGCGAGTACTTCTTCGTCGCCAACGCCCACCCGCACCGGCTGCACGTACACCTCGGGATCTCCCGCTGGCACTCCGACGTCTTCACGATCCGCATCACTCCGGCCTGCTTCTTTCCCGTCGCCGAGGATGCCCGGCTGGAGCAAGTCGCCGACGAGTGGAACCAACAGAACCGCCCGGTCATCGCGGTCGTGCACGGATCGTCGGACCCGCAGCGCATCGGCGTCTACGCCAGCGGGCTGCGCCGGATCGTCGACCGCATCCCGTTCGACGATTTCGCGTCGTACGTGGACCACATCCTCGCGGTCGCGACGGAACTGTTCGCCGAGCTGACGCCGGTCGCGGAGCTGCCCGCGCCGCAAGAACCGCTGCTGCGTGACGCCGGCTGAGCCCCTCCGGTCTTCAGCCCAGGAAGGGGAAGCGGCGTTGCCGGGCCAACCGGTCGAGGGCGCGCTGCATCACTGACCGCACGTAGGCGTCGACCTCGTCGACGTCGGGATCGTCGCCGAAGCGCGCGGCGATGTCGATCGGCTCGAGCACCTCGGTGACGATCTTGGCCGGCAGCGGGAAATTCGCCGGCACGATCGGCGTCAGCCCGAACGGGAACCCGAAACTCAACGGCAGCACGTTCAGCCGGAGCTTGGTCAGGCCGAGCCGGCTGGCAAGCTCGCTGCCGCGGGCCAAAAACAGCTGGGTTTCCTGTCCGCCGATCGACACCATCGGCACGATCGGCACACCGGCTTCGATGGCGGTGTTGACGTAACCCGTGTGGCCGTTGAAGTCGACCTTGTTGGCACCCACCGTGGGCCGGAACGAGTCGTATTCGCCGCCCGGGAACACCAGCACCAGCGCGTCCGAATTCAGCGCCGCGGCGGCATTCTCCCGGGTCGCGTCGATGACCCCGAGGCGCAACAGGTATCTGCGCAGTGGACCGGTCAGCTTGAGCAGCCCGTAGTGCGCCAAGACGTAAATCGGGCGCTGATATCCGAACCGGTCATAGAGCGGCGGCACGTAGATGAAGCCGTCGGGGGTGGCCATGCCGCCCGAGTGGTTGGACACCAGCAACGCTCCGCCGAGCGGCGGGACGTTGTCGGTATTGCGGACCTCGGCGCGAAACCAGCGCTTCACCACCGCCCCGCCCGCGGTCGCGACTTGCCTGGTGAACGTCGGATCCCACTTGGCGATTGCGTGGTTGTCAGGCGTATCCCCCATGGCTCACTCCGAGTGTCTGCGTGCCTCGCGGCCGGCGTGATGAAGATTACCTTGTCGGAGTCTCTACATACGTAGAGGATACGGTACTCTCTAATTAAGAGAATGCCATATCCACTTTGAGTGGACAAATCCCACAGCGAGGTAAGCGATGACCGAGAAGGTTCTTGTCACGGGCGGATTTGGGCTGGTCGGGTCGCAGACCGTGCGTCGGCTCGCGGCGGACGGCCACCGGGTGGTCGCCACCGACCTCGGCACCGAGGCGCAGCGCAAGGCAGCGCTGTCGCTGCCCGACGGTGTCGAAGCGCGGTGGGCAGACCTCACCGACGCGGCTCAGGTCCACACCCTGCTGGCCGATACGTCGCCGACCGTGATCGTCCACCTGGCGGCCGTCATACCACCGGTGATCTATCGCCAACACGAACTGGCGCGCCGCGTGAACGTCGACGCCACCGTGACGCTGTTGCGCGCGGCGGAGTCGTGCCAGCCGCCGCCGCGCTTCGTCCAGGCCTCCAGCAACGCCGTGCACGGCGCCCGCAACCCGCATCGGCACCCCGAGTTGCTGCGCGACGACACCCCGCTGCGACCGTCGGATCTCTACGGCGCGCACAAGGCCGAGGCCGAGGAGCACGTCCGGTCCTCCGACCTGCCGTGGGTGGTACTGCGACTCGGCGGGGTGATGAGCGTCGACCCGGGCGCCATGCCCTTCAGCCTCGACGCCCTGTTCTTCGAGAGTGCGCTGCCCACCGACGGGCGCATGCACAGCGTCGACGTCCGCGACGTCGCCGCCGCATTCTCCGCCGCGACGACGGCCGATGTGGTCGGCGAAATCCTACTGATCGGCGGCGACGAGTCGCACTTGCTGCGGCAGGGCGACGTCGGCAAGGCGCTGGCCGCGGCCAGGGGCCTGGTCGACGTGTTGCCCGAGGGCCGGCCCGGGGACCCGGACAGCGACGAGGACTGGTTCGTCACCGACTGGATGGACACCACCCGCGCCCAGGAGGCCCTCTCCTTCCAGCAACACAGCTGGCCGGCGATGCTCGCGGAGATGCGCGCCGCCGCCGGGTGGCGGCGCTACCCGATGCGGTTGGTAGCGCCGCTCGCCCGTTTCGTGCTCGGGCGTCGCGCCGCCTACCGGGATGCGCCGGGGCGCTACGCGGACCCCTGGGGTGCCCTCGGGTCTCGGCTGGGCGACCCGCGTCCCGACGTCACAGAGAGCCTGACAGTCTGATGCAACGACTCAACGGCATGGACGCCATGCTGATCTACAGCGAGACGCCGAACCTGCATACGCACACGCTGAAAGTCGCGGTGATCGATGCCGCCGACGTCCCCGGCTTCGGGTTCGAGGCCTTCCGCGAGCACATCCGCGCCCGGCTGCACGTGCTGGAACCGCTGCGCTACCGACTTGTCCGCGTCCCCTGGCGGCTGCATCATCCGATGTGGCGCCAGGACTGCGACGTGGACCTGGACTACCACGTGCGACGGATCCAGGTAGCCGCCCCCGGCGGTCGGCGCGAGCTGGACGAGGCCATCGGGCGCGTCGCCTCCACGCCGCTGGACCGCGACCGCCCACTGTGGGAGTTCCACTTCGCCGAGGGGTTGGCCGGCAACCGGTTCGCGCTGATCGGCAAGGTGCACCACGCGCTGGCCGACGGCGTCGCCTCGGCGAACCTGCTGGAACGGGCGATGGATCTGACCGACGTGGCCGAGGTTGCCTGCGACCGCGCCGAGGAAGTCCCAACGGCCGTCGAGCTGGTGCGTTCCGCCGGCCGCGACCACGTCCGCCAGATCGCCGGGCTGCCCCGCCTACTCCGCGACGCCGCGCTGGGGATGACGCGGGTACGCCGGCGGGCCAGGCAGCGTGGGCAGCACCCCGACCTGGCGGGCGGGCTGGACGCGCCACCGACGTTCCTCAACCACGTGGTGTCGCCCCAGCGCCGGTTCGCTACCGCGTCGTTGCCGCTGGCCGACGTCAAGGCCACCGCCAGGGCGCTCGGCGTGACGTTCAACGACCTGATCCTGACCATCGCGGCCGGCGGATTGCGCAGGCTGCTGTTGGACTACGACGGCAGCGCCGACCGTCCGCTGATCGCCTCGGTGCCCACGGCCACCGACAAGTCGGACCGGGTGACCGGCAACGAGATCAGCGGCCTGATGGTGTCCCTGCCGGTCCACGTCCCCGACGCCGTCGAACGGGCGCGGCTGGTCGCGCTGGCGAGCCGGATCGCCAAGGAGGACCACGAAATCCTCGGCCCGCGTCTCTACGCCCGCATGATGGCCTATCTGCCGCCGGCGATCGCGCCGGCCGCGTTTCGGTGGCTCGGCCGGCGCGACGCACCGAACAAGCTGATGAACGTCGCCGTGTCCAGCGTCATGGGCCCGCGCGAGCGTGGCCAGTTCGCGGGCGCGTCGGTCAGCGAAATCTACTCGACCGGCGTGCTATCCCCCGGCGCGCCCGTCAACATCACCGTGTGGAGTTACGCCGACCAGCTCGGCATCGCGGTGCTCACCGACGACCAGACGTTCGACGACCCGCACGACGCCACCGACGCACTGAAGTCCGCGTTCGCGGAATTACGCAGCGCCGCAGGCATTTACCGGGTGATCGACTCAGGCCGCCAACACGGCGTCGAGGGCGGAGTAGAACAGGCCGAGTCCGTCGTCTGAGGGGCCGGTTAGCGCTTCGGTGGCGTGCTCGGGGTGCGGCATCAGCCCGACGACGCGACCGTTGGCCGAGCTGATCCCGGCGATATCGCGCAGCGAGCCGTTGACGTTGTCGTGGTAGCGGAACACTACGCGGCCCTCACCCTCGAGCTCGTCGAGCACCTTGGCGGGCGCCACGTAGCGCCCTTCGCCGGACTTCAGCGGCACCAGCAGGTCGGCGTCCGGCTCGAAGCGCGAGGTCCACGCCGTCGACGTCGACGTAACCCGCAACCATACGTCCCGGCAGATGAAGTGCAGGCCGGCGTTGCGGGTCAGCGCACCGGGCAGCAGCCCGGCCTCGCACAACACCTGAAAACCGTTGCAGATGCCTAAGACCGGCAACCCGCGTCCCGCGGCGGCGACCACCTCACCCATCAGCGGCGCGAAGCGGGCGATCGCGCCCGCCCGCAGGTAGTCCCCGTAGGAGAACCCGCCCGGCACCACCACCGCGTCGACGCCCTTCAGGTCGGCGTCAGCGTGCCAGAGGCTGACCGCCTCGGCACCCACCAGTCGGGCCGCGCGCGCGGCATCCACATCGTCGAGGCTGCCGGGGAAGGTGATGACGCCGATCCGGGCGGTCACTGCTGCGCTTCCCGGGTGATCGTCCAGTTCTCGATGACGGTGTTCGCCAACAGCGACTCGGCGATCTCGGCGAGCGTCGAGTCGTCGATGGTGTCGTCGACCTCTAACTCAAATCTCTTGCCCTGACGGACATCTGAGATGCCCGGATGACCGAGCCGGCCCAACGCACCGACAATCGCCTGACCCTGCGGGTCCAAAATCTCCGCCTTGGGCATCACGTGCACGACCACCCGGGCCACCGGCACTCCTCCTCAAGATCCGATTGCTACGCCCGGTGACAACGAGCGCCGAAGCGGCGCGAGTTAAGGAACCGGGCACAGGGTCGGCGCCAACTCTACCGGCGGGCGGTGTCGCGCCGCCCGACGCGTGCACAATCGAACCTATGCAACTGACGCATTTCGGCCATTCCTGCTTGCTCGCGGACTTCGGCAACACCAGGTTGCTCTTCGATCCCGGCACCTTCGCGCACGGCTTCGAGGGACTCACCGGCCTGTCCGCGATCGTGATAACCCATCAGCATCCGGATCACGTGGACGTCAGCCGACTGCCGGCGCTGCTCGAGGGCAATCCGAACGCGGTGCTCTACGCCGACCCGCAGACTACCGAGCAGCTGGGCGCGCCGTGCCAGGCGGTGCGGGTCGGCGACACGCTGCCGGTCGGGGAGCTGACACTGCGGGCCGTCGGGGGCCGGCACGCGGTGATCCATCCGGAAATCCCTGTCATAGACAACATCTCGTATCTGGTCGGCGACGGCGAACATCCGGCGCGGCTGATGCATCCCGGTGACGCGCTGTTCGTTCCCGACGAGCCGGTGGACGTGTTGGCCACGCCCGCGGCGGCGCCCTGGATGAAGATCTCCGAGGCCGTCGACTATCTGCGCGCGGTGGCCCCGGCCCGCGCGGTGCCCATCCATCAGGGCGTCGTCGCCCCCGAGGCCAGGGGTATCTACTACGGCCGGCTCACCGAGATGACCACCACCGACTTCCAGGTCCTTCCCGAGGAGAACGGCGTCACCTTCTAGGCCGAGCAGACGCAAAAGCCCCCATTCGTACCGAAATGAGGGGCTTTTGCGTCTGCTCGTGGAAGGGGTCGCCCTACTTGATGTCGCTCGCCGCACCACGGCCGGCCGCCCGCCCCGAGAAGATGCACCCGCCCAGGAAGGTGCCCTCCAGCGCGCGGTAGCCATGCACCCCGCCGCCGCCGAACCCGGCGACCTCGCCGGCCGCATACAACCCGGCCAACGGCGTGCCGTCGTCCTTGAGCACCCGCGAGTCCAGGTCGGTTTCGATGCCGCCGAGCGTCTTTCGAGTCAGGATGTGCAGCTTGACGGCGATCAACGGCCCCGCCTTCGGGTCGGTCAAGCGGTGCGGCGCCACCACGCGGGTGAACCGGTCGCCCAGATACCCGCGGGCGGCCCGGATCGCGGTGATCTGGCCGTCCTTGCTGAACCTGTTGGCCACCTCGCGGTCCCGCGCGGTGACCTCGGCTTCCACGGTCGCGTAATCCAGCGGCACCACGTCGGGCAACTTGTTCATGCCGGTCACCAACTCGCGCAACGAATGTGCGCTGACGAAGTCCACGCCCCGGTCGACGAAGGCCTGCACCGGCCCCGGCGGGCCGGACCGAACCCGCGACCGCAGCAACTGCACCACGCTCTGCCCGGTCAGGTCGGGGTTCTGCTCCTGCCCGGAAAGCGCGAACTCCTTCTCAATGATCTTGGCGTTCAACACGAACCACGTGTAGTCAGAGCCGGATTTGATGATGTACTCCCACGTGCCGAGGGTGTCGAAGCCGGGATAAAGCGGAACCGGCAGACGCTTGCCGGCCGCATCCAGCCACAGCGACGACGGGCCCGGGATGATCCGGATGCCATGGCTCGGCCAGATCGGGTCGTAGTTGGTGATGCCCTCGGTGTAGTGCCACATCCGGTCGGGGTTGATCACCCGCGCGCCGGCCTCTTGGGAGATGCCGATCATCCGGCCGTCGACGTGGGCCGGCACCCCGCACAGCATCTGCTCGGGGACGCGGCCCATCCGCTTCGGCCAGTTCTTGCGCACCAGCTCGTGGTTGCCCCCGATGCCGCCGCTGGTGACGATCACAGCGGAGGCCCGGAATTCGAATTGGCCCAGCGCCTTTCGTGACGAGGGCACGCCGCGTGGTTCGGTCGACGGCTCAAGCACCGTGCCGCGGACGCCCGTCACGGCGCCGGACTCGACGATCAACTCGTCGACCTGGTGGCGATGGGCGAAGCGCACCGTCGAACGGTCCCGCAGCCGACGCGCGAATACTTCGACCAAGGCGGGCCCGGTACCCCACGTGATGTGGAAGCGCGGAACCGAATTGCCGTGTCCTCGGGCGTCATAGCCGCCGCGCTCGGCCCAGCCCACGAACGGGAAGATCTGCACCCCCCGGGCATGCAGCCACGAGCGCTTCTCGCCGGCCGCGAAATCGACGTACGCGTGCGCCCACTGTCGCGGCCAATGGTCTTCCGGGCGATCGAAGCCCGCCGTTCCGAGCCAGTCCTGCAACGCCAGTTCGTGGCTGTCGCGGATGCCGAGCCTGCGTTGCTCGGGGCTGTCGACGAAGAACAGCCCGCCGAACGACCAGAATGCCTGCCCACCGAGGTTGGCGCTGTTCTCCTGGTCCAGGATCAGCACGCGCAAACCGCGCTCCACCAACTCGCAGGCCGCTACCAGACCCGCGAGGCCCGCTCCGACAACGATGACGTCAGCGTCGAACCCTGCGCCCGAAGAATCGCCCATGTCGGTACAGGGTAATTACCCCCGCGATCAGGCGGCGTCGAGATTGGCCTTATCGGGCTGCCACTGGTACACGGTCGGCGTGCAGCCGTGCATGCATGCCAGGTCGACGGCGTCCAGCATTGCCTGCAGCGGGCCGGGCTTGCGCAGCTGCCGGGCGGCGACCGCCACCCGCACCACGCCGCCACGCCGGGCGATCCGCTCGGCGGACAGCACCACCATTCGGCACCACCACGGCTCCGTCAGGAAGCCTTCGCCGATCCCCAGCACGCGGGTGCGCACCGTGGTGTGGCGCACCAGGTCGGTGACCCCGTGCAGGTCCGCAAGCAACCGAAAGCCATTCCGCGGCAATGCTTTCACTACACCTGGCGACACCACCCAGCCCGGCGCCGCGAAGAGCCGGGTGCGCAACCCGAGGTGCTCGAGCACCCGGTCGGCGGCCGTCAGCCGCAGGTTGGCCTCGTGCGCGCGCAGCATGGCGAACTCGCCGCGCCGCTTCTTGGTGGCCGCGTCGTCGTAGCCGTGCAGAACAATCGCGTCCCCACCGAAGCGGCGGCTCGACAGCCACTCGACGGTGCGCGGGTCGTCGTCCAGGCGGTAGTCACCCGACAGGCGGGGAGCCACCAGCAACGACACCGGCACGGAGCGGGCGTCCATCTGCGCACAAAACGCCTCGACGTCGGACAGAGTGCGTTCCCCTATCCCCGAGACCGAGACGATCAGTTTTCCAGACACACTCGCAGTGTGCCGATTCCAGATGTCGGGACGGTGAAGGACACGCAGACGGCAGGCGTATATACAGCCGCTTCACAGTTGTGGCAAACCGCCGCCAGCGGCGCCGCGCAAAAACGGTTCGATATGCTAAGCAACGCCATGGACGAGGCCCGTTCCGCAGCGGCCGACGCCCCGCCGCTCACCACCCCCACCCTGCAGTCAGGGGCGGGTGCACCGGTCTGTCCGGACAAGCTCGACGCCAGACTGTTGCGGATCTCCGGGGTATGCATCCTGGCCACCGTGATGGCGATCCTGGACGTCACCGTCGTCAGCGTCGCGCAGCGCACCTTCATCGATCAGTTCGGCTCGACGCAGGCCGTCGTGGGCTGGACGATGACGGGCTACACGCTCGCGCTGGCCACCGTGATCCCGGTGACCGGCTGGGCCGCCGACCGGTTCGGCACCAAGCGCCTCTTCATGGGCTCGGTGCTGGCGTTCACGCTCGGCTCGCTGTTGTGCGCGGCGGCGGCGAACATCCTGCAGCTCATCATTTTCCGGGTAATTCAGGGCATCGGCGGCGGCATGCTGCTGCCGCTGAGTTTCATGATCCTGACCCGCGAGGCCGGCCCCCGCCGACTCGGGCGGCTGATGTCGATCCTGAGCATCCCGATGCTGCTCGCCCCCATCGGCGGCCCGATCCTGGGCGGCTGGCTCATCGGCACCTCGAGCTGGCGGTGGATCTTCCTGATCAACCTGCCGTTCGGGCTCGCCACCATCGCCCTCGCGGCCATCGTCTTCGCGAAGGATCACCCGGCGCGGTCGGAGACGTTCGACGTCGTCGGTGGGCTGCTGCTCTCCCCCGGACTCGCGACGTTCCTGTTTGCGGTGTCTTCCATCCCGGGCCGCGGGACGGTGGCCGATCGCCACGTGCTGATCCCGGCGGGGATCGGGCTGGCGCTGATCGCCGCGTTCGTGGTGCATGCATGGCGCCGAGCGGATCACCCACTCATCGATTTGCGGCTGTTCGGCAACCCGGTGCTCACCCAGGCCAACGTGACGATGGTGGTGTTCGCCGTTGCCTTCTTCGGTGCGTGCCTGGTACTGCCGAGCTACCTCCAGCAGGTGCTGCACCACACGCCGATGCAGGCCGGGCTGCACATGATCCCCCAGGGACTCGGCGCGATGCTGACCATGCGACTGACCGGCCCGCTGGTCGACCGGCAGGGTCCGGGCAAGATCGTGCTGGTCGGCATCGCGCTGATCACCGCGGGCCTGGGCACGTTCGCTTTCGGCGTGGCCCGGCAGGCCGCGTACGTGCCCACCCTGTTGATCGGGTTGACGATCATGGGCCTGGGCATGGGGTGCACCATGATGCCGCTGTCCGTGGCGTCGGTGCAGGCATTGGCGCCGCATCAGATTGCGCGTGGTACGACGCTGATCAGTGTCAGCCAGCAGGTGGGCGGCTCGATGGGAACCGCGCTGATGTCGATGATCCTGACCAACCAGTTCAACCGCAGCGAAAACATCAGTGCGGCAAACAAACTTGCCGCCCTGCAACAAAGGGCCGCGGCCAGTGGCGGTTCAGTCGACCCGTCGGCCGTACCCCGGCAGACGCTCGCCCCCGGCTTTGCGGACAATGTGCTGCACGACCTTTCGCACGCCTACACGACGGTGTTCGTGGTGGCGGTCGCCCTGGTGCTGACGACCATCATCCCGGCGGCCTTTCTGCCGAAGACCCCCGCCGCCCAGTAGCGCGAGCAACCTAGGCCTCGAACAGCATCGTCGCAATCCGCATCACCGTGTCCATCGGATCTGCCCGTCGCACTTCGGGATTGACGGCATCGTTGAGCCACAGCGTCGAAAACCCGTGCACCAGCGACCAAGCCGCCAGCTCGGCGCCGGCCGGGTCGGCACGCGCGTTCTGGTCGGCCAGCGTCGACACCCCGCGTGACAGTTCGGCGCCGGCGGCGGCTTCGGCGGCGGCCAGTTCCGCGTCGGACGTGTCGAGCAACGACTTGTTGAACATCACCTGGTAGTGACCCGGATGGGTGATGGCGAACCGGACGTAGGCCACCGCCGCGTCGGCAAATTGCGGTCGCGCTGCGACGAGCGCCTCGGCCAGCAGCCGAAAGCCCTCCGTGGCCAGCGCGGTGAACAAGCCACGCCGATCGCTGAAGTGGTGCGCGGGCGCGGCGTGCGATACGCCGGCGTCCCGGGCCAATTCGCGTAGCGACACACGGTCGGCGCCGCGCTCGGCAACCAGGCGCGCGGCTTCGGTCAGGATGACGGCCCGCAGGTCGCCGTGGTGGTAGGCGGGGCGATTCACGGCGCCAGCATAGCGCCTCGAACTTGACAGTGGCTAGATGGCGAGCCTAACGTGATCCCCGAACTTGTCACTGACTAGATTGGGGAACTGGAAATGGCTCCTGTGATCGCGCTGCTGGTGGGTAGCCTCGCCGCCAGGATCGTCGGATGGTTTGGGGTCGCCTACTGCGACAGCTGGCCCGCGGCGATCGCCGTCGGACTGGCCGCGATGTTCGTCCTGACCGGCACCGCGCATTTCGCACCGCCGTTGCGCCGCGACCTCGTCGCGATCGTTCCGCCGCGCCTCCCCATGCGCGGCCTGCTGGTCACCGCCACCGGCGTGCTGGAGTTGCTGGGCGCGGTAGGCCTGCTGCTGCCCGCCACCCGGGTGGCCGCGGCCTGGTGCCTGCTGGTGCTGATGCTGGCGATGTTCCCGGCCAACGTCTATGCGGCCCGGATGCCCAATCCGCCCAAGTCGATGACGACGCGGCTATCCCTGCGCGCCGCCCTCGAGGTCGCGTTCCTGGCCGCGGCCGTAGCGGTCGCCGTCGGCGGCGGCCAGCAGCCAGGCGTACTGGTACGCGGTTTCCTTCCATGCTTTGTAGCGGCCGCTGACCCCACCATGGCCGGCCGCCATCTGGGTCTTGAGCAGCACCGGGTTGTCGTCGGTCTTGGTGTGCCGCAGGGCGGCAACCCATTTGGCCGGCTCGACGTAGTAGACCCGGGTGTCGTTGAGTGACGTCATCGCCAGGATTGCCGGATACGGCTTGGCTTCGACGTTCTCGTACGGCGAGTATGACTTCATGTAGGCGTAGACACCGCTGTCTTCCAACGGGTTTCCCCATTCGTCCCATTCGGTGACGGTCAGCGGCAGGGAGGGATCCAGGATGGTGGTCAGCGGGTCGACGAAGGGCACCTGCGCGAGTATCCCCGCGAACAGGTCGGGGGCCAGGTTCGCCACCGCGCCCACCAGCAGACCTCCGGCGCTGCCGCCCAGAGCCACCAGCTTCTGCGGCCGGGTGAGTCCGGAGTCCACCAGATGCCTTCCCGCCGCAACGAAGTCGGTGAAGGTGTTCCGCTTCTTCAGCAGCTTGCCGTGCTCGTACCAAAGCCTGCCCATCTCGCCGCCGCCCCGAACGTGGGCGACGACGAACACCATGCCGCGATCCAGCAGCGACAGCCGGGCGATGGAAAAAGCCGGGTCAGTGCAGATCTCATAGGCACCGTAGCCGTACAGCAATGCCGGCGCCGGAAATTCGGTGCCGACGCGATGCACGATCGACAGCGGGATCAGGGTGCCGTCCTCGGCGCGCGCCCAGTCGCGCCGCTCGACGTAGTCCGACGGCCGGTAGTCGCCGAGTACGGGTTGCTCGCGCAGCAGCGTGCGTTCGCCGGTGTTCAGGTCGAGGTCATAGACGCGCGACGGCGTGATAAACGAGCCCGCCCGGATCCGCAGCTTGGGCGAGTCCCAGTTCGGGTTGGCGCTCACGCCGGACGACGTCAGCTCGGAGTCGAACGAGATCTCCTCGGGCTCAGCGTAGTTGCCGTCGTCGCCGACGGGCCACAGCTGGATCCGCGGCAGCGCCTCGCGCCGGTAGCTGACCACCAGGTGGCGCGCGAAGGCGTCCACGTAATCGAGGCGCACGTCGTCGCGGTGCGCGATCAGGGTGCGCTGCCGAGTCGGGTCGCTGACGGGCGCCTCGACGAGGGTGAAGTTCACCGCACCGTCGTTGTGCATGATCAGGAATCGGTCCTCGCCACCAACCACCGCGTGCTCGATCGAGTACTCGACACCGTCCCGTCGCGGCAACACGACGGTGAACTGCGCCTCGGGGTCGGCCGCGTCGGCGTAACGGTATTCCGACGTGATGGCCGATCCCGCGGAGATGAGGACGTAGTCTTCGCTTCGGGTGAGCCCCACCGCGAGCCAAAACCGTTCGTCGGGCTCGTGATACACCTGCTCCGACGATTCACCCGCGCCGAGTCGGTAGCGCCACACCTTGTCGGGACGCCGGGCCTCGTCCAGCGTCGTGTAGTACACGGTCCGGTTGTCGGCGGCCCAGGTCACCCCGGCGCCGATCGGGGTGAGCTCGTCGGGGAACAGCTCACCGGTGCGTAAGTCCTTGAATCGCAGCGTGTATCGCTCGTCGCCGAGAACGTCCACCGAGTACGCGAGCAGGTGGCCATCCAGGCTGACCAGGCAGGCACCGAGGGCGAAGAATTCGTGGCCCTCGGCCTCGACGTTGGAGTCGAGCAGGATCTGCTCGCCGGGGATCTCGGTGTTCTCGTCCAGAATTGGCGGGTCCCAGTCGTCGGGATCGCTGACCGGACAGCGGCACTGGACGCGGTACTGCTTTCCCTCAAAGGTGCGACCGTAGTACCACCAGTCGCCCTGGCGGACCGGCACGGACAGGTCGGTTTCTTTGGTGCGCGCCTTGATCTCGTCGAAGATGCTCTGCCGCAGCGGTTCGAGGTGCGCGGTCGTCTGGTCGGCGTAGTCGTTCTCGGCCTCGAGGTACGCGATCACTTCGGGATTGTCCTTGTCCCGCAGCCATTCGTACGGGTCGATGAAGACGTCGCCGTGGTACTCACGCCTGGTGTCGACGCGTTTGGCGACCGGCGGCACCGGTGTGTCCGTCACGCGCCCGGCCCGATCCAGTCGTCGAAGCTCAGGCCCGAAATGCGTTCGTAGGCGTTGATATACCGGTCCCGGGTGGCGTCGATGATGTCGTCCGGGAGCGGTGGTGGCGGCTTCGTTCCGCCGCGGTCCCAGCCGGAGGCGGGGCTGGTGAGCCAGTTACGGACGAACTGTTTGTCGAAGCTGTTCTGCACCACGCCCGGCCGGTATTCGTCGGCGGGCCAGTACCGCGACGAGTCCGGTGTGAAGATTTCGTCGGCCAGCAGGATGTTGCCGTCGGGATCGACGCCGAACTCGAACTTGGTGTCGGCGATGATGATTCCCTTTCTCAGCGCGTGATCGGCGGCCTGCACGTAGATCTGTAACGTGCGGTCGCGCAGCTGATTGGCGTGCACCGTGCCCACCAGCTCGATCGCGCGGGCAAACGAGATGTTCTCGTCGTGGTCTCCGAGCGCCGCCTTGGTCGCCGGCGTGAACAGCGGGGAGTCGAACTTGCTGGCCTCGACCAGCCCCGGGGGCAGCGCGATTCCGCAGACCTTCCCGGTCGACTGGTAGTCCAGCAGCCCGGAGCCGGTCAAATACCCCCGCGCCACACATTCCACCGGAAACATCTCGAGCTGCCGCACGAGCAGCGCCCGGCCCAGCACCTCGTCGGGAATTCGCGGGTCGTCCGGCGGACCGGCCAGGTGGTTCGGTGCGTCGACGAGGCCGAAGAAGAACACGCTCATCGCGGTCAGGATGCGGCCCTTGTCGGGGATGGTGCTGTCCAGGACGTAGTCGTAGGCCGAGATCCGGTCCGAGGCGACCAGCAACAGGTGGTCCTCATCGACGCGGTAGATCTCGCGGACCTTGCCGCTGGCCAAATGCTGGTAATCGGACAAAGCGGGACGCATCGCGCCAGCCTATCCGGCAGGCTGGCGCCAAAGGGGCCTGGTAGGGGGCTGGTATCAAGTGGTATGAGGTTCTTGCCCTACTCCACCAAGCCACTGCGGCTGTTCGGCCAATTGATGAGCGACGTCACGGTCACGATCTGGACGACGATCTGGGTCTTCGTCGGCCTCGCAGTGCACAGCGCCATCTCAACGATCGCCGACGCCGGCCGCCAGGTCGAAACCGGCTCGAAGGGGGTTGCGGGGAACCTGGCGTCGGCGGGCCAAGACGCACAGCACATTCCGTTACTGGGCGACGCGGTAGGCAAGCCGCTCACCGCGGCGAGCAAGGCCGCCCTCGACATCGCAAGCGCCGGGCACGATCTCGATACGACGGCGACGTGGCTGGCGGTGGTACTGGCGCTGGCGGTCGCCTCGACGCCCATCCTCGCGGTGACCGGACCGTGGTTGTTCCTGCGGCTGCGGTTCTTCCGGCGCAAGCTGGCCGTGACCGCGCTCGCCGCCTCCGCCGCCGGTCAGCAACTGCTGGCGCTACGCGCATTGGCGAACCGGTCGCCGGCGAAGCTGGCGAAGGTGTGCCCGGATCCGGTGGGGGCGTGGCGGCACGAGGACCCCATAGTCATTCGCGGGCTGGCCGCGCTGGAGCTGAAGGCGGCCGGGATCAGGCTGCGAATGCCCTAAGGCATAACTTGGGTCTTGTTCGCTGAACCGTAAGGAGCGGCGGTGAGGGCACGGACGCTGGCCGCGATGTTCGCGGTCCTGCTGGCGATCGGCGGCGTCGCCGTGACTGCGCGGGCCGAACCCCCTTCGGGCGGCCTCGGCGACAGGTTGGTGGGCTGGGATACCTACCGACGACTGGATCGCCTGCCGTATCTGAGCGCCGATACGCAGACGCTGCAGGTGTCGAGCTTCGATCGCAGCGGCGGCGATTTCGACATCTCGACCGGCAACGACAACGGCAGCGGCGGTTGCCTGGCCTCCGGCGGCGCCGGCTGCGTGATAGCCGAGGACCGCGGCGCCGGCGAGGTCGATTCGATCTGGTTCACCCGCGACGGCGGCAACGTCACGCGGATGGGCGCGATCCGCATCGAACTCGACGGGCAGACGGTGATCGACGCGTCGTTGCAGTCACTGGTCGACGGCGAGCGGGGCGCGCCGTTCGTGTGGCCGCTGGTGGCGAATGCCGCGCAATCGGCGGGCGGCGTGTACATCAAGGTGCCGATGCCGTACCGGCGGTCGATGCGGATCAGCGTCGCACGGAATCTGCAGTACTACCACGTCGGTTACCGCAAGTTCGCGACGGCCGAAGGCGTCAGCACATTCTCGCTCGCCGATCCCGCGCTCGACGTGGTCGCCGCCCTGCGCGCGGCGGGCACCGCCGACCCGAAACCCAGCGTGGTCGGACAGACGCATGACCGTCGGGTGGTCGAGGTACCTGCAGATGCCGGTGTGACGATCGCGGAATCGCGAGGGCCGGGCGCGGTTTCGGCGCTGCGCCTGCGGCTGCCGGAAGCCGCGGCGCTGGCCAGGTTGCACCTGGTGATCGAGTTCGACGACCGCACAATGGTCGACTCACCGCTGGCCGAATTCTTCGGCGCCGGACTGGGCGCCAACGACGTGCGCTCGCTGATGTTCGCCACGACCCCGCAGGGCGACGCGCTGTCGTTGTCGGCTTGGTGGCCAATGCCTTTCGCCCGCAACGTCCGCGTCACACTGGTCAATACCACCGGTGATCCCGTCCCGGGCATCGAGACCGACGTGGCGACGACCGCCGATCCGCAGTGGGCGGCGGCGCTGGCCAGCGGCCGGGCCGGCTATTTCACCGCACGCTCGCGCGCCGGAGCCACTGTGCCCGGCCAGGACTGGCTGTTCGCCGAAGAACAGGGCCACGGGAAGTTCGTCGGCGTCAGTCACACCATCCGTGGCTCGCGAACCAAGACGAAGTTCAGCGATGACGCCCCATACTTTCTCGAGGGTGCCGAACGCGTCTACACCGACGGTTCCCCGTCGCCGCAGTGGTACGGAACCGGCACCGAGGACTTCTACGAGGGCGGCTGGTATTTCAACGGCGGCACGCACTTCAGCGATCCGCTCAACGGCCAGCCCGACCAGCGCACGGCGAGCGGTGGGTGCGCGGACTACTGCGTCGCCGTCTACCGGATACTGCTGGCCGACGCCATCGGCTATCACTCCGCGCTGCGATTCGGCATCGAACACGGTAAACGCAACATGGTCCAACCCCACTACAGCTCAACGGCGTTCCTTTACACACAGCCCGACGACACCATCGTCCGCGGCGACGAACTCAGCCCCGGTGAGGCTGGCTCCACCGAGTTGCTCGTCAGCTCCTACGAGGGCAGCGACGACGGCCGCCCCGTCACCGGGTTGGTCCGGGCCACCCACGACCCGATCACCCTCAACGTCCAGATCCCGCCCGAAAACCACGGGGTCCTGCTGGGCCGCACGTCGGACCAGTCGACCGGCTTTCAATCGGCCGACGTCACCGTGGAGGGCGTGCCCGTTGGCACCTGGATACAGCCGCGCAGCAACACCTTTCACCGCTGGCTGGACGACACGTTCGTCGTCCCCGGCGTTCTGACCGCGGGCAAGTCCGTCATCACCGTCACGCTGACACCCGTTGCGACGGCACCACTTTGGACCGCGAGTAGCTACCGCGTCGACGCGCTCACGGGGGCCTAGCGTTTCACACAGCCACGCCGGGAGATGCCGTTGCGAGGCCGATCTGCCGGCAGCCCTCCAACAACCGATGGTCGTATGTGACGAAAGCTCGGAGTTCCCGGTGGATTTGGGTTGCCGCCGCAAGATGGATCGCGTCGAGAGAGCGCAGGCTGGCCGGGCCGATAGTTTCCGCCAGGGCGATCACCGATTCGGCGAGCGGGAGGATGTCCAACCCGTCGAGGAGGTAACGCGCACGGTCGGCTTGGCTCGGTCCTCCATGTCGGGCTACGACGCGCATCAACTCGACACGGCTGAGCGCGCTCGTCACCGCGTACGCACCTCCGTCGATTTGCGCGGCTAGCCATGCCTTCAGTTCGGCCGTCTCGTGCTCGGCAATGAGCAGCTTCGTAAGCGCCGAGGTCTCGACATAGATCACTGTTCGTCGCGCATCTCACGGAGAATGTCGTAGAGGCTTCGCTGGTCGGCGCGGGGCGGCTCGGGTGTCACGTCGAGCAGGTTGCGCGCTCGGCTGGCCGGAATCAAGGCACCTGATTCGATCAGGGCTTCGCGCGAACGCTGCGCGGCGCCGACGGGAACCAAGCGGGCCACCAGCCGCCCTTTGTTGGTGACACCGAGTTCCTCCCCTGCCTCGACCCGGGCGAGGTATCGCGACGCGTGCTGTCGCAGTTCTCGAACGCCGATTACCTCCACCGGCACATGGTAGCACAACATGTGCTACTGATGTGCCGGCACGCGATCAGACGACATTCGATCCGCACGCCAACACCACGACCGCATGGGCACGTCGATCACGTGAGCCCCAGGGAAGCGCGCCTGCAGATCGGCGCGCGCCGCCGCCTGAGCCCGCGCCCGATCTCCGGCCGACGCGACGATGGCCCTGCTGTAGGTGCCGAGCATCGCGACGACGTCGTCGACCGCCATCGTCCGCACGAACCGAAAGATCTCTCGCGCAACGTTTTCGAAGATCCGCGGCTCCGGTAGCTCGAAGTCCAGACGCCTCCGAAATCGGTTGGCAAGTTCCGTCGATACGGCGTCACCCCCCGGCAACCGGTCCAGGTCTCGCACCCAATCCACCTCGCGGTCGCGGCTGGTCCAGATCAGCCCGAGCCGGCCACCGTCGCGCAACACCCGCCCGATCTCCGGTATCGCCCTCTCATGGTCCATCCAGTGCCACGCCGACGACACGAACACCGCGTCCGCGGACGCGTCGGGAAGCGGAATCGCCTCGCCACGACCCTCGAGCGCCCGGACTCCCGGCGTGCGCGCCGCCAGCACCTCGCGCATCCGCGAGTCGGGCTCGACCGCGATCACCTCCGCCACCCGGCCGACGAGCCTGCGGGTGAACAGCCCGGTGCCCGCGCCGACGTCGACGGCCACCTCGCAACCGGGCGGCACCAGCCAGTCCACCGCCTCGTCCGGGGGTGGCGGCCGCAGCCCGTCGTAATCCTCGGCAACAGAGCCGAAGGACATCGCGCGCTCTTGACGATCGGTCACCGTCGCCACGGTAGTCCCGCTCACTGTGCCGCAGCTGTGCCGAGGCCGATGCGACCGGAGGCATGGCACGAGACGGGGCGGCGTCCCCGACGTCACGGCGACGCCCGCCCCCGTTAACTCCGAGCCAACTCCACGATCAGGTGCCGGATTCCGGTATGCCGGTTGCTGCGTGTCCATTCGACGGGCTGCGCGAGTCGCACGGTGTCGAACCGCGACAGCAGCTCCTCATACAGCACCCGCAGCTCCAGCCGGGCCAAGTTGGCGCCCAGGCAGTAGTGCACGCCCTGACCAAATCCCAGGTGTGGATTGGGTTTTCGTGTTACGTCGAACACGTCGGCGCGGTCGAAAACGTCGGTGTCGCGGTTGGCCGAGCCCTCCCAGATCTGCACCTTCTGGCCCGCTTCGATCGAGTGCCCGCCGATCGTGACGTCGCGGGTGGCGGTGCGCCGCTTGGACGGCGACGGCGACGTCCATCGGACGATCTCTTCGATCGCCGCCGGCAGCAACCCGAAATCATCACGCAGGGAAAGCAATTGCTCAGGATGCTCGGCCAGCGCCAATAACCCGCCGGCGACCGCGTTGCGCGTCGTCTCCGCGCCGGCGCTGAACAACAGGCTGAAGAACAGATACAACTCGAGATCCGACAGCTCCGGCGTATCGGCATCGTCGAGCATCGCGTTGGCGACCACCGAGAGCATGTCGTCGGTGGGCTCGGCGCGCTTGGCGGCGATCAACTGCTGGCCGTAGGAGTACATCCGTGAGCCGGCCTCCTCAACCGACAGCTGCGACAGGGACGCCTTGCGCGACCCGCCGAAGTCGAACTGCGGCTCGATCGCCTCGAACAGCCAATGCCGTTCGGACTCCGGCACACCCAACAGGATGCAGATCATCTGCATCGGCAGTTCGGCGGCGACGTCGACCACGAAGTCGAACGGTTCTCCCGGAACCACCGCATCCAGCAGTCGGCGCGCCCGGGCCCGCAGGTCGTCCTCGACGCGACGGATCATCCGGGGCGTCAGCCCGGAGCTAACCAGCCGGCGAACCTGCGCGTGTCGCGGATCGTCCATCATGTTGAGCACCTGGCCCGCGATGGCCAGATCCTGCAGCAGGGTACCGCCGAACGGCCGCTGTCCACCGGTGACCGACGAGTATGTCAGTGGATCCTTCAGCACCGCAAGGGTTTCCGCGTATGTGGCGACCGACCAGAAGCCCTCCGCGTCCGGCGTGTTGTCGGTGGGCTCGTGCCAGTAGACGGGCGCCTCTCGCCGATGGATGGCGAACAGCTCGTGCGGAAATCCGTTCGCGAAGTTGTCCAGGTCGGTGAAGTCGATCCCCGACAAGGCGCCGGCGAGGGTCACAGGATCGCGCCCGGGGTGTATTTGGCCGCTTCGGGATAACGGGCCACCAGGGCGTCCACCGTGGCGACCACCTCGTCGACCTGGTCGGCGGCGGCACCGGTGAACGCTTTCTTGTCGGCGAGCGCGGCATCCAGCGCATCGCGGCCCAGCGGCAGCCGCGGATCGGCGGCCAGTCGGTCGAGCAGGTCGGGCTCGGCGCCGTGTTCCCGCATGGCCAGCGCGGTCGCCACCGCGTGCTCGCGGATCACATGGTGCGCGGCCTCTCGGCCCACGCCCGCGCGCACCGCCGCCATCAGCACCTTGGTGGTAGCCAGGAACGGCAGATACCGGTCCAGCTCACGTTGGATCACCGCCGGGTACGCGCCGAACTCGTCGAGCACCGTCAGGAAGGTCTCGATCTGTCCGTCGATGGCAAAGAAGCTGTCCGGCAACGCAACCCGTCGTACCACCGAACAGAACACATCGCCCTCGTTCCACTGGGCGCCGGCCAGTTCGGCCGTCATCGACGCGTAGCCGCGCAGCACCACCTGCAGGCCGTTGACGCGCTCGCAGCTACGGGTGTTCATCTTGTGGGGCATCGCCGACGATCCCACCTGGCCAGGCGCGAAACCCTCGGTGACCAGCTCGTGCCCGGCCATCAGGCGGATCGTGTGCGCCAGCGAAGACGGGCCCGCGCCGAGCTGCACCAGCGCGGATGTCACGTCGTGGTCGAGCGAGCGCGGGTACACCTGCCCGACACTGCTCAAAACCGTTGCGAAGCCCAGAAAATCGGCAATGCGACGCTCGAGCAGCGTCAGCTTGGCGCTGTCACCGCCCAGCAGGTCGAGCATGTCCTGGGCGGTGCCCATCGGTCCCTTGATGCCGCGCAGCGGGTAGCGGTCGATCAGCTCACGCAGGCGCGTCAGCGCGATCAGAGTCTCCTGCGCCGCGGAGGCGAACCGCTTGCCCAGCGTGGTGGCCTGCGCGGCGACGTTGTGGCTGCGCCCGGTCATCACCAGGTCGCGGTAGGACACCGCCCGCTCGGCCAGCCGCGCCACCACCGCGACCGAGTGCGCGTGCACCAATTCCAACGACCGCCGGATCTGCAGTTGCTCCACGTTCTCGGTGAGGTCGCGGCTGGTCATGCCCTTGTGCACGTGCTCGTGGCCGGCCAGCGCGTTGAACTCCTCGATGCGGGCCTTGACGTCGTGGCGCAGCACGCGCTCGCGGGCCGCGATCGAATCCAGGTCGACGTCCTCGAGCACCCGTTCGTAGTCGGCGAGGGCATCGTCGGACACGGGGACGCCCAACTCCGCCTGTGCGCGCAGCACGGCCAGCCAGAGTCGCCGCTCGGCGGCGACCTTCGCCTCGGGTGACCAGATCGCGACCATCTCTGCGCTGGCGTACCGCGCGGCCAGCACGTTCGGAATACTCACAGCCACACAGCTTACGGCCGGCGCTACCGGCCGCCGCGCGACTGCCGAGGCTGCAACCAGGGCACCGAGCCTGCGGCCACGGTCACTGCCGGTCCCGAACCCTGACCGTGGCCACAGTGTCGATCACGCGGGTGGTAGCGAAACGAATTGTGCAGCAGACGGACCTACGCTTACGCGGTGTACTTCATCGGCGTGGACCTCGCCTGGGGCCTGCGAAATCCGACGGGCGTCGCCGTACTCGACGCGGCCGGCCGCCTGATTCACGTCGGCGCCGCGCGCGATGACGCCGACGTGCTGGGCGCACTGCAACCGTACGTGCGGGACGACTGCGTCGTCGGGTTCGATGCCCCGCTGGTGGTGACCAACCCGACGGGCCAGCGGCCGGCCGAAAGTGCGCTCAACCGGGATTTCCGCCGGTTCGAGGCCGGCACGCACCCCGCCAACACCGGCAAGCCGGAGTTCGCCGACGGCCCCAGAGCCGGGCGGCTGGCGCACGCGCTCGCGCTGAATCTCGATCCCCGCTCGACCGCTTCGAGGCGCGCCATCGAGGTCTACCCGCATGCCGCGACGGTCGCGCTGTTCCGACTGCCCCGCACGCTGAAGTACAAAGCCAAGCCCGGCCGGGGTCTCGAGCAGCTCAAGTCGGAGCTGCTACTGCTCGTCAGCGGTGTCGAAGGCCTCGAGCACGCCGAGGTGCCGTTGCACGCCGGCGCGCACCCGGGCTGGGTCGCGCTGCGCCGGCAAGTCGTTGCCGCACAACGCAAGAGCGAGTTGCGCCGCGCCGAGGACCCGATCGACGCCGTCGTCTGCGCCTACGTGGCGTTGTACGCAGAGCGGCATCCCGCCGGTGTCACGATCTACGGCGACGCCGCGACCGGACACATCGTGACGCCGTCACTGCCCGCCTGAGGCCTCAGATCCGCACTGGGCGCTGGTCCACCGGCGCCAGGACGTCGATCAGGTCGACCACCGTCGACAGCGCCGCCGCGCGCGGGTCGCGCCCTTCGACCAAAGCGGAGACCACCGACCCGTCGACAGCGCAGATCAGCGTGCACACCAATTCGATGCGCACCGAGCGACCGGATCGCTCGATGGCCTCGGCCACCGCCTCGGCGCGCTGCCGCAGGCTGCGTCGCATGCTCTCGCGCAACGCAGGCAGGCGCGTACAGGCGATATGGCGCTCGTAGCGCGATATCAGCTGCTCGGCGAGTCCCGGGCTCGATACGTCCCCCACCAGCAGCTCAACCAGCACATCGGCGGTTGTCTCGGGCCCCCGACGTCGTCGGGAGAGCGCATTGACCCGAGCGCGCAACTGCGCCACTTCAAGCATCCCGACGTGTTCGACCGCACGCGCGATCAAATCGTCCAGAGACGAGAAGTAGTAGGTGGTAGACGCCAACGGCAGGCCAGCCCGCCGGGCAACCGCCCGGTGGCGCACCGCTTCGAACCCGCCCTCGCCGAGCAGCTCGGCGGCCGCGCTCACGAGCGCGTACCGCCTCCGTTCTCCCTTGGGAGTAACTGCTGCTGTCACGCCTAGTCATGGTGCCAGTGAAAGTGGTACCGCATTGCCATTTCGGCCAAACGGCCATGGGATGATGTACGGCATGCCCGACTTGAGCCGCCGCGCGGTGCTCGGTCTCGGTGCCGGCGCCGCCGTCGGCGCGGTGAGCGCATATGCGCTGAACGTGCTGGTAGAGCCCCGCCCATCGCATGCCGACCCGATATCGTGGACTGGACCGCAGGCCCCGTTGGCGCCGCCGGCGCCCCTGGAGCCGGCACCAGCCAGCCAGCCCGCCCCAACCATGGTCACCGGCTCCTTCGTGTCCGCGGCGCGGGGCGGGGTGTCGACCAACTGGGCGATCGCGCGGCCGCCGGGCCAGACGAAACCCCTGCGACCGGTGATCGCGCTGCACGGTAAGGGCAGCGACGCGGCCACCGTGATGGCCGGTGGCGTCGAGCAGGGTCTGGCGCAGGCGGTCAACGCGGGGCTGCCGCCGTTCGCGGTGGTCGCCGTCGACGGCGGCGGCAGCTACTGGCACAAGCGGGCGTCGGGCGAGGACTCCGGGGCGATGGTGCTCGACGAGTTGATTCCCATGCTTGGAGGGCAGGGCCTGGATACCTCGCGCGTGGCCTTTCTGGGCTGGTCGATGGGCGGCTACGGAGCGCTGCTGCTGGGCAGCCGGCTCGGGGCGGGCCGGACCGCTGCGATCTGCGCCGTCAGCCCGGCGCTGTGGCTGTCCTCAGGTGCGAGCGCGCCCGGCGCGTTCGACGGCGCCAACGACTTTGCGGCCAACACGGTGTTCGGGCTGCCCGCGCTGGCGTCCATTCCGATCCGGGTGGACTGCGGCGACAGCGACCCTTTCTACGCTGCGACAAAGCAGTTCGTGGCGCAATTGCCCAATCCGCCGGCGGGTGGCTTCTCGCCCGGCGGACACAACCCGGGGTTCTGGAGCGCGCAGCTGCCGGCCGAGCTGACGTGGATGGCGCCGTTACTGACGGCCTGATCGCCGTGACCGCCCCATTCGGTTGGAACCTGCCTTACGCCTGGCCACGCAAGCCCGTGCTGGCGAACAACGTGGTGTGCACCTCTCAACCCCTCGCCGCCCAGGCCGGGCTGCGGATGCTCGCCGAGGGCGGGTCCGCGGCGGACGCGGCGATCGCCACCGCCATCACGCTGACCCTGGTGGAACCGGTGTCCAACGGCATCGGCTCGGATGCGTTCGCCATTGTCTGGGACGGCCGACAACTGCACGGATTGAACGCGTCCGGCCGAGCCCCCGCGGCGTGGACACCGGAATACTTTGGCGGCGAACCGGTTCCCGCGTTCGGCTGGAACTCGGTCACCGTTCCCGGCGCGGTGTCGGCCTGGGTGGAACTGCACGCCAAGTTCGGCAAACTCCCGTTCGAAAAGCTCTTCGAGCCGGCTATCTCCTACGGCCGCAGCGGCTTTCTCGTGTCGCCGACGGTGGCGGAGCAGTGGGCGGCACAGGTGCCGCTCTTCGAGACGCAGCCGGGGTTCGCCGAGGCGTTTCTGCCGAACGGACGGGCGCCGAAACCCGGTGAGCTGTTCCGCTTTCCCGACCATGCGGCCACGCTCGAGAAGATCGCCGCCACCGCCGGCGAAGCGTTCTACCGCGGCGATCTCGCAGCGAAACTCGAAGCCCACGCCTCCGCCCACGGCGGCGCCATGCGCGCCGACGACCTCGCGGCCCACCAGGCCGACTGGGTCGGCACCATCAGCGGGAGCTACCGCGGGTACACGGTCCACGAGATACCGCCCAACGGCCAGGGCATCGTCGCGCTGATCGCCCTCGGCATCCTCGAACAGTTCGACATGGCTTCGTATCCGGTCGATTCCGCCGACAGCGTGCACCTACAGATCGAGGCGCTGAAGCTCGGATTCGCCGACGCGCAGGCCTACGTCGCCGACCCCGACCACATGGCGCTGCGTCCCGAAACGCTGCTCGACAGGGACTATCTCACCCGACGGGCCGCGCTGATCGACCGCAAACGGGCCCTGCCGGTCTCGGCTGGCACACCAACGGGCGGAACGGTTTATCTGACGGCCGCCGATGCTTCGGGGGTCATGGTGTCGATGATCCAGTCGAATTACATGGGCTTCGGCTCCGGCGTGGTGGTGCCCGGCACCGGCATCGCCCTGCAGAACCGCGGCGCGGATTTCACTGCCGCGCAGGGGCATCCGAACCGGATCGGACCGCGCAAGCGTCCATTCCACACCATCATCCCAGGCTTCGTGACCAAGGACGGCGCTGCCGTGATGAGCTTTGGGGTGATGGGCGGCCCGATGCAGCCGCAGGGTCATGTGCAGGTGTTGGCACGCATCGCCGACCACGGCCAGAACCCGCAAGCTGCCTGCGACGGGCCGCGGTTCCGTTGGGTGCAGGGCATGCAGGTCAGCTGCGAGAAGGGTTTTCCGCCCTCGACTCTGGACGAATTGCGCCGACGCGGGCATGAGCTGCTTGCCGTCGACGACTACAACTCGTTCGGCAGCTGTCAAGCGATCTGGCGCCTGGACGACGGGTACCTCGCGGCCAGCGACCCCCGTCGCGATGGGCAGGCCGCGGCATTCTGAGTTGACCGATCGGGCTCGCGGCGCGCAGGCCATCTGCACCAGCCGCTATCCGCCAGTCGACGGGCATGACCGCAACCCTCGGTTCCATTCGGCGCTCTTGAACATTCCATCGAGGACGAACAGCGACTTGTTGTTGCCCGGCCTGTTCCGGTCGGAAACCAAGACCTGGTCATAGCGCATGCCCCCCATACTGACGTGTGTCACCTCCACATCGACCGAAAGGTCGTCGCCGAGCTTCTTCACCTCATCGACGTTGGCCAGCACCCCACCATCCCACCTGACCGCCTTCTTGAAACGCGGCTCGATCTCGCTCGCACATCGCTTGTCGGACGCTGCGAGCGCCCGGCGCTGATCGGCGGCGGCCTTGTCGTCGTTGTGAATCGAGATCATCCATATGCCAAGACAAACCAGCACCAGGGCCGCGACCAAGCGACTGACCGCATTGACGCTTGCGTATGCTTCGGACGGCTCGGGACGGTCCTTGAACTTCCAGCCCTCGTCCAGATAGAACGCCGCACGCGGATGGAACGCGAAATACACCAGCACGGCCGCGAGGACAAACATCGCGACGGCGATTGCCAGCATGAATGCCCCCTCTCCCCGGCCGTCTCATCGAGAGGCTAATCGCGCCCGGCCACTAACGAGACGGTCATTCGCATCGGGCCGGGCAGCTGCCTGGCGATCTGCCGGCCCGACGACGGATATCTGGTGGTCAGCGACCCCCGCCGCGACGGTCTAGCCGCCGCGATCTGAGCACCGCGCTCCCGCGAAGGTTAAGCATTTTCTATGTTTTGGTGAACAGAAGGTGTCTTGTCCGTGAACGGACGGTTTACCCTGGCCTAACGGGCGCCGACACGGTGTCGCGGATCGCGGTTATGGGACGGTGCGATGAGTGGGTTGGATGAGGGACGCCCCGGCATCGGGTTGACAGCCGGCGAGGTCTTTGCCGGGTACACGATCATCCGATTGCTGGGTGCCGGGGGGATGGGCGAGGTCTACCTTGCCGAGCACCCCCGGCTGCCCCGCCGCGAGGCGCTGAAGATCCTGTGCGACGACATATCTTCCGACGACGACTATCGCCGGCGGTTCATCCGGGAAGCGGACCTGGCGGCCGCGCTGTGGCATCCGAACATCGTGCGCGTCAACGACCGCGGCGAGTTGGACGGGCGGCTGTGGATCTCGATGGACTTCGTCGACGGCACCGACGCTGCGAGCTTGCTGCGCAACAACTATCCGGTCGGCATGCCGCACGACCAGGTGGTCAAGGTGGTCACCGCGATCGCCGGCGCGCTCGACTATGCACACCGACACCATGACGTGCTGCATCGCGACGTCAGCCCCGCGAATATCCTGCTCGCCGGTGCGGCGGATGGCGATCAGCGAATCCTGCTGGGCGACTTTGGAATAGCCCGCAACATCGGTGACGCCCACGGCCTGACCGCGACGAACATGACCATCGGCACGTTCCCCTACGCCGCGCCCGAGCAGCTGATGGACGATCCCATCGACGGACGCGCCGACCAGTACGCGCTGGCGGCCACCGCCTACCATCTGCTGACCGGTTCAACGCTGTTCCCCCACACCAGTCCAGCCGTTGTCATCAGCCGCCACCTGACCACGCCGCCCCCTCCGGTATCGCAGACCCACCCCGCGCTGAAGGCCTTCGACCCGGTGCTCGCCACAGCCCTCGCGAAAGACCCCGCCGATCGATTTGCCGAATGCGCCGATTTCGCACGCGCGTTCGCGCGGGCCGCCCGCTCCGTCGGGCGGCCGACGGCCTCGGCGTCGACCATGCCGAGGCCGGTTCCGGCCCGGCAGCGGGCCCGGCAACCGCGTGGCCGCGGGCGGGTCTTCGCGGCCGCGGCGATGGTTCTCGCGCTTAGTCCCGTCGGCGCCAGCGCCTACGACGCCGAAAACGCCACGACCAGGACGAACGCGCCCGCCGCGGCACCCGCTGTGGCTTCCGCGGCGGCTTCCGTGGTGGCGCAGCCCCAACGCGCGGTGGAGCACGCGCCTCCCCCGCCGCCGTCGGCGCCGCCGCCCGCCGCCGCTTCGGCACCGGCTCCCGCGCCGGTTCGAGGTCCTGCACCGGTGCCGCCTCCGCCCCCGCAGCGGTCGAGCCCCGACCAGACCTTTGTGAACCTGGTGTCGGGGATCCCCGGTGTCACCGTCACGGACCCCGCGACGGCCGCCGCCACCGGCCGCGCCGTGTGCGCCGATCTGCACAACGGCGGCAGCCCCAGTGACGCCACCCAGGCGACCGTGAACAACAACAACGGAATCTCGCAGTCGCAGGCCGCCGCCACCGTCAACGCGGCGATCTCCGTCTACTGCCCGGGGTATCGGCAGTAGCTAGACGCTGATCTCCCCCTCGGCGGCCCGCTGGCCAATATCCGTCCGAAAGTGGCTCCCGGGCAATCTGATTGACTCCAGTATCCGATAGGCCTCGGCGCGCGCCGCGGGCAGATCGGCGCCCGTGCCCACCACCGACAGCACCCGACCGCCCGACGATACGACGGTGCCGTCGTCGCCGGGGGCCGTTCCAGCGTGCAGCACCCCGTCGGCCTCGGAGCCGACGACGACATCCCCGACGCGGGGTCGACCGGGGTAGTTTTCGGCCGCCAGGACGACCGTCACGGCCGCGCCGTCGCTCCAGCGCAGCGGCCCGAACTCTCCCAGCGTGCCGGTAGCCGCCGCGTGCAACAACTGTCCGAGCGGCGACTCCAGCAGGGCCAGTACGGCCTGTGTCTCGGGATCACCGAAGCGGCAGTTGAATTCGACCACCGCCGGTCCTTCGGCGGTTATGGCGAGGCCCACGTAGAGCAGCCCGCTGAACGGGCTGCCCCGTCGAACCATCTCGGCCGCGACGGGTTCGGCGATGCGGGTCACCATCTCGCGGTAGAGGCCCTCGGACAGCCAGGGCAGCGGCGCGTAGGCGCCCATACCGCCCGTGTTGGGTCCCGTGTCGCCTTCACCGACGCGCTTGAAGTCCTGAGCGGGCAGCAGCGGCACCACGGTTTCGCCGTCGACGACGCAGAACAACGACACCTCCGGGCCGTCGAGAAACGACTCCAGCAGCACGGGGTGACCCGATTCGAGCAGGCTGGCAGCGTGCGCGCGGGCGGCCTGGCGATCGGGTGTCACGACAACCCCTTTGCCCGCCGCCAGCGAATCGTCCTTGACGACCCAGGCCGGGTCGCCGGCGGGCGGTCCGAACCTTTCCAGCGCCGCGTCCAAATGCGCCGGATTGTCGACGGTTTCGCTCGCGGCGGTGCGCACACCGGCCGCCGCCATGACCTCCTTGGCGAACGCTTTGGAGCCTTCGATACGGGCCGCGTCCTTGCCTGGCCCGAAACATGCGATGCCGGCGGCACGCACCGCGTCGGCCACACCGAGCACCAGCGGCACCTCTGGACCGATGACCACCAGATCCGCGCCGACCCGTCGCGCGAGCGCGACGACCTCGTCGGCCGAACTCACGTCGACGTCGTGCTGCTCGGCCACCCGCGCGGTGCCCGCGTTGCCCGGGGCGACGATTAGCCCGGCCACCTGCGGGTCCCTGGCGAGCGCCAAGAGCAGGGCATGTTCACGGGCACCGGAGCCGATCACCAGAACGCGCACGACACGTCAGACTAGTCGCAACGGCTCACCGTGCCACGGCGAGCAGACACAAAAGCCCCCTTTCAGGCCCCGGAAGGGGACTTTTGCGTCTGCTCGGCAAAGCTAGGCGAGCCCCCGATAGATCAGTTGGGTGTACTTGCGGGTGCGCTCGGTGCCGGCCGGGGTGACTTGACCCATCCTGTTCATCACGTAGGCAAAGGTGGTGCGGCAGTACGGGTTCATCACGACCATGGACCCGCCCCAGCCGCCCCAGTAGCAGATCTTCTCGTCCGGCACGTCGGGCACCGCCTCGGGATTCGGCAGGGCGAAGCCCATCCCCCAGCGCGTGGGCATAGCCAGCACCAGATCGACGCCGTTGGCCTGCTCCCGAAAGATCAGGTCGATGGTTTCGGGGCTGAGCAACCGCAACCCGTTTACCTTGCCGCCCAACGAGATTGGCGATAGCGCGCGGACGAGCGACCGGGCGTTGCCGTGACCGTTGGCCGAGCCGATCTCCGCCTGGCGCCATGCGGTCGTCTCGGCGGCCAGCGCGGTCTCCGACGTGGGCGGTATCGCGGCGAACGTCCTGCGCATCGGATGGTCCTCGGGCACCAGGTCGAGCGGGACATCCAGCGGTGGCGGCGGAACGAGCTCGGCGATCCGTGCATAGTCCTCGGGTCGCGCGCCGATCTGGAAATCGGCGCCCAGCGGCTCGGCGATCTCCTCGCGCACGAACTGCGTCAGCGACTTGCCGGTGATCCGGCGGACAAGCTCGCCGATCAGGTGGCCACTCGTCAGGGCGTGGTAGCCCGACGCGGTGCCGGGTGGCCACCACGGCGCTTGGCCGGCCAGGCGCGACGTGGATTGCTCACGGTCGTAGACGTCCTCGAGCGCGAAGGGCGTCTCCCAGCCGGACACGCCCGAGGTGTGGCCGAGGATGTGCCGCACGTCGACCCCCTCCTTGCCGTTGGCGGCGAACTCCGGCCAATAGGTCGCGACCGGCATGAACGGATCGAGCAGGCCGCGGTCGATCAGCATCAGCGCCGCCAGCGAGGCCACGTTCTTGGTGCTGGAGAACACGTTGACGATCGTGTTTTCCGACCACTCAACGGTTTTCGCCCGATCGGCATACCCACCCCAGATGTCGACGACGAGCTCGCCGCCGATGTCGATGGCGATTGCGGCGCCGAGTTCGCCGCCGCTGGTGACCTCGTCGGCCAGTGCGGCAACCAGGTCCTCGAAGCGAGGATCGTAGTGTCCGTGCAAAACACCCGTCGTGAAGTGGGCGTCGATCGACACCCCGCTGCCGGCAATACCGGTTTGACTGTTCACCTGTGACCTCCCTAAGTCCGACGAGTCCACTCTCGGCGATCCGGCCGCGAAGAACATCGGTCAAAAGACCTACGCGCGGCGGGGTGCGTCCGGGCGGACCTCTAGGTGTTTCGGCGGATGTTCGCCGCCGGCAACTGCGCGATGGTGGCTAACATGGCTGAGACCGACCCGGAGATCGAGCGGTGGGCGGACGCGCCGCCCTTGACTTGGAGCGACTTGGGCGTGAGCGAGCTCCCGACCGGCACCGTGACGTTGCTACTCGCCGACGTCGAGGGCTCGACGCGGTTGTGGCAGACCCGGGCCGACGAGATGAGCGCCGCGGTCGCGCGGCTGGACCGGACGCTCTCGGACCTGGTTTCCGCGCACAACGGCGTGCGCCCGGTGGAACAAGGCGAAGGCGACAGCTTCGTCGTCGCCTTCAGCCGGGCCAGCGATGCCGCCGCGTTTGCCCTGCGACTACAGCGCACGCCGCTATCGCCGATCAGCCTGCGGATCGGGTTGCATACCGGCGAGGTGCAGCTGCGCGACGAGGCAAACTACGTCGGGCCGACCATCAACCGGGCCGCACGACTGCGCGATCTCGCGCACGGCGGCCAGACGGTGCTCTCGGCCACGACGGCCGATCTGCTCGCCGACGGGCTTCCCGCCGACGCGTGGTTGCTCGAGCTCGGCACCCACCCGTTGCGGGACCTGCCCCGGCCGGAACGGGTGGCCCAGTTGTGTCACGCCGACCTCAGCAACGAGTTCCCGCCGCTTCGTGCACCGAAAGCCTCTGGTAAACAGCATCTTCCGCCGCAGTTCACCAGCTTTGTCGGCCGCGGCGGCGAAATCGCAACCGTGCGACAGCTCATCGCCACCAACCGGATGGTGACGCTGACCGGCGCGGGGGGCGTCGGCAAGACGCGGCTGGCAGTGCAAGTCGCAGACCGGCTCGACGACGATTTCGGCCAAGGGGTGTGGGAAGGGGTGTGGTACGTCGACCTGGCGCCCATCACCGACCCCGACGTCGTGCCGGTCGCCGTGACGCGCGCGCTGGAACACCCCGACCAGGCGGGGCGGTCCCCGATGGACACGCTGACCCGAGTGATCGCAGGTCGGCACCTGCTCATCGTCCTGGACAATTGCGAGCACCTGATCGACGCGTGCGCCGCGCTGACCGTGGCCCTGATAGGCGCTTGCCCGGCATTGACCATCCTGGCCACCAGTCGTGAGCCGCTCCGAACGGCGGGCGAGGTCGCCTGGGCGGTGCCTTCCCTGTCGCTGGCCGACGAGGCGATCGAGCTGTTTGCCGCCCGCGCCCGCCACGCCCGCCCTGAATTCGTTGTGACCGAAGATAACTCGGCCATCGTGACCGAAATCTGCCATCGCCTCGACGGCATACCACTGGCGATCGAGCTGGCGGCCGCGCGCGTTCGCGCACTGTCGTTGCCGCAGATTCTCGACAGCCTGCACGACCGTTTCCGGCTACTGACCGGCGGCGCCCGAACGGCCGTGCGTCGTCAGCAGACGCTGCGGGCGTCGGTCGACTGGTCGCATGCGCTGCTGACCGAACCCGAGCGCGTCCTGTTCCGCCGGCTGGCGGTGTTCATGGGCGGATTCGACCTCGATGCGGCGCAGGCGGTGTGTGGCGACAGCGAGGTCGAGCGCTACCAGACTCTCGACCAGCTCACCCTGCTCATCGAGAAATCGCTGGCCATAGCCGAGGACGGCCCGTTCGGGAGTCGATATCGGATGCTGGAGACGGTCCGCCAGTACGCGCTGGAGAAGCTCGGCGAATCCGGCGAGGCCGACGCGGTTCGCGACCGGCACCGCGACCATTACACAGAGATGGCCGCCCTGCTCGGCGTCCCGGACCGCTCCGGTCATCAGCGCCGCGTCGACGAGGCCGAAATCGAGATCGACAACCTACGGTCGGCGTTCGCGTGGTGCTGCGAAAACGGCGACGGGACAACCGCATTGCGGCTGGCCTCGGCGCTGCAGCCGTTGTGGGTGACCCGGGGGCGCCTGCAAGAAGGAACGGCCTGGTTCGCAAGCGCGCTCGCGCAGCGACATGACGTGCAGGTGCCGGCCGCGGTTCGTGGCCGGGCGCTTGCCGACAAAGCCACGCTCGAAGGCATGCAAAGCATCCACGACAACATCGACGCCGCCGTCGAAGCCCTGGCGATCGCCCGCGAGCTGGACGATCCGGCCTTGCGGGTCCGCGCACTCGTCGGGTGCGCGACCATCACCGCGTTCGACGCCGAAGCGGCGGACGTGTATCTCGACGAGGCGCTCGTCCTCGCCCGCGAATTGGGTGACGACTGGAGCCTGGCCCAGATCCTGGCGTTCCAGGCATACGCCGCGATCACCGGAAAGGGTGACTTCGTTGCGGCGCTTGCCGCGGGTGAGGAAGGACGGGTCGTCGCCGACGCGATCGGCGACGGACCCCACTCGCGCAACTGCCGCTGGTGCGTCGGTTTGGCGCGGTGGTGGCAGGGTGATGTCGTCGGCCCGATCGCGGAGTTTCGCGATCTGGTCGCCGAATCGGAAGCAGCGCACGACGAAGTCTGGCGAGGGGCCAGCCTAATCAGCCTGGGCCACTTGCTCGCCCAGGCGGGCGACACCAACGCGGCTATCACCGCCGCGACGGCGGCCGTGGCAGCCTCCGCAGACTTCGGCGCGTTCACCCAGGGATTTGCCTACGCCGCGCTGGCCGTCGCACATTTGGCAGCGGGCGACGTCGAGGTATCGGCAAGCGCCGTCGAGACGGCCTGCCGACTGATGGACGTGCAGCCCGAGCTGGCCGTCGTCAACGTCATACCGCTTGCCGAAGTCGCGCTCGCGCAGGGCGACTTGGCGGCGGCCCGTCGGCGCGCCGAAAATGCGGTCGCGGTGGCTCCCGGCCTGCATCTGACCCAGGCGCAGGTCACGCGTGCGCGCGTGGCGATCGCGCAGAACGATCTGGATCAGGCGGAACGCGACTGCTACGACGCGCTTTCCCTCGCCACCGAACTCCAGGGTCAACGGATCGTGCCAGACGCGCTCGAGTGCCTGGCCACACTTGCCGTCGGCACGGGCTCCCACCAGGAAGCCGCCCGGCTCTTCGGAGCCGCGCACGCGCTCCGCCGTCACGCCGGTGCGGTGCGCCTCAAGATCTATGACGCCGCCCATGACGCGACGGTGGCAGCACTGCGTGAGGCGCTGGGAGACAGAGAATTCGACGATGCGTGGTCGGAGGGCGAGTCCCTTTCCGCCGACCGGGCCGTCGAGTACGCGCAACGCGGGCGTGGGGAACGTAAACGGCCGGCGACGGGCTGGTCCTCATTGACGCCCGCGGAGCTCAACGTGGTGAAACTTGTCAGCGAGGGGCTGCCGAATAAGGACATCGCTGCACGCCTGTTCGTGTCGACCCGCACCGTGCAGGCCCATCTCGGCCACGTCTACTCGAAGCTCGGGCTCAGCTCGAGAGTGCAACTCGCCCAGGAAGCGGCGCGCCACTGACGGCAAGCTACTTGTCGCCCGAGTGCATCTTCAGCGCGCCCTCGACGTTGGCCTTCTTGTCCTCGCCGGCGCCCTTCGCCGCCGCCTTGCGGCGCTTTGCCACGACGCTGTCGACCGCCCCGTTGAGCGCCGACCCCAGCGGGAAGCCGAGATAGTGCGTCAGGAAGACGGCCATCTCCTTCAGCTCGGTCTCCGTCAGCTCCTCGTTGAGCAGCGCAGCGTTGATCTGGATCTCGGCCAGGTCGCGGTTTCCGATAGCGGTCACCGCCGTCAACGTCATAATCCGCTTGTCGCGCATCGACAGTCCCGGTCGCGTCCAGATACTGCCGAACAGATGGTCGACGGTCAGGTCGAAGTACGCGTCGCCTTCGATGTTGGGCATCTCCCAGCCGTATACCTCGTTCATCTTCTCGAGGCCCGTGCGGCGCAGTTCGTCCATCACATCTCTTTCTCTCTTGTGCCGATCTTGTGCCGATCACCGAGTAGATGGCGTTCCGGCGGGCCGCCCCCTCTCGGCCCGCCGGAACACGACTCACGACGCTTCGTGCGTACTTACGTTTCCGGCTACCCGTTCTGTGGGCTTGCTCAACCCTCGCCGTCTTTGTGCGGCACCCCGAGACTGGAACCCAGCCGTTTGCGGGCCAGCTCGGCGAGCGGCAACTCGACCCCCAGCCCCTCCGCCAGCTCCAACGCCAGCCCCAGGTCCTTCTCTCCGAGACCGCGGGTGTGCAGGAATCCGTCGTACAGAAAGTGGCCCGGCTCAAGGTCTTTCGTGTCGTCGCGGAACATGATCGACCCGGCGCCGCCGGTCAGCTTGTCGGTGTGCCGCACCACATTGCCGAGGTCCTGCAGGTTCAGGCCGGCGGCCTCGGCCAGCCGCCATGCCTCGCCGACGGCCGCGTAGCCGGTGAAGGTCAGCATGTTGCGCGCCAGCTTCATCCGGGTCCCCGCGCCGGGCGGGCCGGCGTGCACCACCAGCTCCGCCCAGTGCTCGAACGGCTCTTTGACGCGGGCGAAGACTTCGTCGCTGGCCCCCACCATGGTCGCCAGCTGACCGAAGCGCGCGGCCCGCCCGCCTCCGCTGATGGGTGCGTCGATGACGTGGATGTCCTGCGGCTCCAGCTGGCGGGCCAGCTCCTCGGCGGTGGTGTCGCTGATCGTGGAGTGAATCGCGATGATGGTGCCGGGCTTTGCGTGCTCGGCGAGCTCGCCGACGACGTCACGCACCTGCTCGTCGTTGAGCACCGTGATGCTGATGATGTCGGCGGCGGCTACGTCGGCGACGCTGTCGGCCAGGCTGGCGCCGCGCTCAGCCAGCGGGGTCATCGCCTCGGTGCGGATGTCGTAAACCGTTACCCCGCCAGGCCATTCGATCATTTTCTTGGCCATCGGCGTGCCCATGTTGCCGAGGCCGATGTAGCCGAGTTTCACCTGATCGGTCATGCGCGGAAGATCTGTCCGCCGTCGACATTGAAGATCTGTCCGGTGATCCACGATGCCTCGTCGCTCAACAGGAAGAGGCACATGCCCACCAGATCCTGCGGGGTGCCCATGCGGGACAGCGGCAGACCCTTGACGATGTCGTCGACGATTTCCTTCGGTGTGGTGGTCCGGTTGGCCTCGGTGTCGATGGGACCCGGTGCTATGGCGTTTATCCGGATCTTCTGTCCGCCCAGTTCCCGCGAAAGTTGTTGAGTCAGGCCGTTGATGCCAACCTTGGCCAGACCGTAGTAGTTCGCGTACAGATACGCGGCCGTCGATGATTGATTGACGATCGCCCCGCCGCCGCGCTTGGCCATCTTCTTGTACACCGCACGGGTGCACCACAGCGCCCCATCGAGGTTCACGCTCATGAACCGCTTGTAGTACTCGGGGTCCACGGTGAGCAGGAAGTCCAGCTTCATGCCGCCGAAGATCGCGGCGTTGTTGACCAGGTAGTCGATGCCGCCGAACTCGGCCAGGGTGCGATCGGCCATGTCCTTCGCCGAGGCGGGGTCGGAGACGTCGACCGGGATGCTGATGGCCGTGCCGCCGTCGGCGACGATCTGCTTGGCCACCCCCTCGGCGGCCTCGGCGTTGATGTCGGCGACCACCACCGCCGCGCCCTCACGAGCCAGCGCTTCGGCATAGGCCTGGCCGATGCCGCCACCAGAGCCCGTGACGATCGCTACCTTGTTCTCGAATCGCATGTTTACCTTTCTGCCGAACGTACGGTTATGGCCCGGCGCGCTATACGGCCGTGGCGATCAACTTGGCCTCCAGGTACTCCTCGAAGCCGAGTAGACCCATCTCTCGGCCGTTGCCGGACTGCTTGTAGCCGCCGAACGGCGCATCGGCCGAATACCAGACGCCGCCGTTGACGTTGACGGTGCCGACCCGCATCCGCGCGGCCACCTTGGCGGCCCGATCCGGATCGGCGCTGAACACGGTGCCCGACAGGCCGTAGGCCGAGTCGTTGGCGATCCGCACCGCGTCGTCGTCGCCGTCGTGCGCGATCACCGTCAGCACCGGGCCGAAGATCTCCTCGCGGGCCACCCGGGCGTCGTTGTCCAGGCCCGCGATAACGGTCGGCTCGATGAAGAAGCCGACGTCGCCGCCGGCCGGGCGGCCGCCGCCGCACGCGAACGTGCCGCCCTCGGCGATAGCCGAGTCGAGATAGCCCTGGACCCGATCCCGCTGCCGCGCCGAAATCAGCGGCCCGCACACGGTTTTCGAGCTGTTCGGGTCGCCGGGCTTGATCGAGCCCATGGTGCCCGCCGCGATCGCCACGGCCTCGTCGTAGCGCGCCCGCGGCACCACCAGTCGGGTGGTGATCGCGCAGCCCTGTCCGGCGTGCATGGACGCGGTGAACGCCGACACCCCGCACGCCCCGGCCAGATCGGCGTCGTCGAGCACGACGAATGCCGACTTGCCGCCCAGCTCCAGGAACACCTTCTTGATGGTGGCGGCGGCGTCAGCCATCACGCTGCGGCCGGTGGCCGTCGAACCGGTAAACGAAACCATGTCCACCCGAGGGTCTTTCGACAACATCGCCCCCACGCTGTGATCGCTGGAGGTGACGATGTTGACCACGCCAGGCGGAAAGTCGGTGTGCTCGGCAATCAGCTCGCCGAGCACCGCGGCACACCAGGGCGTGTCGGGCGCGGGCTTGAGGACGACGGTGTTGCCGGCGGCCAGCGCGGGACCCAGCTTGGCGAGGTTGATCTGGTGCGGGAAGTTCCACGGGGTGATCGCGCCGACGACGCCGACGGCTTCGCGCGCGATGGTGCGCCGGGTGGGAATCCCCATCGGCGACGCGGTACCGAGATCCTGATTCCACGCGTAGGACTCGGCCGTGTCCGCCGAGAACGCGAGATCGTTGACCGGGCCTTCCAGCTGGGCGGCGGCGGTAAGCATGCGGGGCGCGCCGACTTCGGCGATCGTGATCTCCCGCAGTTCCTCGGTGTGCTGTTGCATCGCCTCCCGCAGCTGGCGCACGCACCGCACGCGCAGCTCGGTGTTCCGCGACCAGTCGGTGTCATCGAAGGCGCGCCGCGCGGCGTCGATGGCGCGGCTCATGTCGTCGGCGTCGGCGTCGGCGGCGACACCCAGCACTTCCTCGGTGGCCGGATTGATCGTCTGGAAGGTGCCGGCACTGCCCGCGCACGGCTTTCCGTCGATGAACAGTGCACTCACGCCGTCGGCGATCAACGCCATATCTTGCTCCCATCGAATGGACAACTGTCCGATAATGCCCTCCCGAACCATAGCCTTCGGGCTGTCGGCGGTGCAAGGCCCGATCGCGGAGCGTCCAGGGATATGCGTTTCAACTGCATGTTCACCGGACGAGCTTGCTTCGCCTCGCCCTCATCCGCTAGCTTGGACATGTGTCCAGCGATGCACTGGTTGCGGCTCGATCGTCCGGGCCCCCGCGCAACCGACGCCAGGAGGAGACCTTCCGCAAGGTGCTGGCGGCCGGCATGGAGACGCTGCGTGAGCACTCCTACGCGGACCTGACCGTGCGCATGGTGGCCGCGCGCGCCAAAGTCGCCCCCGCCACCGCCTACACCTACTTCTCCTCGAAGAACCACTTGATCGCCGAGGTCTACCTGGACCTGGTCCGGCAGGTGCCCTACTTCACCGACGTCAACGATCCGATGCCGGTCCGGGTCGACAAGGCGCTGCGCCATCTGGCCCTGGTCGTCGCGGACGAACCCGAGGTCGGCGCCGCGTGCACCGCGGCACTGCTCGGTGGCGGCAGCGATCCCGCGGTGCGCGAGGCGCGCGACCGGATCGGCGCGGAGATCCACCGCCGCGTCGCGTCCGCGATCGGGCCCGGCGCTGACCCTGGCACGGTGTCGGCGCTCGAGATGGCCTTTTTCGGCGCGCTGGTGCAGGCCGGCAGCGGGGAATCCACGTACCACAAGACTGCGGACCGGTTGGCCGACGTGGTGAAGCTCATTTTGGCCGGCGCCGAGAGTAACGGGAGCGAGCAATGACGGTGCATGTCGGCGGACCCGGGCTGGTCCTCGATCCTTACGATTACGACTTCCACGAAGATCCATACCCGTACTACAAACGACTGCGCGACGAGGCGCCGCTCTACCACAACGAGAAGCTCGGATTCTGGGCGTTGTCGCGGCATCGCGATGTGCTGCAAGGCTTTCGGAACAGCACCACGCTGTCCAACCGCGAGGGCGTGTCGCTGGACCCGGTGTCACGCGGGCCGCACGCGTCGAAGACGATGTCGTTCTTGGCGATGGACGACCCGGCCCACCTGCGGCTGCGCACGCTGGTGTCGAAAGGCTTCACCCCGCGGCGGATCCGCGAACTCGAGCCGCGCGTGACCGAACTCGCCACCCAGCACCTGGACACCATGCTGGAAAAGGCGCAGAGCGGCGAAACGGTGGACTATGTCGCCGAATTCGCCGGCAAGCTGCCGATGGACGTGATCTCCGAGCTGATGGGTGTGCCGGTCGCGGACCGCGACCGCATCCGCGGCATGGCCGACGGTGTGATGCACCGCGAGGACGGCGTCAACGACGTGCCGGCATCGGCGATCGAGGCGTCGATCAACCTGATCGTCTACTACCAGGGCATGATCGCCGAGCGCCGCAAGGAGCTGACCGACGATCTCACGTCGGCGCTGCTGGAAGCCGAAATCGACGGCGACCGGCTCACCGACGAAGAAGTCCTCGGCTTCATGTTCCTGATGGTGATCGCCGGAAACGAGACGACGACCAAACTCCTTGCCAATGCCGCGTTCTGGGGCCACAAGAATCCCGACCAGCTGAGCCCGGTCTACGCGGACCTGTCGCGGATACCGCTGTGGGTCGAGGAGACGCTGCGGTATGACACGTCCAGCCAGATCCTGGCGCGCGTCGTGTCGGGCGAACTAACCCTGTACGACACCACGATCCCCGAGGGCGACATCGTGATCCTGTTGCCCGGTTCGGCGCACCGCGACGAGCGGGTGTTCGAGAACCCCGACGACTACCTGATCGGGCGCGACATCGGTTCAAAACTCATGAGTTTCGGTAGTGGCGCGCATTTCTGCCTCGGTGCCCATCTGGCCCGGATGGAGGCCCGGGTCGCGCTCACCGAACTATTCAAGCGAATCCGCGGCTACCAGGTCGACGAGGCCAACGCCGTCCGCGTCCATTCCAGCAGTGTCCGCGGATTCGCCCACCTACCCATCACCGTGGAGGTTTCCTAGATGCCCCGCTTCGATCCTCACCCGGCTCGCAGACCCGCGATCGTCGCCGGAGCTTCGTCGGGAATCGGCGCGGCCACTGCGGTTGAGCTTGCCGCACACGGTTTTCCGGTGGCGCTCGGCGCCCGTCGGGTGGACAAGTGCCAGGAGCTCGTCGAGAAGATCCGCGCCGACGGGGGCGAGGCGATCGCGCTGCCGCTCGACGTCACCGACGCGGACTCGGTCAAGGGATTCGTCCACCAAGCCACCGAGCAGCTCGGCGAAATCGAGGTGCTGGTGACCGGCGCCGGCGACACCTACTTCGGCAAGCTGCACGAAATCGACACCGAGAGTTTCGAATCGCAGATCCAGATCCACCTGATCGGGGCGAACCGCTTGGCCACGGCCGTGCTCCCGGGCATGGTCGAACGTCAGCGCGGCGACGTCATCTTCGTCGGTTCCGACGTCGCGCTGCGCCAGCGCCCGCACATGGGCGCCTACGGCGCCGCCAAGGCCGCGCTGGTCGCGATGGTCACCAACCTGCAGATGGAACTCGAGGGCACCGGCGTCCGCGCGTCGATCGTGCACCCCGGCCCCACGAAGACCGCGATGGGCTGGAGCCTGCCTGCCGAGCTGATCGGTCCGGCCCTCGAGGACTGGGCCAAGTGGGGGCAGGCGCGCCACGACTACTTCCTGCGGGCGGCCGATCTGGCCCGGGCCATCGCATTCGTCGCGGAGACGCCGCGGGGAGGCTTCGTGGTCAACATGGAGATTCAGCCCGAAGCTCCGTTGTCCGCGGTCAAGGAACGTCAGCAGCTGAAAGTCGATGAGGAAGCGTTGAATTCATGACCACAGCAATCGTGCCGCGGGTTTCCGGCGGCGAGGAGGAGCACGGCCACCTCGAGGAGTTCCGCACCGATCCCATCGGCCTGATGCAGCGGACCCGCGACGAGTGCGGGGATGTGGGCTGGTTCCAGCTCGCGGACAAACACGTCATCCTGTTGTCCGGCGCGGGCGCCAACGAGTTCTTCTTCCGCTCCAGCGACGAGGAACTCGACCAAGCCGCGGCCTACCCGTTCATGGCGCCGATCTTCGGCAAGGGCGTAGTGTTCGACGCCAGCCCTGAGCGGCGCAAGGAGATGCTGCACAACTCGGCGCTGCGCGGTGAGCACATGAAGGGCCACGCGACCACGATCGAGGCGCAAGTCAAGCGGATGATCGAAAACTGGGGCGACGAAGGCGAAGTCGACCTGCTCGACTTCTTCGCCGAGTTGACCATCTACACCTCGACGGCGTGCCTGATCGGGGTGAAATTCCGCAACCAGCTGGACCACCGGTTCGCGCACTACTACCACGAACTGGAGCGCGGCACCGACCCGCTGTGCTACGTCGATCCACACCTGCCGATCGAAAGCTTCCAGCGGCGCGACGAGGCGCGGGTGAAACTGGTTGCGCTGGTGCAGGAGATCATGCACCAGCGGGCCGCCAACCCGCCGAAGGACAAGAGTGACCGCGACATGCTCGACGTGTTGGTGTCGATCAAGGACGAGCAGGGCAACCCCCGCTTCTCCGCCGACGAGGTCACCGGGATGTTCATCTCGCTGATGTTCGCCGGGCACCACACCAGTTCCGGCACGTCCGCGTGGACCCTGATCGAGCTGATCCGCCACCCCGACGTGTACGCCGAGGTGGTCAACGAGCTGGACGAGCTCTACTCCGACGGTCAGGAGGTGAGTTTCCACGCGCTGCGCCAGATTCCGAAGCTGGACAACGTGGTCAAGGAGACGCTGCGCCTGCACCCGCCGCTGATCATCCTGATGCGGGTCGCCAGGGGTGAGTTCGAGGTGGAGGGCTTTCCGATCCACGACGGCGACTACGTCGCCGCGTCCCCGGCGATCTCCAACCGGATCCCGGAGGACTTCCCCGACCCGGACGCGTTCAACCCGGACCGCTACAACAAGCCCGAGCAGGCCGACATCGTCAACCGGTGGACCTGGATTCCGTTCGGCGCGGGCCGGCATCGATGCGTCGGCGCCGCCTTCGCCCAGATGCAGATCAAGGCGATCTTCTCGGTGTTGTTGCGCGAGTACGAGTTCGAGATGGCGCAGCCTGCCGACAGCTACCGCAACGACCACTCCAAGATGGTGGTCCAATTGGCCAGGCCGGCCAAGGTCCGCTACCGCAAGCGCGTGGCGTAAGGACTGGCGGACATGGGGTTCCGGATAGAGGTTGATCTGGATCTGTGCCAGGGCCACGCCATGTGCGAGCTGGAGGCACCCGACTACTTCCGCGTGCCCAAGCGAGGCAAGGTCGAGATCGTCGACGCCGAACCCCCCGAAGACGCGCGCGACGAGGTCGAGCGAGCCGTCGAAATGTGCCCCACCCAAGCACTATTCATCAAAGAGAAAGAAGACTAGATCATGGCGTCACATCCCCGCGAGGAACTAGAGGCTTGGGTCGACCGCTGGCTGGAGGCCAACCGCGTCGCCGAGCGCGAAGGCGACTGGAAGCCGCTCGCCGACTTCTACGCCGACGACGCCACCTACGGCTGGAATATCGGGCCGAAGGAGGACGTGATGTGCGTCGGCATCGACGAGATCCGCGACATCGCGCTGGGCCTCGAAATGGAAGGCCTGGACAACTGGCAGTACCCGTACCAGAAGGTCATCATCGACGACAAGCAGGGCGAGATCGTCGGCTTCTGGAAGCAAGTCGCCACCGACGCCGACGGCACGCAGTCCGAGATCTACGGCATCGGGGGCAGCTGGTTCCGCCTGAACGCCGACGGCAAGATCGAATGGCAGCGCGACTTCTTCGACTTCGGTCACGTGCAAGCGCTGTACCTGGACCTGATGAAGGCCGGGAAGCTGTCAGCGGGCATGCAGAAGCGGATCGAGCGCAGCCTGGCCGGCGAGAAGCTGCCCGGCTACTACCCGCTGGGCAAGGCGCCGGTACCCATCTGGTGACCCCGGCATCGACCCGGCCGACCCAACCAAGCATTTGATTGCTTGACAGGCTATGCTGGCCCAAAAGAGTGCCCTGTGGCACTCGTCACCACCGTGCCGGGCATGATTGGGCCAGGCACTCTCAATTCAAAGGCGAAATGGGGACAGGTCCATCGTGAAGACAAAAGGCGCACTGATCTGGGAATTCAACCAGCCGTGGTCCATCGAGGAGATCGAGATCGGCGATCCCGTCAAGGACGAGGTCAAGATCCAGATGGAAGCGGCCGGGATGTGCCACTCCGACCATCACCTGGTCACCGGCGGCATCCCAATGGCGGGCTTCCCGGTACTCGGCGGCCACGAGGGCGCGGGCACCGTCACCGAGGTCGGCCCCGGCGTCGAGGACATCGCTCCCGGTGACCACGTGGTGCTGTCGTTCATCCCCTCCTGCGGCCACTGTCCGACCTGCCAGGCCGGCATGCGCAACCTGTGTGACCTGGGCGCGGGACTGCTGGCCGGCGCGGCGGTGAGTGACGGCACGTACCGGGTCCAGGCCCGCGGCCAGAACGTGTTCCCCATGACGCTGCTGGGGACCTTCTCGCCGTACATGGTGGTGCACCGCAGCTCGGTGGTGAAGATCGACCCGTCCATCCCGTTCGAGGTCGCCGCCCTCGTGGGCTGCGGCGTGACCACCGGCTACGGCTCGGCGGTCCGCACGGCTGACATCCGGCCGGGCCAGGACGTCGCCATCGTCGGCGTCGGCGGGGTGGGCATGGCGGCGCTGCAGGGCGCGGTCGCCGCCGGGGCCCGCTACATCTTCGCGATCGACCCGGTGGAGTGGAAGCGCGACCAGGCGCTGAAGTTCGGCGCCACCCACGTCTACCCCGACATCAACGCCGCGCTGATGGGCATCGCCGAGGTCACCTACGGGTTGATGGCCAACAAGGTGATCGTCACCGTCGGCGAACTGCAGGGCGCCGACATCGACACCTACCTGGCGATCACCCAGAAGGGCGGCACCTGCGTGGTGACCGCGATCGGCAGCCTGCTGGACACCAACGTGAACCTGAACCTGGCGATGCTCACCCTGATGCAGAAGAACCTGCAGGGCACCATCTTCGGCGGCGGCAATCCCCAATTCGACATTCCGCAGCTGCTGTCGATGTACAAGGCCGGCAAGCTGAACCTGGACGACATGGTCACCACCCAGTACCGCCTGGAGCAGATCAACGACGGCTACCAGGACATGCTGGACGGCAAGAACATCCGCGGCGTCATCCGGTTCACCGACGCCGACCGGTAAGTCGCCCGCTCGGGTCACGCGGGTGGCCGGCTTTCCGAACCTGTTGGCGCCGGGGCAAATCGGCGCGATGACAGTGCGTAACCGAGTGGTCATGTCTCCCATGGAGACGATGTACGGCACGCCGGACGGCCTACCCTCGCAGCGCACGCGCGACTACTTCGTCGCCCGCGCGAAGGGCGGCGTCGGCCTGATCACATTGGGCGCCACCGGAGTCGACAATCAGCATCCGGAGACCCCCGGCGGCCTGCATCTGGCCACCGACGACGCGGTCGACGCGCACCGCGCGCTGGTGGATGCCGTGCACGAGCACGGCGCCAAGATCCAGCCGCAGATCGTGCACGCCGGGCCCGACGGCCTGGGGCCGGAGCTCTTCGGCGTCACGTCGCTGGGGCCGTCGGTGATCCCGTCGTATCTCACCGGGCGCCCGTCGGCGGAGATCACCGGCCGGCAGCTGACCGAGGTGTTCGACCTGTTCAAGGCCGCGGTGCGGCGTGCCGCCGAGGCCGGCTACGACGGCATCGAGTTGCACGCCGCGCACGGCTACATGCTGCTCGGGTCCTTCCTGGCCCCACAACGCAATCGACGGACTGACGACTACCGCGGGTCCTCGGCGCGCGGCCGGGTGCGGGTGGTAGTCGAGGCGCTGGCCGCGATCCGGTCCGAGATCGGCGACGCGCTGCCGATCACGCTGCGCATCTCCGGGTACGAGCGCGTCGCCGGCGGCCGCCCGATCTACGAAACCGCGCAAGTCGCGCCGCGACTCGTCGCCGCCGGCGTGGACGCGTTCCATGTCAGCGGCGGCGTGATTGATCGGCTGGTCACCGGGATGGTCAACGGCGCGGACGACGGCGCCGCGCTCAACGTCGGCGCCGCCGCGGCGGTAAAGCAGGTGGTCGACGTCCCGGTGATCGCGGTCGGCCGGATCCACGACCCCGTTGCGGCCGAACGAATCCTGGCCGACCGCCGGGCCGACTTCATCGCCATGGGGCGTCCCCTGCTGGCCGACCCCGACCTGCCCCGCAAACTGCGGTCCGGCCACGCGCACCGGGTGCGTAGGTGCATCTCGTGCGAAAACTGCCTCGACGCAATGGAACAGCGCTTCTCCGTGGACTGTGCGGTCAATCCCCGCACCGGAAAGGAACGCGAACTGGCGGCGCCACGCGCAGGCACGCCTAAGCGGGTGGCGGTGATCGGCGGCGGTCCGGCGGGCCTGGAGGCGGCCAGGGTGGCCGCCGAACGTGGCCACCGCGTCACGCTTTTCGAACGCGCCGGCCAACTTGGCGGCGCGCTGCGGTGGGCGGCGGTCCTGCATCCGGAGAACCAGCCGTTCCTGCGGTACCTGCGCGACGAGATCCGGCACAGCAGCGTCACAGTGCGACTGGGCCAGACCGCCTCGGCCGCCGCCCTGGTCGCCATGAGACCCGACGCGGTCGTGGTGGCCACCGGCGGACACGTCACGGTGCCGTCGATCCCGGGCGGCGACCTACCGCACGTACACACCGGGCCGGGCCTGCGCGAATTGCTCGACGGCAAGCTGTTCGCCGGTTGGCGACAGCGGTTGGTGCGCCCGGCAGCGGTGCGGATGGCCTCGCGCGCGTGGATGCCGCTCGGCCGGCGGGTGACCATCGTCGGCGGCGACCTGGTGGCCCTGGAACTCGCCGAGTTTCTGGCCCGCCGCGGCCAGCTGGTGTCGATCCTCGAGTCCGGCAGGGACATCGCCCCGGAGGTGGGCAACAAGCGTCGAACCGAGCACATGGACCGGCTCGACCGGCTGGGCGTCGCCGTCCACGTCCGCGCTTGCGTGGACCGAATCACCACGTACGCAGTGGAATTCACCCCCGACGGCGGTCGCACCAGGACGCTGGCCGCCGACAGCGTCGTGCTGGCCGGCACGGTCGAGCCCGACACCGGTTTGTTCGACACCCTGGCGACCGCCCTGCCCGACGCCTTCGTCGAGGCGGCCGGCGACTGCAGCGGCCTGGGCCTCATCCGTAAAGCCACCGAGGAAGGCGCGCGCGCCGCGTGCGCGATCTAACCGAAGGAGAGATCAGCATGACCCAAACCGTCCAATCCCCGGCGCTGACCGCGTCGCAGTCGTCGTGGCGGTGCGTGCAGGCCCATGATCGCGAGGGCTGGTTGGCGCTGATGGCCGACGACGTCGTCATCGAGGACCCGATCGGCAAGTCCGTCACCAACCCCGACGGGACCGGCGTCCGCGGCAAGGAGGCCGTCGCCGGCTTCTACGACACCAACATCGCCGCCAACCGGCTGACCATCACCTGCGAGGAGACGTTTCCGTCCAGCTCGCCCGACGAGATAGCTCATATCCTGGTGCTGGACAGCAAGTTCGACGGCGGCATCACCAGCTCGGTGCGCGGGGTGTTCACCTACCGCGTCAACGAGGCCGGGCTGATCACCAACATGCGCGGGTACTGGAACCTCGAGGGCATGAAGTTCGGTAAGGAAGAGTCCTAGCCGAGGTTCAGGCCGATCCGCCCGATACCGGTGATGTTGCCCTGCATGATCTGGTTGTCCATCAAGACCATGCACGAGGTTTGGATCGGGTCGCTGAGGATGGTCGCCGACTTCGGTTGCTGGAAAATGAGTCTGCCGGTGTTCGGGTCGATGACGGCAAAGGCGAAGATGTCGGCCGGGGTGGTGCTTTGCGGCCCGACGCGGGTGATGGTGTAGATCAGGCCATCCGCGATGGACAAGTGTGGCAGCGCCGCGCTGCGAACCTGGCTCTCCCACACGGTATGACAGCCCGGGTTGTCGACGTCCACCCTGGTCATTCCGCCGACGAACGGCGCCGTCGCCGGCACCGCCGGACCCGCGCCCGCCGGCACCGCCGGGTAGGGATAGCCGTAGGTGCTGGCGATGAACATCGAATTGCCCACGCCGATCGGTGAGTTCTCGCTACCGGGCCCACCCTGGGTCAGCACCGTCTGCTGACAGATCAGATTGCCGGTGCCGGCCTCGTAGACCAGCGCGTGCACCTGCGGGTCGGCGTTGTCGACGATGGTCAGGTAGTCCGCCCCGGTCGGCCCGAAATACGTTGGGGTGGAACCGGTCCCCCAGCTCAGCTGGCCCGGCTTGCGGGCCGGCCCACGGTCGTAGGGCTTGCTCCACAGGATCTGTGGGCTACCGCCGCCGCCCAGGACGATTTCGTAGAGCGCGAAGGTGGTGGCCACCGCGATCCGATTGCTCGGCGACGCCGAAATGCTGTTGGCCACTTGTTGACCCGCGGGCAACTGCAGGGTGGCGACGCCGCCGCCCGCCTTGGCCACCCCCACCACGCCGTTGGCGGTGGCGAACCAGTTGTTGCCGTCGTAGTCCGGGACCAGGCCGACCGAGCTGTCGCCGGGCGGTATCGCGCCGGACAGGTCGGTGGATTCGACGAAGTTCAGCGTCCAACGGCCCAGCGGCCCGTTCTTGACATGGTTGATGCGCAGCAGGTGGTTGGTCCCGTCGATCAACACCAATTGGTTGAATTGGTCCAGGTACGCGTAGACGCCACCGAGCAGGCCGCCCTTGGTTATCTCCATCCGCGCCAACGGGACGACGCGCGGCAGCACGCCGCTGGGGTCGATCAGAAAGACGGTCGGCGTCTGGTTGAGAACCGTGGTGCACAGCGCCAACACCAAGCCGTCGGTGCCCTGCGTGATCGTCGGGCAGGCCGCCGCCAGCGGGTAGCCGAAGATCGCGGCCAGCCGAGCGCCGGGCCCGGGAAGCGGTCCCGCGTCGGCGGACCCGGCGTCGTTGTGCATCGACGCAAGTCCGTTCGGTGCCATGAACGGATTGGGCGGCGCGAGCGGACCGAACGCGGCCGCGGCGTGCGCAGTGGCGGCGTGTCCCGTCGGAAACATCACCGGGACAAGGGATGCGGCGCACGCGGCCAGCACTGCGATCACAAAGCGCAGCACTGCCACAGGAAATCGCACGCAGGCCCCTTCCCGGGATTGGAATCAAAGTGATTTTGGCGATCCCACACAACGAAACAGCAACGCTGTGTTAACGATTTAGCTTCGGCGCCGCGTGGCGTCAGACGTAGTCGGGTACATAGACCCCTTGCCCCTGGGCCATTGCCTCCAGGGTGTGATAGGCGATCCACACGAAACCCTTTTCACCCCAACCCGTTCCGAAGCTGTTCTGCACCTTCACCGCGCCGTTGTCGTTGCGGAACGCGTCATCGTAGCCGACGATGAGCATCACGTGGCCGACCTTCTTGCCGTTGGCGCCCTGCATCCACTGCCCGTTGCCGACGTAGGGCGCGCGTTTGCCGCGATAGCGCGGGAAGTCGCTGTAAAGGTATGTGCCGAAAGCGATCGGCATTCCCCTGGCGATGACGGTGCGCATATTCTCCAGGCCCTCGGGGCCGGTGATCTTGGTCAACTTCCACTCGGGGATCGCGAAGGCCGGGTCGGGCGGGATTGGCTGCGAACCATACGCCGCCCAGTTGACGTCACACGACGATCGCGGCGCCTGCTTACCGAGATTCGGCGCCGCCGCCAGCGACGGAGTACCACCATTGGATTTGAGCCACTGAAGGCATCTCCCGATTTGGCCACCCACACAGGTCTTTTGGCCTATCTTGATCGACGTCTGGTAGTGGATGTAGGCGTAGTCGGGACCGGCCTGCCTGTCCAGGCCGGTCGGCGGGGTCTTGCTCTTGCGGGCCGCATAGAAGGTCGCCAGACCGTACACGGACGCCCACACGAAACAATTCGGCATCGTTTGCCTGCCGACCGGCGGCAGCCAGTCGGCACGGACGGACGCCGACCGCGGCAGTTCGTCGAGGCGTCTGGGCCGCTCCACCGGTGCGGGTTCGGGGACGGACGGGTCGTATCCATAGTCGTCGAGTACGTAGGGCTCCTCGCTCGGGCCGCTCGGCGGCGTCGAACAGCCCGGCAAGGCCGCAGCGAGAGCACCGGCCGCCGAGAGCGCGAGCATCGACCGCCTGTCGATCCGTGCCTTCATGCGCGCTCCCTCATTTCGGTCAACCTATGCTGGACCCATGGCGTCGATCTTCACCAAGATCATCAACCGTGAACTGCCTGGCCGCTTCGTATATGAGGACGACGACGTCGTCGCGTTTCTCACGATCCAGCCGATGACCCAAGGGCACACGCTCGTGGTGCCGCGCGACGAGATCGACCAGTGGCAGGACGTCGACGGCGCGGCGTTCGCGCGCGTCATGGCGGTGAGCCAGCTGATCGGCAAGGCAGTGTGCAGGGCCTTCGACGCGCAGCGCGCCGGCGTGATCATCGCCGGGCTCGAGGTGCCCCATCTGCACGTGCACGTGTTCCCCACGCGCAGCCTCAGCGACTTCGGCTTCGCCAACGTGGATCAAGACCCGTCGGCGGAATCGCTGGACGAGGCGCAGGCCAAGATCAAGGCGGCGCTGGCCGAGTTGGCGTGAGACGCCGGCTACACCGTCGCCGGCACGTCGCTCACGCGCGGCATGCGCACCCGGAAGCAGCAACCCTCCCCGGGTGCGGTCGTCACCGTGACAACGCCTCCGTGCGCACGCACCAGTGAGGCGACGATCGAAAGCCCCAGGCCCGTCCCGCCGCTGGCCCGCGCACGCGACGAGTCGGTGCGATAGAACCTTTCGAAGATCCGCGCCGCGTCCTCCTGGCTCATGCCCGGGCCCTCGTCGGCGACCTCGAGCACCGCGTCGTCGCCCTCGGTGCCCACCCGCACCGTGACCGCGGCCGTCGCGGGGGTGTGTTGCAGGGCGTTGGCCACCAGGTTGGACAGCACCTGGCGCAGGCGGGGCTCGTCGCCGAGCACCTCCGGGGTGCCCGGACCGTCGAGGACCTCCATCGCGACCTTGCGCTTGGGGTCGATCGCACGCGCGTCGTGCACAGCGTCGCTGGCCAGCGCCAGCAGATCGACCCGATTGTGTTCGAGCGGCCGCTGCACATCCAACCGGGCCAGCAGCAGCAGGTCGTCGACCAGCATGCCCATCCGGCTGGCCTCGCTTTCGATCCGCGACAGCAGCATGGCCACATCGCGCGCGGCGCCCTGCCGATAGAGCTCCGCGAACCCGCGGATGGTGGTCAACGGCGTGCGCAACTCGTGGCTGGCGTCGGTGATGAACCGCCGCATCCGCTCCTCGGATCCTCGGGCCGTCTCGGCGGAGGACTCCGAGGACGCCAGCGCCTCCTGAATCTGGGCGAGCATCCCGTTGAGCGCCAACGAAAGCCGGCCCACCTCGGTGCGCGGGTCACGCTCGGGAACCCGGCGATCCAGCTGGCCGGCGGCGATCGCGGCGGCGGTCTGTTCGACCTCGGCCAGCGGCCGCAGGCTGCGGTGCACCACCGCGTAGCCGGCCAGGCCGACCACGACCAGCACGGCCACCCCGATCCCGAACTGCAGCCAGACCAGCGACCGCACCGTGTGCTGGACGTCGGAGAGATCGATGGCCACGGTGGTGAGGCCGTGCGGCCCGCGAACCGACACCGCGCGCCATTGGATGTCCGAGCCGTTGATCGACGGCAGCGTCGTCGGGGTGGGGCCGACGTCGTTGTTGGGCGGCAGAGCCGGCTCGCCGTTGCGGTCGTTGATGGCGGTGAACGCGGTGCCGTCGACTCCGACGCCCCGCACATAGAACTTCGACGGCGGACGGCCGGGATCCGGGCCTTCGTAGGGCGGCGCCGACTGGCGCCGGGGGGCCTGCGCCCAACTTCTGGACGCCTCGAGCAGGGTCGAGTCGATCCTGCTGATCAGGCTGTGCCGCAGTATCGAGGTGACCGCGATCCCCGATGCCGCCAGGCCGCAGGCCACCAGGAGCAAGGTGCCCGCCACCAGGCCCACCCGCAGCGGCAGTCCACGTCGACGCTGTCTAACCATTTCCGCCTATCCCGCGTGCGAGCCCCGGCGCTCAGCGCGGCTCGCGCAGCACATAACCGACCCCCCGCAGGGTGTGCAGCAACCGCCGCTCGCCGGTGTCGATCTTGCGGCGCAGGTATGAGACGTAGGACTCCACGACATTGACGTCTCCTCCGAAGTCGTAACGCCACACGTGGTCAAGGATTTTGGGCTTGCTCAACACGGTGCCCGCGTTGATGACAAAGTAGCGCAACAGCGTGAATTCGGTGGGTGACAGCGAGACCGGTTCTCCGGCCTTCCACACCTCATGCGTCTCCTCGTCGAGTTCGATGTCGGCGAACGACAGGCGCGCATTCTTCGGTTCCGCACCGCCCTTGCCGGCGCGCCGCAGGATGACTCGCAGCCTCGCGACGACCTCTTCGAGGCTGAACGGCTTGGTGACGTAGTCGTCACCGCCGAGCGTCAGGCCGGCGATCTTGTCCTGCAGGGAGTCGCGGGCCGTCAGGAACAGCGCCGGGGCCTCGATACCGTCGGCCCGTAGCCGGCGCAGCACCCCGAAGCCGTCCATGCCGGGCATCATCACGTCGAGAATCACGGCGTCGGGCCGGGCTTCCCGGGCCCGGTCGAGCGCCTGGGCCCCGTTGGTGGCGGTGATGACCTCGAATCCCTGGAATTTGAGGCTGACGGAGAGCAGTTCGACGATGTTGGCCTCGTCGTCGACGACGAGGACACGCGCCTCCGGCGAATTTCCGCTTGGGGTTCCGGCGGTCATGGGATCAGTTCTCTCGCATTTTGTTGAATGTTAGCTTGACAATCATTGTGAAAATCCTGGGAACTCGGTGCGAATGGTCTGAATACATTCTGCCAGGCGGCCCGCTGGGAGCCCTCGCGGCCACTCCGGCCAACCGGCGTTTTCTCAGGGCGGAGCCTTTCAGAACAGACCCCGAATACACTCGCAGCATGAATCTCGGCAAAAGCATCGTTGGGCTGGCGACCGCTCCCGCGCGAATCGGGATCGTCGCTACCGAAGCGAGCTTGAATCTTGCCCGCGCGGGCCTCGCCATCGCCAAGCAGGCGCTGGGCGACATCGGCGGGCCCGGCGGCTCCAACGCGATGGCCAACATGCTGGGGATCGACGACGCGCTGGCGCGCGCCAACCGGCTGGCCAGGCTGCTGGACGAGGACATGCCGCTGGGCCGCGCGATCGCGGCCGACGGTCCGATGGACCGCCTGCTGCGCCCGGGTGGGCTGGTCGACCTGGTGACGGCACCCGGCGGACTACTGGACCGCCTGACGGCCGAGGGCGGCAGCCTGCAGCGCGCGCTTCAGCCCGGCGGGCTCGCCGATCGGCTGTTGTCCGAGGACGGGATGATCGACCGGTTGCTGGCCGAGGACGGGGTGGCCGAGCGGTTGCTCGCCGAGGGCGGCCTGATCGACCAGATCACGTCGAAGGACGGCCCGCTGGAACAGCTCACCGACCTCGCCGACACCCTGGCCCGGTTGGCGCCCGGGATGGAAGCGCTCGAACCCGCGATTGCCACCCTGCAGGACGCGGTCACCGCGCTCACCCTGGTGGTCAACCCATTGAGCAACATCGCCGAGCGCATTCCGCTGCCCGGGCGCCGCATGTCGCGCCGCCCGTCGTCCCCGCCGTCGCGGCCGGTGCGCTCGCAACGCATCATCGACAGCGACGAGTGACCACCGGCTAGGCTGGCACCCGGTTTTTGCCTCCTTAGCTCAGTGGTAGAGCACTCGCCTTGTAAGCGAGCGGTCGTCAGTTCAATCCTGACAGGGGGCTCCGGCTCGGGAATTGAAGTACCGCGATACTGCATCGACACGACGCGACACGATGCATGTTCTTCGGGTGAGCGATGAATTCAGCGAGCGCCAGCAGGCGCGACGCGCCGCCAGTCCTGTCCCGACGCCGGACTACCGGCGACCGCAGGGCCCGCCCGGCCAGTGGGATCCGGCGGCGACGCAAATCCGTCCGCAAACGCCACCCCACTATGGACCGCAGTTCGCGCCGCCGGCCCCCACAAGGGCGGACGGGGTCAGTCGGCGCACGGCAATCGCGCTCATTGTGAGCGTCGTCGTTCTCGTCATCATCCTTGTGATCGGCGCGGCCGTCTTGGTCTCTACCCTCAACGAACGCAGGCCTGCTGAGGCGTCCTCAGGATCGCCACCGCCGACAATTTCGGCAGCACCCCCGCCAACATCGGCGTCCCCAACCTCGACGCCGCGGTCCTTTGCGGCTCAGGTGGAGTTGCCGTTCACGGGGATCAACTTTCCCAACGGTGTCGTGGTGGACGGCGCCGGCAATGTCTACGTCACCATCTCCGGGGGCAAGAACCAGGTGCTGAAACTGGCGCCTGGTTCGACCACTCCGACCGCGCTTCCCTTTACTGGCCTCGACCAACCCATGGGCGTCGCCGTGGACAACGCCGGCACCGTCTACGTCACCGCAATCGGCAACAACAAAGCCCAGAGGCTTGCTGCGGGCTCTGCTACTCCGACTGCGCTGCCCTTCACCGGCCTCAACAGCCCCAGCGGTGTGGCCGTGGACGGCGCCGGCGCCGTCTATTTGGTCGACAACGGCAACAGCCGAGTGCTGAAGCTGACGGCGGGCTCATCCGCCCAGACTGTGCTGCCCTTCACCGGCCTCAGCAAGCCCTCGGGTGTGGCGGTGGACAACGCCGGCTCCGTCTACTTGGTCGACAGCGGCAACAACCGAGTGTTGAAGCTGGCGGCAGGCTCATCCACCCAGACGGTGCTGCCGTGCACCGGCCTCAGCTCGCCAATGAATGTGGCGGTGGACGGCGCGGGGAACGTCTACGTCAACGAGTTCGCGAACCACCGGGTGCTCAGATTGGCGGCCGGGTCGACCGCTCCGGAAGCGCTGCCGTTCACCGGCCTCAAGAACCCCACAGCCGTGGCGGTAGACGCCTCCGGCAACGTCTATGTCACCGACCTCAACAACCGGGTACTGAAGCTGCCGCTGCAGTGATCGGGTGCCGAGTCGCCGCAATTGCAGTAACCCTCTACTGAATCCGTCGCGGCCCGCGCGAGTAACGATCGGCCCACACCACCGAGCGGGGAGGCCTGATTCGTGACGCCGGTACTGCAACTCACGGACGTCAGCAAGACGTACCGCCGAGGCGACGAGCAGGTACACGTGCTCGTCGACTTCGACTTCTCTTTGGATGCAGGCGAATTCGTGGTCGTGACGGGGCCGTCGGGCGCCGGCAAATCGACGCTTCTGCATGTCGCCGGCGGGCTGGACGCACCGGACGCCGGCACCGTCGCCGTTGCCGGCGAGGACATCTGGGCGAAGGGCACCGGCGCGCGGGCCACGTTCCGTCGGCGCAACCTCGGGTTCGTGTTCCAGTTCTTCAACCTGGTGCCAATGCTGACCGCGGTCCAGAACGTGTCGTTGCCGCTGGTGCTCGACGGTGTGTCGGCCCGGACGGCCGACGCCCGCGCCGAGGAGCTGCTGCAGCGGGTCGGGCTCGGCGATCGGGCAGGGCATCGCCCGGCCGAGCTGTCGGGCGGGCAGATGCAACGAGTGGCGGTGGCGCGCGCACTGGTGGCCAAGCCGTCGCTCGTCCTCGCCGACGAGCCGACCGGAAACCTGGACCGCCACTCGTCGACCGAGGTCCTGGAGTTGCTGCGCTCGTTGTCGGACGAGGACGGCACGGCGGTGGTGCTGGTGACACACGACCTGACGGCGGCACGCTACGGCACGCGCGAGCTGCATCTGGTCGACGGGCGTGCATGCGCGGTCCCCGACACCCTGGCCGCCGGGGAACCGTGATGCAACGGCTCCGCGCCGGGTGGACGACCTTCCGTCGCATCCACGTGGCGGCGTTGATCGCAGACTGGCACCGAACGCTGCTCAGCGCCATCGGCGTTGCCCTCGGAGTGACCGTGGTGCTCGGTACGCTGATCATGAAATCCGAGCTCTCCCGCCCGTTCGACGCTTTCGGGCCATCGCTCACCCACGCGGCCGCCACAGGGGTCGTGGAGGTTACCCCGAACGTGAGCGGCCGGTTGCCGATAGGGACGGTCAACCGCCTGCGTGCGGAGGTGACGGACGCGGAGGCGGTGATCCCCGTCGTCGCCGCGTTGACGCCAGTGGACATGCCGGGTGGCCGCAGTCGCGGGTTCTTCCTGCTGGGTGGGTCGTGCCAGATCGAGCTGCTGGTCGGCCCGTTCGACTGCGAGAAGCGCGCCCGCGACGTCAAGCCGGCGGCCGGACCCGGTGTGCCGCTGCAGGTTCCGGCGATCATCGCCGCACGTCATGGCCTCAAGCTCGGCGACGAGCTGCGCCTGCCCGGCTTGCCTCCCGGTTCCGCGCACCTGGGTTGGACGTTTCCGGAGTTCGACCGCGTCAAGGGCATCAACGACGGCTACGTGCTGCTGGCCCCGTCGGCAGACGTCGCCGCGAGCCTGCTCGGCGCGCCCGGCTACGCCACGGCCGCATTCGTCCTCCCGCGGCACGGCGCCGAAAAGCCGCTGATCGCAACCGATCTCGACCGCGCAATCGCCGGTGTCGCAACGGCCGGTCCGCCGCGCCCACACCTGCCGGCCGTGTTCGCGAACAGCGCACAGAGTCTCAACCTGATCGCGCTGGCCGGCATCATCGTCGGGGTCCTCATCTCGCTGAACACCATCCTGCTGGCCGTGGAGGACCGGCGGGCGGTGATGGGAACCATCGGCGCGATCGGCGCCAAACCGCGCGGGTTGTTCGCCGGGATGCTCGCCGAGGGTGCAGTGGTCGGTCTGCTCGGCGGATTACTCGGAGTGCCAAGCGGTTTCCTGCTCGGGACCTATCTGGTGAACCGCTTCGGACAGGCTATGCTCGCCGGGTCAGGGGGCGCGATCGCCGCGCACTTCACGCCGGACCTGTTCGGGATTGGCGCTGCCGCGGGAATCATCTGCGGGATCATCGCGATGATCGGACCCGCCGCCAGGTTGGTCCGCGACGGGCCGTTGGCGTCGATGGCAAGCGCCGGCGGCGTGCAGCGCGCCAGGACGATTCCGATCTGGCCGCTGGTCGTCGGGACGGGCCTGCTGGCGATTGCCAGCGTCGTGTCGAAGATATTCGGGCGCGGGTCACTGCCGCTCAGCGCGGGCATCAACGCCATGACGGTTGGGTTGTGCGGCGTGGTGTTGGTGACGGTCTGGCTCGCCCCCCGCGGCGCGGGACGGGCGATCGAACTGCTGACGGTCGCCCGTCCCGCCGTCGGGCGCCTGCTCGGGGCCGATATGCGGCGCTACGCGCTACTGTTCGCCTTCTCCGCCGCACTGCTCGCCGAGAGCACCACCTTGGCCATCGGCTCACACAGCATGCAACTGCTCGGCACCAGGCAGATTGCCGCGCAGAAGGCCGAGCGACTGCCCGCCGCGTTATTGATCGCCGCGCAATCGGTGCTGGATCAGCGCGACGGCCAGATCTCCGACCCGGCGTTCGAATTGATAAGCGGCGCGGCCGACGGGCGCAGCGTGTCGTCGCACTGGCGATCGACGATCTCGTCGGGGCCGTCGTCGCGCTTGGTCGCGGGCGTCACTCCGGGCGACTGGTACAGCCAGGCGCTCTACGAGCCGGCCGGCGGCGCCGACGGATTCTGGAACCGCTTGCAGCAAGGGGAGATTGGCCTGAGCGAGATCGCCGCCAGTCGGCTCCGCGTGGCCGCGGGCGGCACCGTCGAGCTGCCCACCGTCGACGGGCCGAAGCGGTATCGGATCGCCGGCATCTTTCATCCACGAATGGTCAACGACGCCGCGTTGGGCGACATCGTCCTGGTCTCCGACAGATTGGCGCGTTCCGCCTGGGCCGCCGTACGCGATCAGGTCGCGGTTGGCTATTCCTCCTCCGCCGAAGCGGCCGCCCACCGCGGCGATTTCGGCAACCTGGGCTTGTGGGTGTACGACGACGATCGGTGGCGCTCGGTGGCCACTGCCGGCATCACCCGGTTCCTGGAGCCGATCACGCTCGCGGGGTATGTGGTGATGACGGCCGCGGGCATCAGCGTGCTGAATGTGTTCGTGCTGGCGCTCGTGCAACGCAAGCGTGAGCGGGCGGTATTGCGAGCGATCGGAGTGACCTCGGGACAAGAGCAGGCCGTAATCCTCGCTAACGCCGCGCTGCTCGGCGTGCTGGTCTCCGGCCTCGCCGTGCTCGGCGGCATCGGCCTCACGTACCTGTGGTCGCTGGGCTCACCGGTCTACTACGGCATCAAGATCGAATGGGGTGTGCCGCCGTCGGCGCTGCGAATGGGTGTGACGGCCGTGATGTTCATCGTCGCGGCCGCCGCGATCTATCCGGCGCTGCACGCGCGGCGGCTCGAGACGGTCGAGGTGCTACGCACCAGTTAGCCGTGCAACTCAGCGTGCACGCGCGGTATGTCGTCGCCGGCGTGCCGAAAGCGGTGCAGGTCCGCGAGCGTCGCCGGGCCAGACACTGTCGCGAATTCCCTGGGCGGCAACGCTATCTGGAACAGCAACCCGCGTCCGCCCGCCCCTTCCACCAGCGCGCCGACCCCCGCAACGGGCATTTTCAGCACCGGCGTGAAGTAGGAGGCGGTGGCGCCTTCGAATTGGATGCGGTAAACGCCGAAGCCGCTCTGGTTGGAGACAAGCGGATTCCAGCGGTCCGGGTTGAATGCGGTGGACACACAACGGGCACCCCGCCACGCGCCGACGCCGTCGAAGAACCGTTGGTTGAGGCGCATGTCGCAGTATTGGTCGGCGAAGTGGTCCACGCGTGAGCGGATGCGCTCGGCGATGGTGGCGGCATCCTCGCCGCGCCGCAGGTCGACGTTCAGCGTCGTGAGGATGTTGCCGGCAAGCCTCGGATCGAGGCCACAACGCTTGCGCGTGTTCACGGCGATCGCGAGGGTGCGGCGGTCGACAGCTGGATCCGCCGTCATGAGCGCCTCGGAGACCTGTGCGCAGACAACGTCGTTGGCGGACAAGCGCATCCGGTGTCCGTAGGCGGCGCGCATTCGCGCGATTTCGTCGTCGCCGAAGTAGAGGCTCAGGGTCCGCTGCTTTCGCGCGTCCTTCGCGAGGTACAGCGCGCTGCGCGCGAGTTCCGCCAGCCCGAGGCACCGCACGCCGGCCTCGCGGGCGCCGTCGGCGGGAAGATGCCCGTCGAGGTGGGCGGCGCGGTCTTCGACGATCAATGGCTCGGCGAGTGGCTTGTCTGCAGCGGCGCTTGCCCACGCGTTCATCAAAAACATGAACGTCTGCATGTCGCCGACGCTGTGGTGCCACGAGCAACCGATCGCCGTGGCGTCGTCGGCGAGGTGCGTGACACGCACCGTGCACAGCGGACGCCACCCCCAGCGGGCGACGGCGCCGTTCACCGGATCGACGAGCCAGACGCCGGCGTCGTCGGACACCGAACGAATCGCCTCGCGGAGCGTGCGTTCCGACGACACCGACGTGAAGGGCACTCCCTTTGCGTCACATCGGATTCGCATCGCGCCGTGGACGAGTGTCATTCGCCCCGCGAAGATCGGCAGGTTCGTCAGCGCGCGGGCAAAGGCGCGGGCGAGCGCCGTCGCGTCGAGGCGCCGCCCGAAGAAGAAGACGACGTGAATCGCCAAGTTCGCGACCATGGCATCGGCTACGTTGCAACTGATTTCGAGATTCTGCGGCGGCGCCGGCCGGATCAGTTGGGTCGACACTATGGTGCTACGTTCGCCGGTTCACGACCACGCGGCCACCGCGCTTCGGAGCATGGGCGACCCCGCGGAAATGCGGCTTCTCGTCGGGCGCCGCATCGGTCTGGATCCGGAAGTTCCGCAGCACCACCCGCAGCACGATATCCATTTCGGCGATCCCGAAATCGGCGCCGGGGCAACGCCGCGCTCCGCCCCCGAACGGCAGCCACGCTGACGCCGGAGGTCTGACGCCTTGGAAGCGGCACGGATCGAATCGTTCCGGATGCGGGAAGATTTTCGCGTTCTCGTGCAGATCGACCACACGCACGATCACCGTGCGGCCATGCGCCAACCGCCACCTGCCAAGGTCGAAGTATGTCGCGCTGACCCGGCGACCGATCGAATCGACGATGGTGCGTGACCGCAGCACCTCGAAAATGGTTGCCCGGCGCAGTTCGTCGCCCCCGTCGTCCGCCTCACGAACAAGTGCGGCCAGCACTTCGGGGTGACGCCGCAACCGCTCAAACGTCCAACTCAGCGCCGTCGCCGTGGTTTCGTAGCCGGCCCCGATCAGGGACAACAGCTCGTCGCAGATGTCTCGCCGCGACATCTGCGCTCCGTCGGTGTGACTATTGCGCAGCAATAGCGCCAAGACGTCGGTTCGCTGAGGCAGACCCGGATCGCTTTCGGCCCTGTCGATCAGCGTGAGCAGGATCCTGTCGAGCGCCGCACGGGACGCGTCCAGCTTGGCCCATGGGCCGCGGCGTCCGGCCCAGCGCGGTGGCGGCGGGACAAAAGTCATCAGTTGGCCAATTTTCATGAAGGTCGGGATGACTTTTCGCAGTTCCGCACGTTCGTCGGGTCCTGCCTGATCGGTCCCGAAGAGGATGCGCAGCATCACATTCACGGTGATCCTGGCCATCGGTTCGAGCGTCCGAAATTCCTTGCCCTCAGGCCAATTGGCGCTCTCGCGCAGGGTCTCGTCCACGACGATCGCCTCGTAGCCCTTGAGGCACTGGCCGTGCAGGGCCGGCGCGAGCAACCGGCGCCGATCGCGATGACGGCTGCCGTCAAGCCCGAACACCGACCCGGGTCCGAACCAATTTCCGAGGTTCGGCTGCACGTTGACCAGTTGCTCGGCGCCCGCGGTGCACACCGACTTCACCAGAGCGGGATCGGACACGACGACCGACCGGCCGAAGAATGGGGCATCGACTTCGAAGACGCGTCCGTGCCGGCTCATCCACTTCCGGATCGTCCTGCGCTGAAACAACACGAATCCGATGCCCTGCAGGAGCTTGGGCGAATGCACGAGCGGCGGGGTCAACCCGTGCGTCGCCGATGTTTCGCCAATATCGGCCACTGCCCGCTCGGTCATGCCGTCCCCAGATGTTCGTCGAATCGCCACGCTCGATGAGTGCCAGAGAAATCGTCGCTCGCGTCGGGTGAAACGAAATCGGTAGTGCACTACTGCAATGTCCACGCGTTCGGTGGGCAGTACCTAGGCGATTCTGCCGCCCCGACGGTGTGACGGGACCCTCATCACCGCGGCCAATAGCGACAAAAACGATGATGGCGAGCCACGTATGTGGCTACCATCTGTCGCCATAAGGGGGGCCGACCGGCAAAGGAGATGACGGTGATGCGCAGGTGGACACTGGGCCTGGCGCTGGCCCTGCTCATGTTGTTCGGGGCGCCAGGCACGGCGGATGCAAAGCAGTGGCAGGTCGGCGACAAGGTCCAGGCGTACAACGTCGATTGGTACGACGCGACGATTGTGGAGATCGGGTCCGGCACGTATCAGGGCTACTACCTCGTCAAGTGGGACAAGTTCTCGGGCCAGCAGTACATCGCCGCGGTCAACATCCGCGCCCGGCCCGGCGCCCCGTCGGCTTGGTCCACCGAGGACCCGGCCGCTGGTTCGCCACGGCGCGCATCAGCCGAACCGATAACGATTCCCTCTTCCTGCTGGCCCGGTGGATGCCAGAACGGCGTGATGCCCACCTGATGCCCGGCACCGCGCTAACCTGCCAGCAAAGCGATCGCCGGGGGGCCTAGCGAAAGTTGGGGGGATGACGTGAAAAGGACAAGGTGGGCGGGCGCCGTCGCCGCCTGCGCCCTGATCGCCGGGTGCGGCGGTAATCCAAGCCCCAGAGCGACCACATCGGCCCCTACCACCACACCTCCGCCGCCGCCACCACCGGTCGCGGCGCCCGCCCTCGACGGCCTCCTGCTCAGCCCCGAACAGATCAGCGCCGCGATGGATACCACCGGTTTGAAGGTCACCAGGACGTTGTCCGCGCTGATCGACGCCCGGAACGCCGTGGCCGACACGGACTGCCGGGCGATCAGCGACACCGCGGAACAGACGGCCTATTTCGGCAGTGGGTGGACTGCTGTGCACGGACAGATGCTGGAAGATGCCGGCCAGATCGCGACCGACAATTTCATGGTGCGTCAAGTTCTCGTGTTGTTCCCCTCCGCGGATCAGGCGGCCGGATTCTTCACCGCCTCCGCCAAACGCTGGCCCGCCTGCTCGAATCGACGCTTCACCAGCAACCTGGGCGGAATCTTCGGGCAGGTCGACGTGGGCCCGGTTGCAAACACTGGCGGAACACTCAGCGCAACCAAGACTCAACTGAATGCGAACGGATGGTCGTGTCAGCGGGCGCTGGCCGTGGCCAACAACGTGGCCATCGACGTATCGGCGTGCAGCTACAGGCCGGCCGACTCGGGGGTCAAGATCACCCAGCAGATCGCACGCAGCATCACTGGCGGATCCGGCAGGTAGTCTCCGATGGCCTGTCGCAGAGCGGTTTCCAGCTTCGAACTCAGGTCGGCTACAGCGAACTGACCACGCTCTGGATGACCGCCCCGGGGAACCCGATCGTCGTCGAGGCGACGTCGTTGATGCCGTCGTGCAGCGCGTTCACGATCGTCGCCGGATCTCCGGTGAACAGCGACTGCCCGATGTCCCAGGTCGCATACTGCGGCGCGGTGATCAGGTTGCGCAGGTCGACGAACAACTTGGTGCCCAGTGACGCCTGCGGGACCGGCACCCCGTCCCAGCTGACCAGCGTCCAGCCGTCGTGCGGGTTGCCCGTCACCTCGATGACGCCGGTGTTGGGCAGCGAATGCGTGAGCATGAGAAGAGGATTCGGGTTGTTGACGTTCATCAGCGTCCCGGTCTCGATGCTAAGCGCGCTGGAGTAGGCGACGACCCTGCCGCCCACGACCGGGCTCGTGACGGCCGCGGAATACATCGTGTTCATCGCGTCGGTGAAGCCGTGGTTGAAAACCACCCCGTTGACAGTGGTCGAGCCCGGGACCAGCATCGGCAGAATCGGGAATCCGGCTGTCCACGCCAGCGGACCCACCAGATAGAGCAGACCCAGCGGAATCTGCGGTTGACCTTCGAGGATGCCGGCATTGATCTCGTTGAGACCGGGCAATTGCTGTGCGCTGTTCGGAATGATGCCCAGGGCGTTGAGCAGCGGCAATGCGGTGTCCTGCGTCCTGAACACCTGCGAATCGAAGACGGCAGAGATGAGACCCCGCGACTGGAGTACGCCGGAGATGGCGTTTGCCTGGGCCCAGCCCGTCGCGTTGAGGTGCGGCCCGGGCACCGCGGTGTCGATCAGGTTCGCCACGTTGCTGTCCGTCTCGCCGTGCCGCACGAAGTCGATAGTTATCGTCTGTCCGCCGGGGAGGCTCGGCGTGCTTCCGGTGCCGACGAACCACCCGCCGCGGCCCAGCGCCCCGTCCACACCGCCAGTGCCCGCGGTACCGCCGGGGCCGCCGTTGCCGAACAGCAGGGCCTGCCCGCCGGCGCCGCCGTTGGCGCCGAAGGACCCGCCGCCACCGAGGCCGCCGTTGCCCATCAGCCCGCCACCGGTGCCGCCGCGGCCGCCCGCCCCGCCGAGGTCGCCGTTGCCACCGGTGCCGCCGGTGCCGATGAACCCGGCGTTGCCGCCGTTGCCGCCGTTGACCGGTCCGACGCCGCTGGTCGCGGTATAGCCCGTGCCGCCGTCGCCGAACAGCAGACCGCCCGGCTTGCCGTTGGGGCTTCCCGCCGTTCCGGGGGCGCCGTTGCCGATCAGGTCGCGACCCAACAGCAGGTTGGTGGGCGCGTTGAGGATCGGGTCGAGCGCCTGGCCGGCCGGGCTGGCGATCCAGGCCTGGCCGAGCGTGTGTACCGGTCCGTAGACCGCCGTCTGGAACCCGCCGGCGACCGCTTCTCGCACCGCGTCCTGCAGCGACGCGGCGATGGCCGCCTCAGCGCCCGCATACGATGTCGCAGCCGCGCTCAGGTTGTGGATGAACTGCTCGTAGGACGCCGCCGCCTGCGCCGCAACCGCCTGGTACTCGTCCGCATGCGTGCCGAACAGCGCCGCGATGGCAGTCGACACTTCGTCGGCGGCCGCGGCCGCGAGTTGCGTCGTCGGGATGGCTGCCGCCAGATTGCCGGCCCGCACCGCCGAACCGATCTGCGCAACGTCCGCCGCGGCCGCGTCCAGCAATTCCGGCGCTACGAGCACTGATGACATCGTCGTCTCCTGTTGCTATCGCCTACCAGACATCATGGAACGCGATGCCGGAAATGTTGGCCATATCGTTAAAACGGGGCGCCCCGCTAACGTCGCACAGGTGAACACCGCGCCCTACGGATCCTGGCCCACACCGTTCACGTCCGCGTCGGTGGTGGCCGACGCGGTGCGGCTCGGCGAACTTGCCATCGACGGCGCCGACGTTCTGTGGTCGGAGGGCCGGCCCGCCGAGGGCGGCCGCACCCAACTCGTGCGCCGCGGCCCCGACGGCACCGGCACCGACCTGCTGCCCGACGGCTACAACGCGCGCACGGCCGTGCACGAGTACGGCGGCGGCGCGTGGTGGGCCCGCGACGGCGTCGTCTGGTTCGCCAACTGGGCCGACCAGCGGCTCTACCGGCTCGCGCACGGCGCCGCACCAACGGCGCTCACCCCGGAGCCCGCCGCGCCGCGGGCCGACCGCTTCGCCGACGGCGACCTCGCACCCGGCGGCGGCACTATCGTCTGCGTGCGCGAACGTCACCGCGGGCCGACGGCCACCGAGGTCGACAACGAGATAGTGCGCCTCGACGCCCACGCCCCCTCCGAGCCGGAGGTGCTGGTCACCGGGTCCGACTTCGTCGCGGCCCCGCGCGTGTCGCCGGACGGAACCAGATTGGCGTGGCTGCGGTGGAACCACCCGTCGATGCCCTGGGACGCCACCGAGCTCGTCGTCCGCGATCTCGGCAGTGGCGCGGAAACGGTGATCGCGGGCGGGCCGGAGGAGTCGGTGCTGGAGTCCCGCTGGGACGCCGACGGCGCGCTGTGGTTCCTGTCCGACCGCACCGACTGGTGGAACCTGTACCGCTACGCGCCGGGTGGCGACATCACGCCCGTCGTCCGCATCGACTCCGAAATCGGTTTCCCACCTTGGGGACTCGGCTCGGCGCGGTACGCGATGCTCACCGACGGGTCGGTGGTGTTCGCGCGGGCACGCCGCGGGTACGACGGGCTCGCCCGCCGCGGTCCCGACGGCACCGTCACAGATCTGGATACGCCGTTCTCGCTGGTGACTTCGGTGCGAGACGGCGGCGACGGCTCGGTGCTGGTGGTCGCCGGATCGCCGACGCGGGAACCGGGCGTGCACCGCATCGCCGCGGACGGCCGGGTGGTCGAGACGCTGCGGCCACCGCGCGACCTCGGCGTCGATCCCCGGTTCATCTCCGTACCAGAGCACGTCACCTTCCCCACCGAAGGCGATCGCACCGCGCACGCGCTGTTCTACCCGCCCGCGCATCCGGACCTCGACGGGCCCGACGGTGAGCTGCCGCCGCTGATCGTGGCGATCCACGGTGGTCCGACGGCCGCGGCGGCGCCGGTGTTCTCGACGGCCGTGCAGTACTGGACCAGCCGCGGGTTCGGCTACGTCGATGTCAACTACCGCGGGTCGACGGGCTACGGGCGCGCCTTCCGTGGCGAGCTCGCCGGACAGTGGGGAATCGCGGACGTCGCCGATTGCCTCGCCGCCGCCCGCCACCTTGCCTACACGGGCCGCGTCGACGACCGGCGGCTCACCATCCGCGGCGGTTCGGCGGGCGGCTTCACCACGCTGGCCGCGCTGGCGCGCGACGACACCCCGTTCGCGGCGGGCGCCGACCACTTCGGCGTCGCGGATCTGGAAGCGCTGGCGCGCGACACGCACAAGTTCGAAAGCCGCTACCTCGACGGGCTCGTCGGCCCCTACCCCGCCGAGCGTGAGCGCTATGTCGAACGCTCGCCGATTCACCATGTCGACCAGCTCAACCGCCCGCTGATCGTGCTGCAGGGCAGCGAGGACGCCGTCGTGCCGCCGGCGCAGAGCGAGACGATCGTCGCCGCGCTGCGCGACCGCAGGGTCCCGGTGGCCTACCTGCTGTTCGACGGCGAGCAGCACGGCTTTAGGCGCGCGGAGAACATCCGCAGGGCACTCGACGCCGAATTATCCTTCTATGCACAAGTTTTGGGTTTCACCCTGCCGGCCGACGAGGGTATCGAGCCGGTGGCAATCGAAAACCTCTAACTGGCCCGCCTAGGGAGCGGGGGCACCGCTCGGCGGTGGCGGCTGAGGCGACGGCGGCTGATGCGAACAATCGGGCACGAAAATCCAGATACGTCCCGTCTGCTGCCAGGTAACCCCGCAGCCCAGCGGCACCCCGTCGGACGTCCCACCCGTCGTGATGACGGCGGCCACTGCCGCGGCGGCCAGCACCAGGCGAGAGACCGGGTGTGCCATGAGGTGTCCGTTCTGCCGGGAAGCTCAATCTCTGAGTCTGGGAGAGTTGGCGTACGCACGCAACTTGAAGCGCGCCACGACTACCCCGTGGACACCGGCAACCTGGCCCAGCCACGCACGCTCGAGGTGTGCGCCCGCTCCGCGTTGGCGTAGTCGACTTCCCAGTCCCGCCAGCGCTTGAGCACCTCTTCGAAGGCCACCCGCGCCTCCATCCGTGCCAGCGCCGAGCCGAGGCAGAAGTGCAGGCCCACCCCGAAGCTGAGGTGGCCGCCCTGGCGGCGGATGTCGTAGCGGTCCGGGTCGGGGAATCGACGTTCGTCACGGTTCGCGGAACCGTTGAGCAGCAACATGAACGAGCCTTCCGGCACAACGCGACCGTAGTGCTCGTCGTCGCGGGCGACGTAGCGGGCCTGCACGGGAGACGGGGGTTCGTAGCGTAGCGTCTCCTCGACCGCGCCGGGGATCAGCGACGGGTCCGCGGCGAGTTCACGTCGTTGGTCGGGGTGATCCGACAGCAGTTGTCCCATGAAGCCGATCAGCCGGGCGGTCGTCTCGTTCCCGGCTCCCGCAATCATCGTGGTGTAGGCCAGCACCTCGGTGCGGGACAACGCCCGTCGCGTGCCGTCGGCTTCCTCGATCTCGGCCCGCAGCAGTTCGGTCATCAGGTCGTCGGACGGGTGGTCGGCGCGCCAGTCGATGAAGTCGGCGAACATGAGCATCATGTCCTGGAACGGATCCGGGTTGGCCGCACCGGACTGGCGCCGCTTGTTCATCTCGATGATGGACCCGTTGCGGTCGCGGATGCTCGCCTGATCCTGTTCGGGAATGCCCAGCAGATAACCGATGGTGCGCATCGGCATCATCGCCCCCAGGTCCGCGATGAAGTCGAAGCCGCCGGCGCCGATCAACGGATCCAGTTCGCGCACACAGAATCCGCGCACCAGCGACTCCACGGCCAGCATGCGCCGCGGGGTGAAGACGCGGGACAGCAGGCGGCGATGCAGATCATGCAGCGGCGGGTCCTCGAACAGCAGAATGCCCGGCGGCACTTCGATTTTGCTGAACAGGATGTCGGCCGTGGTCCCGCGACCGGATCGGTAGGTCTCCCAGTTCGGCAGCTCGCGCGCCACGTCCTCGTATCGGCTCAGCGCGTAGAAGTTGTACTTCTCGTTGTAGTACAGCGGCGCTTCTTCGCGCATCCGCTTCCACACCGGGTAGGGATTGTCGTCGATCTCGAAATCGAATGGGTCGTAATACAATTCGACGGCGCTGAGCTCTGTCATATGGAGTCCCTCTCGTTGCGGTGCAGAAAGCCGTGCAGGGTTGCCTGGACGAGTTCGTCGACGATCACGTCCCTCGAAGGCTGCGTCGGCCCGAAGAAGGTCGAGCGCAGGGCGGCCATGCCGGCGATCATCGCGACCGTGGAATGCGCCGGCAGATCCGGCTGGCCCGAATGCATTCCACGCATCTGCATGCCCTCGGCGCTGATCCGGCCCAGCACGGCGAGCGCGCGCCTGACCTCGGCGATGCCGGCATCGGCCAGCTCCTCCTCGCTCAGCGCCTCGGATGCCAGCAGCGTGAGCAGCAGACCCTGGTGTTCCACGAACACGTCGTAGAGCTGTCCGACGAAGTGCCGGGCCAGTTCCTCCTCGGTGATCTCCTCCGGAACCACCGACTGCCACGTCCTGCCGAATTCGTCGACGAAGCCGGTGAACGGCAGGACGAGGGCCTCGCGGAACAGCGCCGCCTTGGAACCGAAGTTGCGGAAGAGCAGGTGTTCGGTGACGCCGGCGGACTGCGCGATCTCCCGCGTCGTGGTGCTGCGATAGTCCTGGCGGGCGAACAGGCGTCGGGCGGCATCGAGCAGAAGCCGACGCGGCTCGCCACGTGGCCGTCGCGTCTGGGTCACCAAGTCCACTCCTTTTAGGATAGTATGCACTATCTTAACCTGAGGGAGTTGCGACGTGGGTGCTGCAATCATGTTGGGGACGCTGTTCGGACTGATCGTCCTGGTATTCGCCCTGGTCCTGCGCTTCGATCCCGAGGCCCGCCGATGACGCCGCTACTCAAGGCGTCCATGGGGTTCGCCTACGTCACGGGCATCGCGTTCGCCTTGATCGGTATCTACCTGAGCTACCGGCGGCGCCGCCTGCACCCGCTGCTACTGCTGTGCATCTCGGCGATCTCGTTCTCGTGGATCGAGGCGCCCTACGACTGGGCGATGTACGCGCAGTTCCCGCCGGCGCTGCCCCGCATGCCGTCGTGGTGGCCGCTGAACATGACGTGGGGTGGGCTGCCGTCGTCGGTACCCATCGGCTACATCGCGTACTTCGTGCTGCCCGCCGTGATCGGCGCCGCGCTGGGACGATGGCTGGTCGCGAGGTTCGGCTGGCGTCGGCCGATCACGCTGCTGATCGTCGGGCTCGTCGTCGGCTTCTGCTGGGCGCTGCTCTTCAACGCGGTCCTGGGCGCCCGGCTCGGCGTTTTCCACTACGGCTACGTGATCCCCGGGCTGGCGATATTCGAGGGCACACCGCATCAGTACCCGCTGTATGACGCCCTGGCGATGGGCGTGCAGATGATGGTCTTCACCTACCTGCTCGGACGCACGGATGCGCAGGGCCGCAACGTGATCGAGATGTGGGCCGACAAGCGATCGAGCAGCCGTCTGCAGTCGTCGCTGCTGTCCGTCGTCGCCATCGTGGTGATCGGAAACTTGCTCTACGGCGCAGTTTTCGCGCCGCACCTGGTCACGAAGCTGGGGGGTTGGGTGACCTCTGGGCCCACGACACAGCACTTTCCTGGCGTGCCGAACCAGCCCCGGTAGGCCTACCCAAACCCCTCAGCGTCGATCCTCAGTAGAGCGGGACCCACACCCCGAAGAACCAGTAACCCCAGCCGCCGTACATCCAGTTGAAGACCGGAACCACGGTGAACGTGTTGTAGGTGAAGGGGACGAAGTTCGTCTGCGCGACGAGCACCGGGCGCTCCGGACCCTGCCACGGGCGGTTCCAACCACCGGGAGGCGGCTGCGGCGCGTTCCATCCACCCCGCGGCGGGGGACCTATCCAGCCTGGCGGCGGGTGACCGGGCGGAGGACCGTCGTTCCAGCCCCAGCCACGTGGCGGCGGCGGAGGCGGCGCTCCCCTGCCCTCGACGCTGAAGGTGACATTCCCGCCCGGGCCGCCCACGGTCGCGCTGGCGGTGACGGTTCCGCGCGGGCCCAACCAGGGCGGGTGCGGAGGCTGGACGCTCGGCGGGTTGAGCACCACGGTCGCCTGAACGCCCGGCGACGGACGGCTCGACGGCGAGCCCGCCGGCGTGCTGGTCGCGCTGGACGGCGCACCGCTGCTGGCCGCGGGCGTGGTCGACGGCGGCGACGATGCCGGGCTCGATTTCGCGGCCGGGCTGCTCGTCGGCGTCGGCGACGCCGACTGGGAAGGACTGGAAGCCGGATTCGACGTCGGCGTGGGTGCGGCCGTGGTCGACGGCGGCGCCTTCGACGGCGCCGGGGTCGACGCGGGCGCGCTGGACGGCGCCGGCGCCTGGGTGGTGGGCGGCGCATGCGTCGGTGGCGCATGCGTGGGCGGCGGGCCCTGGCTGGGAGCCGGATGGTTGGGCGCCGACGGCTGTGGAGGCTGCGGCTGCGTCGGGTCGGAATTGGCGAATCCGGCGTTGAACGTCGCGGCGAAGCTGAGGCCCACCGCGACCGCCGCAGCGCCGAGAGCGCGTTTGTTTGACATGGCTATGTCCCCTTTGGTCGGCCCGCCTACGGGCAGGTCACGGTCAGCTCGAATGGTTTGGTCACCGTCTTCGGGTTCGCCGGGTCGCTGAGATCGGCCCCCGTCGCCGTGCCCTTGATCGCGTAGGACTTGTCCTTCTTTGCGGCCCCGGCGTTACCGTTCTGACCTGGCGCGGCATCCGAGAAACCGAGGGTGATGCCACCCACGTTGCCCAGTCCGACGGCGTGCACGATCGGCGGATCGGCATTGCTGACCACCGCCCCGATGCCGTTCGCCGCATCACCGACGCCGATCTTGGTGTTGTCGCCGTCGACGGTGCAGGTGACGTCGCCCTTGATGTCCTGCTTCTGGCCGTCGACGATCAACTGCGGCCCGGCCGGCGCGGCCGCCGCCGGGGAACTCGACGCACCGCTATCCGACTTCTTATCCGAACAGCCGGCGACGCCCGCAACCACAACGGCCGCGGCGGTCACTCCGACGACGATGCCACGCTTCACCACTGCACTCCTCCGTGTCGCTGGTATCGCTACTCTATTTCTTCACTGTGCGCAGGCAATAGCTCTTCGGGTCTACTAACGATCCTCACAGGCCACACCCATAACGACGCATCTGCTTGTACCCGGTCGCCGGGTTTGCTAACCGCACTTCGTCGACGGGTCAGCGCGGGGCGTTGCGTGGCCGCGTCAGCGGCAGGTCGAGGGCACTGAGGGCGCTGAGCAGTCCCGGCGACTGGGGTGTGGGCGCCGGTGGCGCCAAACCGAAAGGCGGATCGCACTCGCTGCGAGCGAGGCATATAGTCAGCGCATTCACTGCTTCTGCGGGAGGCGAACGATGACGTTAGCCACTGATCACCGGGTGCCACTGCGCCGGACCGACCGGTTCTTCATCAACGGCGAATGGGTCAAACCGAGTTCGGATGCCACGATCGACGTCTTCGACTCGGATACCGAGGAGCTGTACTTCCGGGTGCCTGAGGCCCGCCCGGCCGACATGGACGCGGCCGTCGCCGCCGCTCGGCACGCCTTCGACCGTGGGCCCTGGCCGCGCCTGACGCACGCCGAGCGCGCCGAGTACCTGCGCTCGATCGCCGACGGGCTCGACGCCCGCACGGCCGACTACGGCCAGATGTGGCCGCGCGAGTCCGGCACGCTGTTTTCGATGGCGAAGTACTCGGCCATGGGCGACGCCGGGGTCTTCAGGTTCTACGCGGAGCTGGCCGACGACTACGTCTTCGAAGAGCCGTACCAGCCGCCCGCGACGGGATTGGCGCGCGGCGGCTTCGGTCTGCTGGTGCGGGAGGCCGTCGGTGTGGTGGGCGCCATCGTCCCGTGGAACGCGCCGCTGACCCTGATCGTCTCCAAGGCCGCGCCCGCGCTGCTGGCCGGATGCACGCTGATCGTCAAGGTTTCTCCGGAGGCGCCCGGCGCGGGCTACCTTCTCGCGGAGATCGCGGACGAGGTCGGCCTGCCGGCCGGCGTGCTCAACGTCGTCACGGCCGACCGCGAAGTCTCCGAGCAACTGGTTCGCGATCCGCGCGTCGACAAGATCGCATTCACCGGATCCACGGCCGCGGGCAGGCGGATCGGCGCGATCTGCGGGGAGCGCATCGCCCGCTGCACCCTCGAACTCGGCGGCAAGTCGGCGGCGGTGATCCTCGACGACGCCGACCTGGGCGCGGCGGCGGCGACGCTGGCCCGCGCGGAGTGCCTGATGACGGGTCAGGTGTGTGCCTCGCTGACCCGGATCGTGGTGCAGCGCGATCGGCACGACGAATTCACCGAAGCACTGGCCGCCGCATTCTCTGCGATGCAAGTGGGCGATCCATTCGACGCCGCAACTCATTTGGGCCCGCTCGCGATGGAGCGCCAGCGCGACCGCGTCGAGGGATACATCGCCAAAGGCATCGAGGAGGGCGCCACCCTGGTCACCGGCGGCGGCCGGCCGAAGCACCTCAAGCGCGGCTACTACATCGAGCCGACGGTATTCGCCAACGTCGACAACAAGCACGTCATCGCCCAGGAGGAGATCTTCGGCCCGGTGCTGAGCGTGATACCGGCCGACAGCGAGAGCCACGCGGTCGACATCGCCAACGACACGATCTACGGACTCAACGCCGCCGTGTTCACCCCGGACATCGCCCGCGCCCGCGAAGTCGCCGGGCAGCTGCGGTCAGGCACCGTGGGCCACAACAACATGCGCATTGACCTGGGTACCTGCTTCGGCGGATTCAAGCAGTCGGGCATCGGCCGCGAGGGCGGCCGCGAAGGGCTGCTGCCGTATCTGGAGACCAAGACGCTGCTGCTCGACGAGGCGCCGCCGCGCTACCGGTGAGGCTGCGCTGACGGCGTCGATTCTCCCGTCGACCACACCCTGAGCGCAGGCTCAGCGACCATTTCGACGAGATCCGCGACGAGGACGGCTACACCGGGCCCGGCGGAGCCGCCCTAGGCTTCCGCGGTTCCGGTGCCGCTGATCGCCTGCTCCAGCCACTGCACCTCGCTGAAGTTCTCCCGGCCGGACTCGCGCAGAAGCGATTGCAGCGCTTGGCGTTTCACCTGCGACGCGGCGGGGTCGGCGGGCGAGTTCGCCAAGACGATGTCCGTGAGATGCAGTGCTTGCAGCGCGCGGCCCTGCTCGACGTGGGTGCGGGCACGACTAGTGAGCGCGGTTGTGCCGCCGGTCAATTCGACGATGTCCTGCCACACCGCCGACGGCGGGGTGTCATACAGCTCGGTGGTCGACTCGTAGCGAAACCACCCGACGTGTTCCTCCCAGATGGCACGCACGATCCACGGCACCTTGCCGTGCACCTGGGGCAGTGCCAGTTCGGCCGGCAGGGTGACCTGACGCATCAGCGTCCAGAGGTCCGCGCCGGCGTTCATGCCGTCGATGGTCCGGTCACGCAGGTACACGGTCGCGTCGCGCACCTTGGTCATGGTTTGGGCTATTTCGTCGGCGCCGTTGAACACGTCGTGCCCGTTGATCAGCGTTTCCGGGTTGAGCGCAAGCACCCTGTCCACCGAGTGGACGAAGGCCATCGCGCTGCGAATCTTGTCCCCCCGCAAGGTATACAGATTCGGCACGTGCCCGAAGAACGGCCCCATCAGGTTGCCGACGAAGACGGTGCGGCGTTCGGGCATCCAAACGGCCAGCGCATCGGTGGTCTCACCGCCGGGCGTCGAGTACAGCTCAAAACGCCGGCCGCCGAGTTGGAATGCGTGGCTGTCCAGGAACGTGTCGGTGAGCACCGGTTCCGGCGGTAGCGTCATCGCCCTGGCGTCGACGTCCATGAATGCGCCCCACAGCGTCGTGATGCGCCGCGCATAGAACGGATGCAGGCGTCGCCAGTACTCGCGCACGTCGCCGTGGCTGGCCTGGGCGATCGTCTCGACGCCGGAGGCATTGAACAAGCTCCACCCGCCGACGTGGTCGGGGTGCCCCTGGGTGAAGGTGATCAGCCGCAGCGGCCCCCTGCTCACACTGGCAAACCGCGCCCTGATCGCGTCGGCTTCGAAGCCGGTGCCCGTGTTGACCAACACATCGCCGTCGTCGGTGACGATCAGGTAGCTGTTGGCGATGTTGCGCGACATGAAGATCCCGTCGCCCAGGTCGACGGCATCCTGATCGCCTTCACCTTGTCTGACGAGCGCATCGAGGGACTGCGCCATCGCGGGCGACCTCCTGAGAAAGGGCTACCGCAGCAACCTAACATTTGTTCCCCGGAGGTGGGAGGCCTGCGCTCAGGAGCCCGACGGGACCTTCGGGTTCTTGTGCGACTTGATCGGTGCGGCGCTCGGCGCCTGATTCATGAGGTTGCCGCGCAGGCTGCCCCCGGCGGTGCGCGCCGCCACCAGCAGCCAGGTGGCCAGCAGACCGGCGTAGGCGATGCCGGCGGCCACCTTGAACGCCGGCAGGTGGGTGTGCGCGGCCAGTTGTGCGGTTCCGGTGACGAAGGTGCCCACCGGGAACGTCAGGCTCCACCACGTCAGGGCGAACGGCATCCCGCGCCGCAGCGTATGCACGGTGAGTGCGGTGGCCAGCGCGATCCACAAGATTGCGAAGCCGAACACGGGGACTCCATAGAGGATTGCGAATGCCTGCATGTCCTCGGCCACGTCGGCGTGCACGGCCAGCGCGGCGTTGGCCCCGAGCAAACCGGCGGCCGTGATGGATTGGCCGAGCGGGCCCAGCACGATCCACAGCGTCGGCACCCGCGCGGTGCCCGAGGTGCCGTAGTGCGTCAGCCGACTCCAGATCATCGCGATGATGTTCAGCGAGGCGAGCAAGGAAAGTCCGAACAGCGCGTAGCAGCCGTACAGCAGGGTTTCGCGGCCGGCGCCCGGGGCCGCGTGCGGGATCAGCAATGCGCCCGAGGCGGCGGTCACCATGGGCGGGACGACGGGCATCAGCCATCCGCCGAAGGCGGCGTCGGGTTCGACCTCGTACTGGGTGAACATCAGGAAGGGGATGCTGACGGCGGTGAACAGCCCGCCCAGCGTGCCCGCCGTCCACAGCACCCAGTCCAGGTCGACGGCGATGCGGTCACCGATCAGGTCACGACCGACCAGCACAGCTCCGGCACCGACCGTCATCAGCGCCATCGGTGCGGCGCCGTAGAAGTGCGCCATCTGCGGATTGCGGGCGTGAGTGCGCGCCACCCGCGGGTTGCGCAACCAATGCCCACCCACCACGACGATCAGCACCACGAGCAGGACCGCGGCGATCACCCAGACCACTTCCGCGAACCCGCGCAAGCCGTACACGCGGAACGGCAGGCTGGCGCCGGCGGTGGCGACGATCCCGGTACCCATCACCGAGGCGAACCAGTTAGGCCCGATGTTGCCCAGCACCTCGACGCGCGTCTGGGACGGAAGGTCGTCCGGGTTTGCGGTGGCCATAGCTGACAGACACTACTGCTCCCGACTGCTCCCGCGTCGTCAGATATTCACCCTGGCGAACGCGGCGGGTCGGATACGCTGCCACCGGCCATCCATCCGCCGCGAGACGAGGTGCGCCCTTGACCAAGGTCCGACTTTGGATCGTGATCGTCGTCGTGATCGCGATCGGCATCCTGGCACTGCCCGTCAAACAGCGGTGCGGTGCTCCGGGCCACGCCTGCGCCACCGGGGTGGATCCGCAGGGCTATGTCCACTTCTATTACGAGGTCGAACCGCTCGGTGTCTTCCTTCTCGAAGGCGTCACCGGCACGAACATCCGCTGGTACTACAAGTCGGGCATGGAACGCGAGAGGGCCTAGCTCGGAAGAGGTTTGGGTGCGCCAACCGACCGGCGCGACGGCGATCACCGACCGGTCATGCGCCCTCGAGCTGCTTCCGGCGACTCGGGTGGCGATCGAGCCAGCGGTACGTGACCAGCTTCACCCGATCCTCGACGAGGAACCAGAACAGCGCATAGCCCCACACCACCGCAGCCCACTGCCAACTAAGTGGCGTCATCAGCAAGCCACAGACGGCGATCATCGTCGCGACGGCCTGCGTACCGACGACCGCCACCAGCAAGATCCCGGACGGCCTCGGCGAGGACCAGAACGGCCCCCGGGCGCGGGTGACGAACACTGTCAGGTGTCCGGAAACAGAGAGCTTGAGGTAGATCAGCGTGCGGATCACGTCGTGGTCCAAGCCGAAAGATTTGTCGGCGACCATGAACAATAGGAAGGTCTCCGCGACACCCATCACGCCGAGCACGGTCGCCAGGGTGAGCACGCTGCGCATGTCCCAGGCCGCCGGCTTGGACGAGCCGCGGACATGGTCATAGGCGATCGCCAGGATCGCTCCGTCGTTGAGCAGCGCCAGCAGCACGATCATCGCGGCGGTGACCGGAAAGAAGTTCATGATGACGATCGCCAGCGTGATCAGCAGCAGGACCCTGATGGTTTCGGCGATGCGGTAGGTGGCGTAGTTCGTCATCCGCGCGAAGATTTCGCGGGCCTGGCGTATCGCGGCGACAATCACCGACAGGCCAGGAGCGAGCAGGACAACGTCTGCCGCGGCGCGGGCGGCGTCGGTGGCTCCGGCGACGGCGATGCCGGCATCCGCTTGCTTGAGTGCCGGGGCGTCGTTGACGCCGTCGCCGGTCATCCCGACGATGTGTCCGCGGGCCTGCAAGAGGCGGACGATGCGGTACTTGTGTTCGGGAAACACCTGCGCGAAGCCGTCGGTCGCTTCCACCCGTCGGCCCAACTCGGCATCGGCGTCGTCGGCGTCCAGTATCGCGGCGTCGACGATGTCCTCGCCCATGCCGACGCGGTGGGCGATTTCTCGTCCGATGGCGACCTGGTCGCCGGTGATCATCTTGACCTCGACGCCGAGTTCACGGGCGGCCTTGATCGTCGCCGCGGAATCGTCGCGCGGCGGGTCGGCCAAGGCCAGCACCCCGGTCAGCCGCCACTCCCCCTCACCGTCGGTCCGGGCGATGCCGAGGGACCGATAACCGCGTCCGGCGAAGCCGGCGACTACGGCGGCGATCTGGGTGCTGGCGACGTCCCGGCCGCACAGCGCCGCGATGACCTGTGGTGCGCCCTTGCAGACGCGGTAGCGCTGCCCGTCGTCCTGGCGCACGACGGCTTCGGCCCGTTTGCTGACCGGATCGAACGGCGTGAACTCATCGACGGTCACCCGGGGCAGTTCACCCGCGGCGGCCAGCACCGCGTCGTCGATGGGGTCGTGATTCTCCGAACGCGAGGCCAGCGCTGCGGTGGCGAGCAAATCGCGGTCGGCGACACCGGAGGCCGTCCACTGCGCGGCCAGCCCGAGCCGGTTCTGGGTGAGGGTTCCGGTCTTGTCCGAGCACAGCAGATCCATGCCGCCGAGTTCCTCGACGGCGGGCAGATGGCTGACGACCGCCTGCTGCCGCGCCAACTTGCGGGCACCCACGGCCATCGTGACCGACAGCACCGCCGGCAACGCGACCGGCACCGAGGCGATCGTGACCACCAGGGCAAGCTCCAGCGTCTCCAACACGGGGTTGCCGCGCAGCAGGGACACCAGCACGGTCAGCGTCACCAACGCCACCGCAAGCACGATCAGGTAGTTGCCTATTCGCAGGACCGCACGCTGGAAATGGCTCACCGTGCCGGCGGTTCCCACCAGTGCCGCGGTCCGGCCGAAGTAAGACGACGCTCCCGTCGCGTACACGATCGCGTTGGCCTCGCCACGCACCAGCACCGAACCCGAATACAGCACGTCACCCTGGCCGCGGGGCACTGCCAGCGACTCACCGGTCATCGCGGACTGGTCGACCTGCAGCGTCACGTCCTCCAGCACCCGCAGGTCGGCCGGGACCACGTCACCCAGGCGGATCCGCACCACGTCGCCGGGCACCAGTTCGCGCGCGGCCACGGTCACCCAGGAGCCGTCGCGCAGCGCTCGCGCCGAAGACACCAGCCGCTGTTTCAGCGCGGCGATCGCGCTCGCGGCCTGACGCTCCTCGATGAACGCCACCAGGCCGTTCATCAGCAGCAGCACTCCGATGATGATGCTGTCCGTCCAGTGCCGCGCGGCGATGGACAACGCCAGCGCCGCCTCGATCATCCACGGGATCGGCGCCCAGAAATAGCCCAGGAACGTCAACACGGGGTTGCGGTGTTGCTCGGCGATCTCGTTGGCGCCGCAGCGTTGCAGCCGGGCATCCGCCTCGCCGCTCGTCAGGCCCTGAGCAGAGCAGTCCATTTGCGCCAGCAGCTGCTGCATCGGTAGCGAACCCAACGTGTCCTCAGCCGGCACAGCCCACCACCCCCGATTTATGTACCACTAATACTGTTGCACGGACATATACCGTGCCCAGGGTCTAAAGACCGTTACCGGAATTCCTGTGGATAACCCCCCGGCCGTCCACCAAAGGCGGCCAAGGCCGAATTGTGACCAATTCGTGCTCGCCCAGTCCTCGAGCCGCCGGGGCCGCACAGCTCGGCGAAAAGGTGCTGGTAGAGGCGAAAACGAGGCCTTAGGCGCCATCTCGTTTCGCCCGAAGGTCCCACCCGCATTGGCCGGCCGGCGATTTTTTGGGGGGTGGGCGGCGGAGCAAGCTACCGCATACTTGAAGTCATGCAACAAGCGCCATCACCGCAAACCGCAGCTGCGGTCGCGGGTCGTGCGCGCCGCGAGCAGACACAAAAGGTCCCGATCCGGCGCGAAAACGGGGTCTTTTGCGTCTGCTCGCGCGTAATTAACCGAGGTTTATGATGACGCGGCCCGCCCAACGGCACCGTCACCGTGCCGTCCGACAGCCCTCGCGCATCCGGCGCGGGGTGATGCGCGGCGTGATGACGCTGGTGTCGGTCGTGGCCGTGGTGCTCACCGGGGCCGGCTATTGGGTGGCCCACGGCGCGCTGGGCGGCATCACCGTCTCGCAGGCCCTCAGCCCGGATGACCCGCGGTCCAGCGGCAACCAGATGAACATCCTGCTCATCGGGCTGGACTCGCGCAAAGACCAGGACGGCAACGACCTGCCGTCGTCCATCCTGCGCCAGCTGCACGCGGGCGACTCCGACGACGGCGGCTACAACACGAACACGCTGATCCTGGTGCACGTCGGCGCCGACGGCAAAGTCGTCGCCTTCTCGATCCCCCGTGACGACTGGGTGCCGTTCAACGGTGTCCCGGGCTACAACCACATCAAGATCAAGGAGGCCTACGGCCTCACCAAGCAGTATGTCGCGCAGAAGATCGCGAACCAGGGTACGAGCAGCCAGAAGGAACTCGAGACCAAGGGCCGCGAGGCCGGCCGGGCCGCGACCCTGCGCGCGGTGCGGAGCCTGACCGGCGTCCCGATCGACTATTTCGCCGAGGTCAACCTGGCCGGTTTCTACGATCTGGCCCAGACCCTGGGCGGCGTCGAGGTGTGCCTGAACCACGCCGTCAATGATTCGTCGTACTCCGGCGCCAACTTCCCGGCCGGCCGACAGAGGTTGAACGCCTCGCAGGCGCTGGCGTTCGTCCGGCAGCGGCACGGCCTGGACAACGGCGACCTGGACCGCACCCACCGGCAGCAGGCGTTCCTGTCGTCGGTGATGCGCGAACTGCAGGATTCGGGAACGTTCACCAACCTGGACAAGCTCAACAGCCTGATGGCCGTGGCCCGAAAGGATGTCGTGCTGTCGTCCGGATGGGACCAGAGCCTGTTCCGCCGGGTGGGCGATCTGGCCAGCGGCAACGTGGAATTCCGGACGCTGCCCGTCGTGCGCTACGACAACATCGACGGCGCCGACGTCAACATCATCGATCCGGCCGCGATCAAGGCCGAGATCGCCGCCGCAATCGGCGCCGCGCCGCCGACCACCGCCGCCGCCACGACGACCACCAAGCCCGACCCGTCCACCGTCGTCGACGTGATCAACTCCGGCAGCCTCACCGGCCTCGCCAGCGACGTGTCCCGCGCGCTCAAGAAACAGGGCTACACGATGGGCCAGGTACGCGACCGCAGCACGGGTGAGCCGACGGCCACGACGATCACCTACGGCGCCGGCGCGGACACCGACGCGCGCAACGTCGCCACGCTGCTGGGCATCGACGCCCCCAAGCAGCCCGACCCCACCCTGTCGCCCGGACACATCCGGGTGGTCGTGGACACCAACTATTCGTTGCCCGCCCCCGACGAAGCCACCACCACCACGACGACGACATCGTCGACCAAGTCGAGCACCTACGGGTCCTACGGCTACGGCGCCACCACCACTTACCCCACACCCGACCGCGGCAAGCCGATCGCCGCCGGCGGCGTGCCCTGCGTCAACTAACTAGGCGTGGGTTCCGCCGTCGATGCGGATCTCGGTGCCGGTGATGAAGGCGCCGTCGGCGGACACCAGCATCGCGATGACCCCGGCGACGGCCGACGGGGCGGCCATGCCGGCACCGCTGGAGGTCTCCGTGGTGGGCAGGATCGGCATCAGCCGGCCGAACAGCTGCCAGTTGGCGTCCTGCGGAATGTATCCGCCGGTGGCGTCGGTGATGCCGGACTTGATGCTGCCCGGCGCGACACACACCGCGCGCAACCCGTCGCGGGCGTACTCGAGCGCCAGCGAGTGCGTGAAGGCCTGGACCCCGCCCTTGCTCGCGGCGTACGCGGCCATGTACGGGTGCGCGAAGGAGGCCGACGTGGAGCTGAAGTTGACGACCGTGCTGCGCTGATTGCCGAGCAGCGTCGGTAGCGCTTCGCGGACCACCAGAAACGTCCCGGTGAGGTTGACCGCGATGATCCGATTCCACAGCTCGATGCCGGTTTCGTGGGTGTGCGCGGCGCGCAGGATCCCGGCCGCGTTGACCAGCGAATCCAGGCCACCCAGCGTTTCGACGGCCGAGCGCACGCCGTCGACCACCGACTTCTCGTCGGCCACATCCATCGTCACCACGCGCAGCCGCTCACCGGTGGCGGCTTCTTCCGCCTCAGCCCGCGTCTGGTTCAGGCCGTCGGCCGACACATCCGCGGCCACCACCGACGCGCCCTCGCTCAGCAGCCGCAGCGCGGTGGCCTGGCCGATGCCCGATGCGGCGCCGGTCACCAGGATCCGCTGGCCGGCCAGCCGGTTCATGCTTGCGCCACCACGCCGCGCAGCGCGTCGGCGCCGAACGCGGGTTCCAGCATCGCGGAAAAGTCCGGGCCGCGGCGCAGGATGTGGCCGCCGTCGACGTTGATGCACTGGCCGGTGATGAAGCTGGCGGCATCGCTGAGCAGGAACATGGCCAGGTTGGCGACGTCCTCGACCTCGCCCACCCGCGGCAGCGGCGTGCACGCCGCGTAGTCGGCGCTCAGCTCGGGAGACTCGGTCACCGGCGCGAGCAGTTCGGTGCGGGTCAGGCCGGGGCGGATGCTGTTGACCCGCACCCACGACGCCCCGAGTTCGTCGGCGGCCAGCATCATCATGTGGTCGATCGCTGACTTGGTGACGCCGTAGGGTCCGAACCAGCGGTGGGTGTTGCTGGCGGCGATCGACGAGATCCCGACGAACGAGCCGCCACCGCCGCGCACCATCTCGCGTGCGGCGTGCTTGAGCACGTACATGGTGCCGTTGACATTGAGGTCGACCGTGCGCCGCCACGCGTCTGAGTCCATCTGCGTGATCGGCCCGATGGTCAGGGAGCCGCCCGCGCTGTGCACCACACCGTGCAGGCGCCCGTGCCACGCCGTGGCGGCGTCCACCGCACGGCTGACCTCGTCCTCGTTGGTGACGTCGGCGGGCTCGAAGCGGATCGAGCCTGTGGGCGCGAGCGCTTCGATGTCCTTGACCGCGTCGGCCAGCCGGTCCGGGTTGCGGCCGATGATCATGACCGAGGCCCCGGCCGCGGCCAGCCCGGCCGCCACCCCCTTGCCGATTCCGCTGCCGCCGCCGGTGACCAGGTACGTGCGGTCTTCGAATGAAAGCTGCATGGGCGCCCCTCTGGAACTGAAACAGGTTCTAGTCATAGAACCATGCGGCCGGCGGCCTGCCGCAGTGAGTACCGCGAGCAGACACAAACCTGATGGCGATGACCCGCTTCGCCCGGCTCCGCCGCCCTCGCGATCGCCGCTAAGGCGTGTCGCGGCGGGCGACCTTGGTCGGCTTGGCCGTGCGCCAGTCCTCGACATCCGGCGGCAGCCCGACGGGGAACCGGTTCTCGTTGTGGGCGGCCCAGTGGGCGTGCCCCAGCTCGTGGACGTGGAACGCGTGACGCAGCGCCTCGGTGAATCCCATTGCGTCCGAAGCGGCGTTGACCGAGTCCTTGATCAGCAGTGCCGCCATCGTCGGCCGCTCGGCGATTCGACGCGCGAACTCCAGGGTCTTGTCCTCCAGCTCGTCGACCGGAAAAACCTTGGACACCATGCCAAGTCGGTACGCCTCGTCCGCATCCAGCGAATCACCGGTCAGCAGCAGCTCTTTAGCTTTGCGTGGGCCGAATTCCCAAGGGTGGGCATAATATTCGACGCCCGGCATGCCCAGCCGAACGGCGACGACGTCGCTGAACTTCGCGTTGTCGGCGGCCACGATCAAATCGCACGCCCAGATCAGCATGAGTCCCGCCGAGATCGCGTTGCCCTGGACCTGGGCGATGGTGATCTTGCGCAGATCGCGCCAGCGGCAGGTGTTTTGGAAAAAGAAGTGCCACTCCTGGTGATACAGCTTCTCGACGATCGGCTCGAGAGTGGCGCCGTGCGAACGGAAGGTGGGGTGCTGCGTCGGGCCGGGCTTGCGCTCCAGCAGCGCCGCATCCGAGCCGAGGTCGTGGCCGGCGGAAAAATTCCGGCCGCGCGCCGCGAGGATCACCACGCGCACGGTGTCGTCGGCCTCGGCGCGGCTGAACGCCTCGTCGAGCTGCACCAGCAGCGTGCGATTCTGCGCGTTGTGCTCGGCGGGCCGGTTCAGCCAGATCCGGGCGATGCGCCCCTCGTCGAGAGTTTCGTAGGCCACCGGCCCGTCAGCGTCGTCGCTGGCCGCCGCGGTGCTGGCCTGGTCGGAGAATGTCATTCTCCACACATTACGGCCACCCCGCAGGAACCCGCTCGGCGGGACGTCAGTCCTTTTCGAGTGCGGCGGCGAGCAGGGCCGCGGCGGCCTTGAGCAGCTCGTTCGAGCGGTTGAGTTCCGCGTTCTTTTCCTTGAGCTGGTCGATCTCGGACGACGGCCCAGAATCGCCATTAGTCGAGGGGGCGCTTCGACGCAGCCGCTCGTGCACCGTCTCGGTGATCGTGTTGCCGAGCACGTCGGTCACGGCCCGAACGGCCATCCGCTCCATGTCGTGACGGCCGTGCATCGCGGCGACGGTGTGCACCTCCTCGCGGTGGCCGACCCCGTTGACCGCGGCGGCCTGGGCCACCGTTCCCCGGAATTGCGCCGCCGCGGGGCGGTAGGGCCGCAGCACCTGGTGGGCGCTGGTCTCCGCGCCGACGCACGCCGCGACCGGCTCCTGTTGCTCCTGGCGGAGCTCGACTTCGGCTTGCTGCTCGGCGAGTTCGGCTTCCTGCTGACGAAGCTCGTTCTCCCACTGGACGAGTTCGGACTCCTGCTGCGCGAGCTGTGAGCCCTGCTGGGCAATTTGGGCTTCCCGGTGACGCAGCTCGTTTTCCTTCTGCGCGAGCGCGGCCTCCCGCTGGGCATATTCGGCCTCGAGCTGGCGCAGGTGGCCTTCCTGCTGACGGACCCGACTTTCGTACTGGCGCAGCGCAATCTGCTGCTGGGCAAGCTCGGTTTCCCGCTCCGCGACGGCCATCTCACGCTTGTGCAGCCCGCCGTCCCGGTTGCGCAGCTCGGCGTTGCGGTTGCGCAGCTCGGCGTCCTCCTCGATGTGCCGGGTCAGCTCTTGCTCGACCAGGTCGATGAAGAGGTCGACTTCCTGCTCGCTGTAGCCGCGCTTGCCGATCCGAGACCGGGAGAACGCGACATTGTGGACATCGGCTGGTGTAAGCGTCATTACTTATCCCCGGGAGTCAGACGGCGTCAGGCCCGCCCCGCCGGGCGGGGCGTTGTGGCATAGGATAATGCCTTTTTGCAGAACTGTGATCCGTTTGCCAGTCAATATGTGCCGCAAATCCGAAAAAGACATGCAACGGACTGGCCGTGCGACGGGATCGACCGTTGGGCTGTATCCAACTGGGCGTCGCGTCCTTCGACGTTGGCCCCGAAAGTCGGTGCTGCCGTCACCGGCAAGGCCCTCTTACGTTACCGTCAATTGCTGTCCCTGACCACGCTTTTCGACGCCATGAGGCCCTCGGTACAGCGGCCGTTCACCGGGCCGCCCGGCGCGCACGCACCGGGCGCCGCGCTCGCCCGCGTCTTCTCGATAGGCGTCCGCCGATATGCAATCGCGTTGCTGCGCTCTGAGCCAATTTCCGCCACGGATGACGTCAGGTAATTGCAAATTCCGCCTCCTGCGCCGGGCGGTCATGGGCCCGGGACAGTCGGCGCTCGGTCGCCGGAAGCACCCGAAAAGTGGGACGGCTGTCACGCAATACGAGCGTCCCCTAAAGTTGTGTTATGCCTACCAAATCTGACCCTGCCGATATCGGCGATGTGGAGCCGCTGGCCGACAGCACCGCGAGCCAGGCGAGGCGGGTCGTCGCCGCGTATGCCAACGATGCCGATGAGTGTCGAGTCTTCTTGTCCATGCTTGGTATTGGGCCGGCGAAACTAGAGACGTAAGTGGCTCGCCAGGGGGATCGCGACCCGGCGACGCCGAACCAGGAGCGCCCCGGAGATTCCGATTTTGTGGTCGTCGCCAACCGCCTGCCGGTTGATCTGGAGCGGCTGCCCGACGGCACCACCGCCTGGAAACGCAGCCCCGGCGGGCTGGTCACCGCGCTGGAGCCGCTACTGCGCCGACGGCGCGGGGCGTGGGTCGGCTGGCCGGGCGTGGTGGACGGGGACGAGGAGCCGATCGTCCAGGATGAGCTGCGGCTGCAGCCGGTGCGGCTGAGCGCCGAGGACGTCGCCGACTACTACGAGGGGTTCTCGAACGCCACCCTGTGGCCGCTGTACCACGACGTCATCGTCGCGCCGCTATACCACCGCGAATGGTGGGAGCGCTACGTCGAAGTCAACCGCCGGTTCGCCGAGGCGGCGTCCCGCGCCGCCGCCCAGGGCGGGACGGTGTGGGTGCAGGACTACCAGCTGCAACTGGTGCCCAAGATGCTGCGCGCGCTGCGGCCCGACCTGACCATCGGGTTCTTCCTGCACATCCCGTTTCCACCGATCGAACTGTTCATGCAGTTGCCGTGGCGCACCGAGATCATCGAGGGCCTGCTCGGCGCCGACCTGGTCGGATTCCACCTGGCCGGGGGTGCCCAGAATTTTCTGTTCCTGGCCCGACAACTGGTGGGCGCCAACACATCCCGAGGTGCCGTCGGTGTGCGGTCGCGGTTCGGCGAGGTGCAGCTGGAGTCGCGCACCGTGCAGGTCGGGGCGTTTCCCATCTCGATCGACTCCCGCGAACTCGACCAGGCGGCCCGCGACCGCAACATCCGGCGGAGGGCCCGCGAAATCCGCACCGAGCTTGGCAACCCGCGCAAGATCCTGCTCGGCGTCGATCGGCTCGACTACACCAAGGGCATCAACGTCCGGCTGAAGGCGTTCTCTGAACTGCTCGCGGAGGGCCGGGCGAAGCGCGACGACACCGTGCTGATCCAGCTGGCCACGCCCAGCCGCGAACGCGTGGAGAGCTACCGGATCCTGCGCGACGACATCGAACGCCAGGTCGGCCACGTCAACGGCGAATTCGGCGAGGTCGGTCACCCGGTGGTGCACTACCTGCACCGGCCCGTCCCCCGCGACGAACTCATCGCGTTCTTCGTCGCCAGCGATGTCATGCTGGTCACCCCGCTGCGGGACGGCATGAATCTGGTGGCCAAGGAGTACGTCGCGTGTCGCAGCGACCTGGGTGGCGCGCTGGTCCTCAGCGAATTCACCGGCGCCGCAGCCGAACTCCGGCAGGCCTACCTGGTCAATCCGCACGACCTCGAAGGGGTCAAGGACGCCATCGAGGCCGCACTCAACCAGCCCGTCGAGGAGGGCCGACGCCGGATGCGGTCGCTGCGACGGCAGGTGCTCGCCCACGACGTGGACCGCTGGGCGCGGTCATTCCTCGACGCTCTCGCCGAGTCCGGGCCGCGCCGAGCCGAATAGGTTGGCAGCGAGCGTGCGCAGAGGTACGGCGGCACGCCGCGCTGACCGGAATATTGCGCACACTCGCGCCGGCCCCTACCGGCCGCCCGCCAGACCGCGAGCGGCCCCAAATTTTCCGGGAATACCCCGCCAGCCCTGCAATTTGAGGCCCCCCGCGGCCAAGCAGGCCGAGCGAACCCATGGTGTTGCCACCCGATCGCTGTGATACTCAGATACAGCGCGAAACAAAGGACGTGAAGGAGGAGCCGACGTGAAAGTGCGTCGTGTGCTGGTCGCTGGAGCCGGCGTCGCCTCGGCCGTTGCGATTGGCGTTGCGCTGGAATCCGGTTCTCCGGCGCATGCGGTCGCGCCCCCGGCGGACGGCAAGTACTCATTCAACCAACCCGGCGTCTCCGGGGTGACGTGGACGGTCACGGCGCTGTGCGATCAAGTGAACGGCAGCCGCTACTACAAGGACTACGACAACCCGACCATCATGGCCAATTTCTGTGCGCTGAACGTGGTGAGCGCGACGGACGAGCAGATCACCCGCGCGGAGAAGCTGGGCAACTTCAGCGGCCGGGCGCGGTTGACGGGCGGGCTGTGGACCTTCAAGGTGGAGGTGCCAGACGGTATTTCGTGCCCGAACGGCGGTACCGGGCCGACCACCGAAACATATGCGTTCGACAACGAGACGCTCAGCGGCACGCGGACCATCCTGCACGGCGCCGTATGTGGAGCGCAGTCGGAGATGCGCAAGCAACCCTTCTCGCTGTCGCTGGTGGGCCCCCCGCCCAGTCCGGTCGAGCGTTATCCGCTGCGCTGCAACGACATTGCGATGTGCTTCTGAAGCCGTACGCTCAGATCGGCGTAATGAAGGCGATCAGCCATTTGCCGTCGACCTTCTTGAAGTCCACCCGCAGTCGGCTGCCGTCGTAGAGCGGCTGGCGTGATTTGTCGGTCACGGTGCGGTTCATGTAGACCATCACCGACGCCGATTCGCGTTTCGCGAAGATGACTCCCACGCCCACCACGTTGGCCTGGACGACGACTTCGCGTTTCTTGGCCTCGGGAATGATCTGCGCGTTGACGCTCTTCTGGAACTCCTGGCGATAGTCGGGCGTCAGCAACGGGTAGGCGGCGATGATGCTGCGCTCGACGGTCTGGTAGTCGTAGGCGAAGACCTGCGGGATCGCCCTGGCGGCCAGCTGCGGCAGCACCGCCCGGGCGTCGGCGGCGCCTCGCGCCTCCACGCGGTGCCAGTAGAGCGAGCCGCCCGCCGCGGACAATCCGATAAAGGCCGCTACCAGCAACGAGCCGGCGATCGCGATCAACAATCGCGGCAACCGCCGCATCAATTGCCCCCGTCGGGATACTTCAGGTCGTATCCGGTCATCCGACCAGCCTCGTCCTCATGCACGATGACCCGCAACCGGTAGGGCTGCGACGGCTTGTTGACTCCGTCCGCGTCGGCGACCGTGACGCGGACCGACACGAGGACCGACGCGTTGTCGGTCACCCCGTCGATGGCCTCGAGGGCGGCGCCGTTGATGACGGCTTCTGACGTCGCGTTGGTGGAGCGGAACAGCCCCTTGAGGTTTTCGACGTTGTTGTTCGCGCTGAGCATCCCGCGCAGCGGTCCGCTGGTCGCGTTGTAGAACCGGTTCACGCTGTCGTCGATGTTGTCCTGTTTGTAGCTGAACATATTGACCACCATCTGCGTGGCGGTGTCGACGAAGCGCTGCTCGCGCGCCTGATCGCGCTCGGCGTGCTTCTGGTCATGGATCAACCAGGCCACGCCGAGCGATAGCGCGGCCACCGCCAGCAGCACGGCGGCCAGCGAGACGGCTGCGACCAGCACCCAGTGCGATTGCCGCCGCGGCGGAGGCTTCACGGCCGTCGGCTTCTTGGCCGCCTTCGGCTTGGCCGCGTTCTCGGCCTTGGCGCCGCCGACGACGGTGTCGGCGCTGGACTCACCCTTCGCCGGGCCCGCCGCGCGGGACGCGCGCCGACGTACGCGTTGCGTCGTCGACTCCGTTACCGAGGAAGTGTCTACATCCACCACTAGAGAGGCCTTGGGTCACGCATCAGGTCCAACCAGTTCTCGGCGCTGGACGCGCCGCTGGCACCGGAGGCGAAAATACCAGTCCCCCCGGCGGGATCCGCGAACGCACCGGTTCGCGGGTCGTAGGTCGTGTACGCGGGGCCGCCGCTGGCCTGCGGCGCGGGCCCCGGAGGACCGATACCCTCCGGCGGTCCCGGCGGCGGGAGGTACTTCGGGTACGGAATCTGCGGCGGCACCGGCGGGATCCCCGGCGGCATCCACGAGGGATTGCCCGGCGGCGGCCCGCTGTCGTTGGGCGGCGGCGGGTCGTACGCCGGCTGGTGCGGCGCCGGGCCCGGACCGGGCACCACACCGGGTGGCGGCGGCCCGACCATCGGGACGCCCGGATCGGGGTCCGCGCCCGGCGGGATATACGGAAACTTGTTGGGCGGCAACACGTTCAGTCCGTTGGTCATCGGCGTGTTGTACGGGACCGGCGGACCGCGCCAGGGGTTGCGTCCCGTCGGCACGTAGCCCTTCGGGTCGCGGCACAGCTGCACCGTCGGCGCCCGCTTGCCGGGGAACTCCTGGCATGGATAGTTGCGGGCGCCGCGGACGGTGGTCGGGTCGTTCTGCGCGGCCTTGCAGTACATGTCCCGCGGAAGCTCGCGCACCGTCTCGTCGGCCGGCGTCCGCATCAACGGCGGGGGCACGAAGCCGACGGCGCACGGGGGCGGGTCGTTGAGGTCGAGCTTGAAGTCCAGCTTGGCGCCCTCGTCCTGCGGGGCGCCACCCGCGGCGGTGGTGATCGCCGCGAACAGCGCCGGCAACACCACCAGCAGCTGCTCGATCGACTTGTGATAGACCACGCCCACTCGGCCCAGGTTGGCCAGGTTGGCCGCCAGCGCCGGGAAGGACGGCCGGATGCCCGAGAACGCGGCGTTGGCCTGGTCGATCGCGCTCGGGGCGGTGGCCAGCGTCTCGCGCAACTGCGGGTCCGCCTGGCGCAGCTCGGAGGTGAAGCGCGCGAGGCCGTCGGCCAGCGACCGGATGTCGCCCTTGGCCCGGATCTGGGCCTGCAGGAACGGGTCCGCCTGGTCGATCAGCTGGGAAACCTTCGGGTAGTTGGCGTTGGCCTCGTCCACCAGCAGACGGGCGGATTCGAGGAGCCGGGCCAGCTCGGGACCGGTGCCGTTGGTTGCCACGAACGCCTCGTGCAGCAGCTCCCGCAGCTTGGTGTCACCAAGGCTGTTGACCAGCGCCTCGGCCCGGCTGAGCAGTTCGGCGACTTCCTTGCCGATCTGGGTGTTCTGCCGCTCGATCCGGTCTCCGTTGCGCAGCTTCACCGACGACGCCGGCTTGTCCTTGGGCGGCACCAGGTCGATGTACTGCTCGCCGATGGCCGACACGCTCTTCACGGTCGCGGTCACGTTCGACGGGATCTCGGTGCCGCTGTTGAGTCGCATGCTGGCGGTCACGCCGTTGGAGTTCAGCCCCACCGATTCCACCCGGCCGACGGCGACACCGCGGTAGGTGACGTTCGCGTTCTTGTACAGGCCGCCGCCCGCTTCGAAGTTGGCGCTGATGCCGTAGGTACCGAGACCCAACGTCGCGGGCAAGCGCAGGTAGAAGATGATCATGATGGTCAGCGTGACGACCGTGACCAGCGCAAAGATCGCGAGCTGGATCTTGGTGAGTCTGTCTATCATCGTCCCACCCCCTACGGTGCTGCCGTGCCAGGCGGAATCTTGAACGGATCGGCGGCCTGCCCGGACAGGTTCGCCAATTCGCCGACCAAGAAATCAGGCGGGTTCAGGATTTCGGACATGTGCATCATGTTCGGGTCGAGCGCATACGACGTGGTGAAGAACGTCTCGCCGAGTCGCCGCAGGGTCAGGTCGAACGTGGTGAACACGTTGAGGTAATCGCCGCGCACCGCCTGTTTGATACCGAAGTTGGGGAACGGGAACGTCAGCAGGATCTTCAGCGAGGTGACGAAGTTCTTCCGGTTGTCGGCGAGGGCCTTGATGACCGAGTACGCCGCCTTCATGTCCTCGGCGAAGCGACCTTGGTCTTGGCGAGCACGTGCGACGTGACCTTGGCCAGCCTGTTGAGCGCGCCGAACGCCTCGACGATGTGGTCGCGCTGTTTGTTGAGCACCTTGACCGCCTCGGGCAGCGTGTCCAGGGCCCGACCCAGGTTGTCCTTGTCGCGGGCGAGGCTGTCGGAGAACCGGTTGAGCCCCTCGATCGCGCCGATGATCTCGTTGACCTGGCCGTTGAGTCCCGACGTCAGCTCCGCAAGCCTGGGAATCAGGTCGTGGAACTGACCGACGCGGCCGGCGACGGCCTGATAGGTCTCGTCGGTGATGTCTTCCAGCGCACCGACATTGCCCTTGTTCACCACCACACCGAGGGCCGAGAAGACTTCCTCGGTGGTCGGGGCCCGGCCCTTGCTGCTCTCCACGATCCGCGAACCGTTACCCAGCTTGCCGGTCGCCGGCTTGCCCTCGGGGCGGAGCAGTTCGACGTGCATCGAGCCCAGCAGCGACGTCTGGGAGACCTTCGCGGTGACGTTGGCCGGCAGGTTCACGCTCTTGTCCAGCGCCAACTTCACTGCGGCATAGAAGCTTCCGTCCGTCCGCTGCTCGGCTGTGATGCCGGCGACGCTGCCGACGGTGACGTCGTCGACCATCACCGGCGAGTTCTGCGGCAGCGTCGCCACATCCGCCATCTCGACGGTGATCTGGTACGAACCGATGCCATGCCCCTTGGTGCCCGGCATCGGCAGGGAGTTCAGCCCGCCGAACTGACAACCCGCCAGCACCACGGTGCCCGCGGCTAAGACGCTGCCCCGCAACAGGAATCGGTTCATCCGCCGGCTCCCCGCTCGGCGGGCAGCGGGCCGGGCGCGGGCGCCGGAAGCAGACCGGCGGCCGGGCCCGGGTTGGCCACCGGGCCGGGCGCGGGACCATAGCCCGGCGCGGAGGGGGCGGGCAGCGGAACGGGACCCGGCGCGGGACCCGGCGCGGCGCCGGGGGCCGGAGCCGCCCCGGGGGGTGGAGGCACGAGCAGGTTCTGCAGGTCCGCCGGGTTCTGCACGGGATGCACGCCGGGCGCAGGCACCCAGGTGAGCTGCGGGATCGGCGTCTGCGCCTTGGCCTGGGTGGCCGGGGTGTCGTAGATGATCTGGCCCTTGTACGCGGTGATCGTGTTCAACGGGTGGAACATGATCGGCGGGTAGTTCACGGCGAGTCGGCGCAGCACCGGTCCCAGCCGCTCGCGGCAGATCTCCGCGCGCCGGAAATACTCGGGCGCCCTTGAGCCGGCGGCGGTTTCGAAGGAGCCACCGCAGATGAACTGGACCGGGTTGGCGAACTCGGGGATCGAGATTAGACCGTTCAGCGTGCCCTGGGCGGGGTCGTAGATGTTGTAGAAGTTCGCGATGCCGGGCCCCGCGACGTGCAGCACCTGCTCGATGTTGTCGCTCTGGTTGCTCAATGTCGTGGTCAGGTCGCTGAGCTTGTTGACCGTATCGATCAGCGTCGCGTTGTTCTGGCCCAGGAACCCGCGGATGTCCGTGAGCGCCTGGTTGAGCGTGCCCAGCGTGTTGTCAAGATGAGCCGAGCTGTCCGCGAGCACCTGCGTCACCGACGCGACGTTGCCGGCGAACTGCACGATCTGCTCGTTGCTCGACGACAGCGCGTCGACCAGGATTTGCAGGTTTTTGACCGTGCTGAAGATGTCACTGCGCGAATCGCCAAGCCTGCCGGCGGCTTGGGCCAGCTCGCTCAGGGCGTTGTGGAACGATTGGCCCTTGCCGTCCAGCGTGTTCGCGGCCTGGTTGATCGCCTCGCCCAGCGGGCCGGGCGTCTTACCGTTCGACGTGGTCACCGGCCCCAATTGGACCGACAGCTGCGTCAGCGCCGCCTTGACCTCGTCCCATTCCACCGGGACCCCGGTGTTGGAGATGGGGTCGGTCTGCACCGGGCCGCCGGTGTACGCCGGGGTGAGCTGGATGAACCGCGACGACACCAGGTTTGGCGAGATGATCAGCGCCTTGACGCCCCGCGGGATCTTGACGTCGTTGGACACCTCCATGGTGACCACGACGCGGGAGGGCTCCGGCTTGATCGACTTGATCTCGCCGACCGGGACCCCGAGTACCCGCACCTGATCTCCGGGATAAAGGCCTACGGCGGAAGAGAAGTAGCCGACGACGGTGCGGTTGTTGCCGCTCGACGTCAGCAGGTAGATGCCGCCCGCCAGCACCGCGACCAGTGCGATCACGATGCCGATGAGCAGCGGCCGGCTGCGGGTTATCCGGTTGATCATGGCGACTTCGGCCTGATGATCCAGCGCTCTTGGATCAGCCCGCGCAGGTAGTCGGCGAGGCTGGACGGCAGCTTGCCCGGCTGGTAGACGAAGTCGAACATCGTCGCCAACAGCGGCGCGGGGATCACGCCGTAGACGTTCACGTTGAAGCCCGGCCCGGAGCCGACGACCTCGCCCAGTTCGGTGGCGTAGGTGGGCAGCCGCTTGAGCGCTTCGGTGATGTAGTCACGGCGCTCGTTGAGGGTGTCCAGCACCTGGTTGAGCTTGCCCAGCGACGGACCGAACTCCCGGCGGTTGTCGGCGACGAACCCGGAGAGCTGGGTCGACAGCCCGCTGATCCCCGAGATCAGCTGCCCGATCGCCGCCCGCCGCTCGTCGAGGGCGGCGAACAACTGGTTGCCGTCGTTGACCAACTTGTCGACCTGCTTGGCCCGGTCGGCCAGCACCGACGTCACCGACTTAGCGTGCGCCAGCAGGCCCTGCAGGGCCTCGTCACGGCGGTTCAGGGTGCGCGACAACGACGTCACCCCGTCCAGCGCGCCGCGCAGCTGCGGGTTCGCGTCGTGCAGCGTCGCGGTCAGGACGTTGAGTGCCTGCTCGAATTTCGGCTTGTCCAGCTTGTCCGCGTTCTGGCCGAGGTCCTCGAGCGCGTAGGCCAGCGTGTAGGGCGTCGTGGTTCGGCTCAGCGGAATCGTGGTCGCCTTGCCGTTGCCGCCCGGGCTCACCGAGATCGAGCGCTCGCCCAGGATCGTGTCGGTCCGGATCGCGGCCAGCGACTGGTCACCGACGTTCACGTGGCGGTCGACGGTGAAGCTGATTCTGGCGCTGTCTCCGGCCAGCGCCACTTCCGACACTTTGCCGACCTTGAAGCCAGAGACGTACACGTTGTTGCCGGGGACGATGCCGGCGGCGTCGCTGAAGTAGGCGGTATAGGTCTTGCCCTGCGGCCAGAACGGCAGGCCGGCGTAGCCGAATGCGATCAACACCACGCACACCACCAACACCAGGCCGAAGATGCCGGTGCGTAGCGGGTCGCGCTCACGCTTGGGGCTATTTGGCAAAAGCGCACCTCCCCTTGCTCGGATCCACCTGGCCGCCGAACGGTATGAGGATGTCGCCACCGGCCGGTCCGTTGATCTTGATCGTCACGGTGCAGAAGTAGATGTTGAAGAAGGACCCATAGGCACCCAGGGCCGCCAGGCGCAGATAGTCCTCGCCGAGTTGCTCGATGTCGTCGGCCACTTCGGCCTTACGGTTGTCCAGTTCGGTGGCCAGCGGCCGGGCGTTTTCGATGACGCCCTGCAGGGGCCGGCGCGAATTCCGCAGCAACTGGGTCAGATCCGTCGTCGTCGAGGCCAACGGCGGAATGGCGCCGGCGATCACATCCTTATTCTTGGCCAGCCCGCTGATCAGCTGCTGCAACTGGTCGACGCTCGTCGAGAACTGCGCGCTCTTGGCGTCGATGGTCCCCAACACCGTGTTGAGATTGGTGATCGCGTCGCCGATGAGCTGGTCGCGGTCACTGAGCGCCCGCGAAAATGAGCTGGTGTCGGCGAGCACGTTCGACAATGCCCCACCCTGGCCCTGCAGCAACTCGATGACGGCGCCGGTGATGGTGTTCAGCTTGTCCGCGTCCAGACCCTTGAGCACCGGCTTCAGCCCGCCCAGCAACGCGTCGAGATCCAGTGCGGGCTGGGTGTGTTGGGCGTTGATCGTGCCGCCCGGTGCCAGCTTTTTCAGCTCCCCCGGACCGGCGGTGATCTCCATGTACCGGTCGCCCACCAGGTTTTCATACCGGATCAGGGCGCGCGTCGACGAGTACAGCTGGTAGTGCTTGTCGACGCCGAACTTGACGTCGATGGTGTTGTCCGGGTTGAGCTTGATCTCCTTGACCGCGCCCACCGGCACACCGGCGATGCGGACCTTTTGACCGGCCTTCAACCGCGAGGCGTCGATGAAGGTGGCGTGATAGGTGGCCTCCGGCCCGAACCGGAAGTCGCCGAAGACGATCACCAGGCCTGCACTGACCAGGAGCATCACCACCGCGAAGATGCTGACCTTGATCACCATCGACCGGTGTGAAGGCATGCCGCCCCCCGCCTCCGCCATCAGAAGTCGTCCCGTTCTGCGAAGCTGCCGTGGAACAGGAACTGCAGCGTAGAGGGCGCGTCGAACTGCAGCTCGGTGAACGGCTCGTAGGGGATGTTGGCGTTGTCGGTGACCAGGAACGGCGAGCGGAAGAACGACCCGCCGGTCTGCTTGGTCGGGATGTCGGGCAGCCCGCGACAGTTCGGCCCGCCGGACGCGTTGACGATCGGCAGGCTCTCCGGGTAGGTGTACGACGGCGCGCCGAGGACGAAGCTCGACGACGTGAACAAGCCCGCCTTGCGGCCACCCAGCAGCGGCGCGAACTCCTTGATGCCGCGGTCGACGCCCGCGAAGAAGCAGCCGAATTCGGGCGAATAGTCGGCGGCGACCTTCAGCGGGGCACGCAGCCGGTTGATGGCGTCGATGAAGTTCTGTTCCGCCGGGGCCAAGGTGTCGTACCCGTTGTTGGCCAGGCCGATGGTCGCCAGCAGCGTGGTGTTGAGGTTGTTCTGCTGGTCTACGACGGTCTTGTTGATGGTCGGTAGGTTTCGGAACACGGTGTTCAGGTCCGGGGCGGAATCACCGTAGACGTTCGTGACGATCCCGGCCTTGCGGAAGTCTTCCTTGAGGGCGGGCAACTTCGGGTTCACTTGCTGGGTAAGGGTATTCAGCCCGGTCAGCAGCGCCCCGGTGTCGTCACCGTGACCACGCAAACCCTCCGACAGCGCGCTCAGCGTCCCGTTCAGTTCGACCGGATCGATCTTGTGCAGCAGGTCGATGAGCGACTGGAACAGGGTGTTGACTTCCAGCTGTACGTCCGAGGTCTGCTTCACCGTGCCGGGCTGCAGCGACCCCTGCGCGTTCTTTGGCACCAGGAATTCCACCGACTTGGACCCGAAGATGGTGTTGCCGCCGATCCGGACCGGCGCGTTCGACGGGATGAAATGCAGCTGGTCGCTGTAGATGGCCAGCTTCAGCTGCGCCTGGTCGCCGCTGTAACTGATGTCGTCGACGCTGCCGACCTGGATGCCGCGGTACTTGACTTTGGCGCCCTTTTCCATCACCAGGCCGGCGCGACTCGCGTCAACCTTGACGGTTTCGGTCGGGGTGAACGCCGCCGTGTACGAGAGGTAAGTCAGGACGGCGGCAGCGACGATCAGGCTGGCCAGCACTGCCGCTGCCAGCCGGACCGAGGTCCGTCGCGATCCTGAACTTGCCATGCTTGTTTCGAGGTCTCCTTAACCAGAGAGGTTGAAATTACCGGACGCGCCGTAAACGGCAAGAGAGATGCACAAGGTAATGACGACGACGACGATCAGCGACGTCCGCACCGCCTGGCCCACCGCGATACCCACGCCCACCGAGCCGCCGCTGGCGTTGTAGCCGTAGTAGGTGTGTACGAGCATCACCGCGATCGACATCACGATGGCCTGCAGGAACGACCACAGCAGGTCCGACGGTATGAGGAAGGTATTGAAATAGTGGTCGTACAACCCCTCGGACTGGCCGTTGATGAACACGGTCGTGAAGCGGGCGGCGAAGAACGCGGCCAGCACCGACAGTGAATACAGCGGGATGATCGCGATGAGGCCGGCTATCAGCCGGGTGGACACCAGGTACGAGACCGAGTGCACCGCCATGCATTCCACGGCGTCGATCTCCTCGGACACCCGCATGGCGCCCAACTGTGCGGTGGCGCCCGCGCCGATGGTGGCCGCCAACGCGATGCCGGCGATCACCGGTGCGACGACGCGAACGTTCAGGAACGCCGACAGGAACCCCGTCAGCGCCTCGATGCCGATGTTGCCCAGCGACGAATAACCCTGCACGGCGATGACGCCGCCGGACGCCAGCGTCAGGAAGGCCGCGACGCCGACGGTGCCGCCGATCATCACCAGCGCCCCGGCGCCCAGCGTCATCTCGGCGATCAGCCGGATCGTCTCCTTGCGGTACCGGGTGAGCGCGTTCGGGATGTAGCGCATGGTCTGGCCGTAGAACAGCGCCTGTTCGCCGAAGCCGTCGACCGGGGCCTGTAGCCGGTTGAAGAAGTTGCGCACCCGGTAGGTGAGGTCGTAGCTCATCGGGCGCTCATTTCGCCGACAACCGCACGCCGATGGCCGTCATCACGACGTTGATGACGAACAGACAGATGAACGCGTAGACGACGGTCTCGTTGACCGCGTTGCCGACGCCCTTGGGCCCGCCCTTGACGGTCAGTCCGCGGTAACACCCGACCAACCCGGCCATGACGCCGAACAGCAGCGCCTTGACCTCGGCCAGAATCAGCTCCTTGAGCCCGGTGAGCACCGTCAGGCCGTTGATGAACGCGCCGGGGTTGACGCCCTGCAGGAAGACCGAGAACACGTAGCCGCCGGACAGGCCGATCAGACACACCAGGCCGTTGAGTAGCAGGGCCACCAGCGTGGACGCCAAAACCCTGGGCACGACGAGACGTTGGATCGGGTCGATGCCCAGCACCCGCATCGCGTCGATCTCCTCGCGGATGGTGCGCGCACCCAGGTCCGCGCAGATCGCGGTGGCACCGGCGCCGGCGACCACGAGCACCGTCACGATCGGACCCAGCTGCGTGATGGTGCCGAATGCCGTTCCGGCGCCGGACAGGTCGGCGGCGCCGATCTCGCGCAGCAGGATGTTGAGGGTGAACGCGACCAGGACCGTGAACGGGATGGACACCAGCAACGTCGGGACCAGCGACACGCGGGCGACCATCCACGTCTGATCCAGGAACTCACGGAATTGGAATGGCCGGCGGAACGCGGCCCGGAAGGTCTCGATCGTCATTTCGAAAAACCCGCCGACTGCCCGGGCCGGGACAGCGAGTTTTTGCATCAACTTGGTCCCCCCCGTCTGCTGCTCGCGGCGAAGTCTCGGTGTCCTCCGGGCCCGGCCAGGGTTTGCCCAGTGCTCTGTGTGAGCCGGCTCATAGTAACCCAGAACGATCTCGCCGTGTCAATGAATGGCACGTAACGTTATTCGCGGTTGACACACTGTAATTTCGCCAGGTCAGGGCCATCGCGGAGCTGTCAATCTGACACAGGTTCTAGCTAACGAAGACGGGCGGTGAACCACTCGCACGGCGTCAGTCGTCCATGAGGCCGGTCGCGGAAAAGGTTCGGGCCGGATCGCGCCCAGCAAAGTAGTCTTGCAGCGTCGCACTGAGCTGCGCGGAATCCCACGCGGCGCCGTCGGCGCTGAACTGACGCTCCACGCTAGGAGCCGCCATCAGCGTGACGCGTGGACCGTAGACGACGAATACCTGACCGTTGACGTCCGCGGAGGCCGGCGAGGCCAGGAACTGGACCAGGGTCACCACGTGCTCCGGCGACAGCGGATCGATCTCGCCCGCTTCAACTTGAGAAGCGTCGGGCCCCGGCCCGAACACGTCGGCCGTCATCGCGGTGCGTGCCCGCGGGCAGATTGCGTTGGCGCGCACCCCGTATCGGCCCAGACCCCGCGAAGCCGTGAGGGTGAGCGACGTAATGCCCGCCTTGGCGGCGCCGTAGTTGGCCTGCCCCACCGGACCCATCAGCCCCGCCTCGGACGAGGTGTTGATCAGCCGGCCATATATGAGGCCGTCTTCGGCTTCCTTCGCCTTGTTGCGCCAGTACGTCGCGGCGTTGCGGGTGAGCAGAAAGTGCCCGCGCAGGTGCACGGCGATGACGAGGTCCCACTCCTCGTCGGACATGTTGAACAGCATCCGGTCTCGGGTGATCCCGGCGTTGTTGACCACGATGTCCAGTCCGCCGAGCCCGTCGGCGCAGGAGACGAGTTCGTCGGCGGTGGCGCGCTCGCTGATGTCACCGGTGACGGCGACTGCCTTGACACCCAGGGCCGCGATCTCGTCGACGACGTCGGACGCGTCCAGCGCGGCGGCCAGGTCGTTGACGACGACCGTGGCGCCGAGCCTGGCCAGGCCCAGCGCCTCGGCGCGGCCCAACCCCGCGGCCGCACCGGTGACCACCGCGACCTTTCCGGACAGATCGGTCGCGTTCATGCTGCTAGTCAATTACGAATACCTCTAGTTTCGGTTGGTGCACGGTCAGTCTTCGCGCAGCAGCGCGGCGCGCGGGCATTCGGCGATGGCCTGCTCGGCGAGATCTTCCTGGTCCGCGGGAATCGGATCGGTCTTGATGACGGCATAATCTTCGTCGTCCAGGTCGAAGATATCCGGCGCGATTCCCAGGCACACCGCGTTACCTTCACACCGGTCACGGTCAACAATCACTCGCACGACGCCCTCCTTGCCCCTGGCCTGCCAGTCCGATCAGGTACCGGTACACCATAAGGCCCCGCTACGTCTGACGAAACGGTCGCTGGATTCCCAGACTAGAACGTGTTACAACCGGGAAGGCGAATGGGTAGCCGTTGGTCACGTCGCGGCGCCCGATCGAATGGCTAGCTAATCGGACACCACAGCTCAACCGAAGGACGGCTGGAATGCGCATCAGTTACACGCCTGAGCAGGAGGAGCTGCGGCGCGAGCTGCGGTCGTACTTCACCGAGTTGATGACCCCGGAACGGCGCGAGGCGCTGCACTCGACACAGGGCGAGGTCGGGACCGGCACCGCCTACCGCGACACCGTGGCGCAGATGGGCAAGGACGGGTGGCTCACCCTGAACTGGCCCAAGGAGTACGGCGGTCAGGACCGCACCCCCATGGACTCGCTCATCTTCACCGACGAGGCGGCGATCGCCGGAGTGCCGGTGCCGTTCTTGACGATCAACAGCGTGGCGCCGACGATCATGGCGTTCGGCACCGACGAGCAGAAGAAGTTCTTCTTGCCCAAGATCGCGGCCGGCGAACTGCACTTTTCCATCGGTTACTCCGAGCCCGGCGCCGGCACCGATCTGGCGAACCTGCGCACCACCGCGGTGCGCGACGGCGACGACTACGTGATCAACGGGCAGAAGATGTGGACCAGCCTGATCGCGTACGCGGACTGGGTGTGGCTGGCGGTACGCACCAACCCCGAGGCCAAGAAGCATCGCGGAATCTCGATGCTGGCGGTGCCGACCACGGCCGAGGGCTTCTCCTGGACCCCGGTGCACACGATGGCCGGCGTGGATACCAGCGCCACCTATTACTCGGACGTCCGCGTGCCGGTGACCAACCTGATCGGTGAGGAAAACGGTGGCTGGAAGCTGGTGACCAACCAGCTCAACCACGAGCGGGTCGCGCTGGTGTCGCCGCAGCCGATCTTCCTGGCCCTGCGCGAGGTTCGGGAATGGGCGCAGAACACCAAGGACTCCAGCGGCGCCCGGCTCATCGACGCCGAATGGGTGCAGCTCAACCTGGCCCGGGTGCACGCCAAGGCCGAGGTGCTCAAGCTGATCAACTGGGAGCTGGCCTCCGCGTCGAGCGAGGACCTGAACCCGGCGGATGCGTCCGCGGCCAAGGTCTACGGGACCGAGCTGGCCACCGAGGCCTACCGCCTGCTGATGGAGGTGCTCGGCACCGCCGCGACCCTGCGACAGGACTCCCCCGGCGCGCTGCTGCGGGGCCGCGTCGAGCGGATGCACCGGGCGTGCCTGATCCTGACCTTCGGCGGCGGCACCAACGAGGTGCAGCGCGACATCATCGGCATGGTCGCCCTGGGTCTGCCCCGGGCGAACCGCTGAATTTTCTGCCAGGAATTCCAAAAAGGACGGGAATCAATGGATTTCACGACAACCGAAGCCGCCAATGACCTCGGCGGTCTGGTTGACACCATCGTCGACTCGGTGTGCACACCGGCCCACCAGCGGGAGCTGGACAAGCTGGAGCAGCGTTTCGACCGTCAGCTGTGGGGCAAGCTCGTCGACAGCGACATCCTGACCAGCGCGGCACCCTCCGCGCTGGGCGGCGACGGCTTCGGAGTGCTCGAGCAGGTTGCGATCCTGGTGGCGCTGGGTCACCAACTGGCCGCCGTGCCCTACCTGGAGTCGGTAGTGCTGGGCGCGGGCGCGCTGGCCCGCTTCGGCTCCGAGGAATTGCAGCAGAGTTGGGGCGTCGCGGCGGTCAAGGGCGAGAAGATCCTGACCGTGGCCCTCGACGGCGAGATGGGTGAGGGACCGGTCCGGGCGGCCCCCGCCGCGGGTGACGTTGCCGGCGTCGTCCTCACCGGCACCCGCACCCTGGTCGGCTACGGCCCGGTCGCGGACGCCTTCCTGGTTCCCGCCGAGACCGACTCCGGTACAGCGGTTTTCCTGGTCGCATCCGACGACCCGGGGGTCAAGGTGACCGCGCTGGACACCACCGGCCTGGGCAGCGTCGGGCATCTGGCGCTGGAAGGGACCCCGGTCGACGGGAACCGCAAGGTCGGCGGCGGCGAAATCGTCACCTGGCTGCGCACGATCTCCGCGCTGGGACGCGCCGCATTCCAGCTCGGTGTGCTCGAGCGCGGCCTGCAGATGACGGCCGAATACGCCCGCACCCGTGAGCAATTCGACCGTCCGATCGGCAGCTTCCAGGCGGTGGGGCAGCGACTGGCCGACGGCTACATCGACGTCAAGGGGCTGCGGCTGACGCTGACGCAGGCCGCCTGGAAGGTCTCCGAGGACCTCCCCGCCGAGATCGACGTGGCGTCGGCCGCGTTCTGGGCCGCCGACGCCGGGCACCGCGTGGCGCACAGCATCGTGCATGTGCACGGCGGCGTCGGGGTCGACACCGATCACCCCGTACACCGGTATTTCCTAGCCGCCAAGGAGACTGAGTTCGCGCTAGGCGGCGCGACCGGGCAGCTGCGCCGGATCGGGCGCGAGCTGGCCGAGACGCCCGCTTGAGCCGGTTGTCCGCTGCCGCCGCTGCGGCGGCTGCCGCCGCTGCGGCGGCTGCCGCCGCTGCGCCGAGCGTGACGCCAGCCGCACAATGGACGCCGAGCGTGAAGCCAGCGTCACACTCGATGCGGCGAGCAAGCCGGTGACCGCTGGCCCGACGGTCACCGACCTGCTGGTGCCGCTGACCGAGATCGACGACCGCGGTGTGCATTTCGAGGACTCGTTCACCAGTTGGCGGGACCACCTGCAGCATGCCGCGGCACTGGCCGCCACCCTGCGCGAACGGCTGGACCCTTCGCGACCGCCGCACGTCGGTGTGCTGCTGGAGAACACTCCGTTCTTCTCCGCGGTGCTGGTGGCGGCCGGGATGTCGGGAATCGTGCCGGTGGGCCTCAACCCCGTGCGCCGGGGCGCGGCGCTGACCCGCGACATCAGCCACGCCGACTGCCAGCTGGTGCTCGCCGACGCGAAATCCGCGGCGACACTGGACGATATCGACCATGTCAACGTCGATTCGAGCGAGTGGGCCGTCGAGGTGGCCGCCCATCGGGACACCGAGCCGCGTTTCCGCTCCGCTGCGCCGACGGACCTGTTCATGCTGATGTTCACCTCCGGCACCAGCGGTCAGCCGAAGGCGGTGAATATCAGCCACGGCAAGGTCGCCACGGCCGGCGCCGGCATGGCCCTGCGCTTCGAGCTCGGCGCCGACGACGTATGTTACGTGTCGATGCCGCTGTTCCACTCCAACGCGCTGCTGGTCGGGTGGGCGGTGGCCGTGGCGTGTCAGGGATCGATGGCGTTGCGGCGCAAGTTTTCCGCATCTGGCTTCTTGCCGGACGTGCGCCGCTACGGCGCCACCTACGCCAACTACGTGGGCAAACCGCTGTCGTATGTGCTCTCCACGCCCGAACAACCCGACGACGCGGACAATCCGCTGCGGGCGGTGTACGGCAACGAGGGAGTGCCCCGGGACATCGAACGCTTCGCCCGCCGGTTCGGCTGTCGGGTTCAGGACGGCTTTGGTTCGACGGAACTCGGGGTGGCGATCGCCCGTACCCCCGACACCCCGGCGGGCTCGCTGGGCCCGCTTCCCGAGGGCGTCGACATCGTCGACCCGGACACCGGCGAGTCCTGCCCGCCGGGTGTCGCCGGCGAGCTGGTGAACCTCACCGGCGCAGGCGGTTTCGAGGGCTACTACAACGACGAGGCTGCGTCGGCCGAGCGGATGCGCGGCGGCATCTACCACAGCGGGGACCTGGCCTATCGCGACGCCGACGGGTACGCGTATTTCGCTGGGCGGCTGGGTGATTGGATGCGAGTCGACGGCGAGAACCTCGGGACGGCGCCCATCGAGCGGGTGCTGCTGCGGCATCCCGACGTGACCGAGGTTGCGGTCTACGCGGTGCCCGATCCCGTCGTCGGCGACCAGGTAATGGCCGCGTTGGTGTTGGCGCCCGGCACTGCGTTCGACGCGGAGAAGTTCCGGGCGTTCCTGGCCGACCAGCCCGACCTAGGTCCCAAGCAGTGGCCGGCGCACGTCCGGGTCAGCGCCGAACTGCCGCGCACCGCGACGTTCAAGGTGCTCAAGCGGCAGCTGTCGGCGGACGGTGTCGACTGCGGCGAGCCGGTATGGCAGATTCGCCGTTAGACCGATGAATTCCCGTCCCCTCGAACTCGCGCTGGAAACCAGCTTCGACCAGTTGTCCGCATCGGTGCCCGCAAAAGTTGGCGTCGCGATCGCCCGTCCGGATAGGACCTACGCGTTGGGCCGGTGGTGGTCCGGTGTCGCATGGTCCACGATCAAGGTTCCGTTGGCGATCGCGGCGCTGCGCAGCAATCGGTTGCGCGCCCAGGACCTTTTGTCGAAAGCGATCACCGAATCCGACAATCCCGCGTCCGAACAGTTGTGGGCGCAGCTGGGTGATCCGGTGGACGCCGCGCGGTGTGTGCAGCGCATCATCGCCGAGGGCGGCGATCCCGCCACCGTGGTGGAATCACGGCGACTTCGGCGTGGTTTCACCGCGTTTGGTCAGACCCGGTGGACCCTGATCCGGCAAGCACGGTTCGCCGCCGAACTCCCCACGATCCCCGACGCGGCCGACGTCATCGAGCTGATGCAGCGGCTCACCAGCGACCATCGCTGGGGTTTGGCCGCCAAAGGCATGGCGGCCAAAGGTGGTTGGGGACCGGGCGTCGACGGTGAATACCTGGTCCGCCAGTTCGGGATCCTGCCCACCCAGGCCGGTCAATGGGGCGTGGCGCTGGCGGCCGAAGCCGACGCGTTCGAGACGGGCGTCGAGGTAGCCGATGCGCTCACGGATTGGATCCTGAGCCGACTTCCCGGGCTAGCCCGCTATTGAGCAGGACTATCACTGCCGGTTCGCCACGGAGGTGGCAACGGTCCCCAACTCCGGATCGACGGCGGTAACCCGACACCGCCATCAGTTTGCTGGGCTACCGCCACGCGGGAAGTCACGCGGGAAGTGGTGGAGGCGTCTTCGCCAGTGCGTCGGCCGGTAGTTGCTCGCATCGGCTGCGACGGCGATCAGGTCACATCGGGTTCGGTCACAGCGTCATCGAGGGTGGATTGGCTCGGTGTTAGGCGCGGCGTCGCTCGGTCTGACGTTCAAGCGCTCGGCTGCATGGATGCCCCAATAAGCAACTGGATACGGGTGTGTCGAGCGGATCTTCTCGCGGGACTCGGCCACTCCGTCGTGACATACCACCAGGTTGGGCGCAGAGACAGCAGCATTGGCGATAAGAGTGCCATCGAATGTGATGGCCGCCACAAATGCGGCGCTCATAGGGCTAGCGGGTGTCGGCCATGCGGGATATTTGCGCAACTGTTCTGCGGCGCGTCGTGGCGCCCAGGTATGCAGGCGAATCGGCGGCGTTTGCCCGACTGCCTTTCTTTCGATGCTGGCGGCATTGACCCGGGTGCGACCTTCGGCAACGCTTCGGTCACATTTGCATTAAGCCAAGCCAGGGGCTCGCTTGTTGTCATTCGTGTCGATTGCACCGCACACAGCGACTACTGCCGCCGGTGGTCCAGCACGGAATGAATCAGCGCGAACGAGTTTCGGCGCTGCGAAGGCGGCCAAGACAAGTCGCGTGTTGGCTGCGGGCGCAGATGAGCGGTCAACGCATAAAGCGGAGTTGGTCAATTCCTGCGCGCGACGGTACCGACCGTTGGGTGTCCTGGCTGACATTTCCCCAGTGTGTCGTGCCCCCCTCAGGTATGGAACCGGCCCCGCGCTGATCGCCGCAGTCCCACAACACAATCCGACCAAGGCACGCCTTCGGGCCGCCGAACTACCCCGTTAGCGTGCCCCGACCTCAGGAGTCGCAATGTCGTACGTGCTGATTTCACCGGAGTTACTACAGGACACTGCGGCGGGTTTGAAGCGCATTGGCGGGCTCGTTGGTGAAGCCAATGTAGCTGCGGCCGGGTCCACGACACAGATTGCGGCGGCCGCGGGGGACGAGATTTCGGAGCGGATCGCCCAGATGTTCGGCAGCTATGCGCGTGACTACCAGGCAATCGCGACGCAGGTGGAGGCGTTTCATCAGCGTTTCGTGGCGAATTTGAGCGGTGGTGCCGGTGCGTATGCGGCCGCTGAAGCGCTCAACGCCCAACAGGGCCTGCTCGGGTTGATCAATGCCCCGACGGAATTGCTGTGGGGGCGTGCGCTGATCGGTGACGGTCGCAATGCCACCACCGCCGGCGCGGCCGGGGGTGACGGTGGGTTGTTATTCGGTAACGGCGGTGACGGAGCTAGCGGCGCCGCGGGGCAGGCGGGCGGGGCCGGCGGGGCGGCGGGGCTGTTCGGCGACGGCGGCCGCGGGGGCGCTGGCGGGATCAACGGCGGCAACGGCGGTGCCGGTGGTTCCGGTGGCTGGCTGGTGGGGACCGGCGGAGCCGGCGGCGCGGGTGGAGTGGGCGGAGGCAGCGGGGGGATCGGCGGTAACGGCGGACTGGTGTGGGGCGGCGGCGGTTTCGGCGGTGCCGGCGGGTACGGCGGCGGGACCGGCGGGGCCGGCGGTCGCGGCGAGTGGTTGTTCGGGGCGGGCGGGACCGGCGGAGCGGGCGGCGTCGGCACCGACGCCGATGCTGGAGGCGCGGCCGGTGCCGGGGGTCATGGTGGCGTGGGCGGAGCCGGCGGGTTTTTCAGCGCGGGTGGTGCCGGGGGTGTCGGCGGAGCCGGGGGGGCGGGCGCTATCGGCAACGCCGGCGGCGCGTTGGGCGGCGACGGGGGCTTAGGCGGCTTGGGCGGTGCGGGAGGAGCAGGGGGGCACGGCGGTCAGTTGTTCGGGGCTGGCGGCGTCGGCGGTGCTGGTGGGGCCGGCGGTACCGGGGGCATCGGTGGGGCAGGCGCCGACGGCGCTACCGCGGGTCTGGGCGGTGTCGGCGGCAACGGCGGAACCGGTGGTAGTGGTGGGCAAGCCGGTACCGGCGGGGCCGGTGGGGCAGCCGGGTGGTGGAGTGCTGCCGGTGGTGTCGGGGCGGCCGGTGTCAGCGGTACGGGAGGTACCGGCGGTGCCGGTGGCGCCGGTGTGGCCGGGACCGACGCCGCCGTGGGCTCGGGCGCTTCAGGGGGCAGTGGGTTCGCCGGCGGGGCCGGCGGCGCGGGCGGGGCCGGGGGCAACGCCGCCGCGGGTGGGGTCAACGGTGCGGGTGGGTTGGGCGGCGCCGGCGGCACCGGGGGCAGTGGCGGGGCGGGCGGGTCCGGCACGGGCAATGGCAGCGTCGGCGGTCAAGGCGGCACCGGAGGCACGGGTGGGGCCGCCGGAGTGGGTGGGGCCGCGGGCACCGGGGGCCGCGGTGGACAACACGGTGCCAGCGGCGCCGGCGGGACCGGCGGCACGGGTGGCCGCGGCGGCACCGGCAGCGACGGCACCGGCGGCGCGGCGGGCACCAGCACCTCTGATGGCAACGGCGGCAACGGAATTAGCGGATTCGCTGGCGGCCAGGGCGGCGCCGGAGGCGCTGGAGGTGACTCCGGCGCCGGGGGCACCAACGGCAGCGGCGGCTCGGGCGGTGTGGGCGGGCACGGCGGCGGCGGCGGGACCGGCGGTGACGGCGCCGATAGCACCACCAGCG
>NZ_JCALCE010000014.1:0-163793 GCF_059812195.1 Mycobacterium sp. NGS68 | reverse complement strand
TATCCACTCAAACCGTGAACGCACACGCCGAACGACTCCCATTAGTAGCGAAGCGAGCTGACGCGTTCATAGGCTCGGGCGCATGGAACGCGTTCATGTTGACCTCGACGGGCCGCCCCAGACCATGCTCGCGACGCTCTACGCGAAGGCGCTGGACGCCGACGCCGCGAAGCCGATCCTGGGCGACGTCTACGCGAAAGCCGCTGTGGCGCGGATCGATTACGACTGGGCGAAGACCACGATCACGCCACGGCGGGCGCCGTCGGTGGCGGTCCGGACGTTGCAGTTCGACAACTGGACGCGCCAGTTCCTGGCCGCCCACGAGGAAGCGACGGTGCTGCACGTCGGGTGCGGCCTGGACGCCCGCGTGGATCGGATCGACCCCGGCCCGAACGTGCAGTGGTATGACATCGACTACCCCGACGTCGTCAAGCTGCGCGAGCAGGTCTACCGGGACCGGCCCTACTACCGGCTGATCCCGGCGTCGGTGACCGACCCGTCGTGGCTCGCCGCGATTCCGTCGGACCGGCCCGCGCTGTTCCTCGGCGAGGGGCTGACCATGTACCTGACCAAGGACGACGGACTCGCCCTGTTGCGGCGCGTGGTGGACCGCTTCCCGTCCGGGGAACTGCAGTTCGATTCGTTCAACACGTTCGGCGTTCGCACGCAGGTGATCAACAGCGTGGTCCGGCGCTCGGGGTCGACGCTGCACTGGGCGATCGACTCGCCGGCCGACATCCTCGACGCCGTCCCCGGCACGCGGGTGCTGGCCTGGCAACCGGTGTTCGACAGCGACACCTACCACCTGGTGTCGCCCGCGATGCGTGTTTTGGGCAGGCTGATGGGCGCGGTGCCGGGCCTGCGCACCATGGCGCAGTACCACCGCTACGGCTTCTGACGGGAATGCCGGTGGGTGGTTGGCGTTGAACCTCCCATGAGCCATCCCGAAATCAAAGAGCCCAGCGCCGGACATCCGATCACGATCGAACCGACCGGGGGGCGGGTGCAGGTGCGTGTGAACGGCGAGCTGATCGCGGACAGCACCGCCGCGCTGCAGCTACAGGAAGCGACTTTGCCTGTGGTGCAGTACATTCCGTTGGCCGATGTGGTCCAAGACCGGCTGACCCGCACCGATACCAGCACGTATTGCCCGTTCAAGGGTGACGCCAGCTACTACAGCGTGACCACCACGGCCGGCGACACCGTCGACGACGTGATCTGGACCTACGAGCAGCCCTATCCCGCGGTGGCGGCGATCGCGGGCCACGTCGCGTTCTACCCCAACAAGGCCGAAATCAGCGTCCTGCCAGGCTAGGGAAGGCCTCGTCGAACGCCCGGGTATCGCTGTACTCGCGCATCGACACGATCAACCCGTCGCGGGTCTCGAAGATGCAGACAAACGGCGTTTCGTACTGCACGCCATCGGCGGTCGTGCCGTCGACTTGAGCCTCCACCACCGCCGTCTCGCCGTCGTTGATGCAGCGCACCAGCTCGATGTTGACCTCGGCGATGCTTTTGCGGGCGTCGATCGCGCGCCGGAACGTTTCCCGGTCGAAGCAGACGCGGGTGATGATGCTCCAGTAGGTGAAGTCGTCGCTGAGCAGCGTGAAGCCCTCGTCGACGTCTCCGCCTTCGCACAGACACTGCATGAACATCCAGGCGAGCTCCGCCTGCGGGTCATCGAACGGCGTCGTCACATCGCAATATTGTCTGGGGTGACTGATGCCGGTCAATCGAAACGGAGCTTTGGGTGGGATGTGAGCGTACGGTGACGTTCCCCGGGGCGGTCAGCTTCGGGCACACGTTGGCGCCGCTGCGTCGCGGGCCCCGGGACCCGTGCTTCCAGCTGTCCGGCGACGGCGCGATCTGGCGGACCAGCCTGCTGACCAGCGGACCCGTGTCGGCGCGGATCACCCGCGCGGCGCCCGACGCCGCCCGCTGCCAGGCGTGGGGCGACGGCGCCGACGAGTTCGTCGAGACGCTGCCCGCCCTGCTGGGCGCCGACGACGATCGGTCCGGCTTCGTGCCGCGCGACCCCGTCGTCGCGGCCGCGCACCAGCGGGTTCCGCATTTTCGGCTCGGGCGCACCGGGCGGGTGCTCGAAGCGCTCATCCCGGCGATCATCGAGCAGCGGGTGCCGGGCGCCGATGCCTTCCGGTCCTGGCGCGTCCTGGTGACCAGGTACGGGACGGCGGCGCCCGGGCCGGCGCCCGCCGTGATGCGGGTGCCGCCGTCGGCCGAGGACTGGCGACGCATCCCGTCCTGGGAGTTTCACCGCGCCAACGTCGACCCGCGGCGCGCGCAGGCGGTGGTGAGTTCCGCGCGACGGGCGGCGTCACTGGAACGGTTGGTGTCGCAGGCCGCGGAGGGGGCGCGTGCCGCGCTGCAGTCGCTGCCGGGAATCGGCGTCTGGACCGCCGCCGAGACCGCGCAACGGGCGTTCGGCGATGCCGATGCGGTGTCGGTGGGCGACTACCACATCCCGAAGATGATCGGCTGGACGCTGCTCGGCCGCCCGGTCGACGACGCCGGGATGCTCGAACTGCTGGAACCGATGCGCCCGCACCGCCACCGCGTGGTCCGGCTGCTGGAGGTCAGCGGGTTGGCCCGGGAGCCGCGCCGCGGGGCCCGGTTGCCGGTGCAGCACATCAGTCGGCTTTAGGGCACCCCACCTGCGTGTTGATTACCGATCACGCCTTCGGGTACACGTCACGAATGACCCAGTTCACGATTCCCGGATTGACCGACAAACAGGGCGCGCGGCTCGCCGAGCTGTTGCAGAAGCAACTGAGCACCTACAACGACCTGCATCTGACGCTCAAGCACATTCACTGGAATGTGGTGGGGCCCAACTTCATCGGTGTGCACGAGATGATCGACCCGCAAGTCGACGCGGTGCGCGTCTTCGCCGACGACGTCGCCGAACGCATTGCGGCGCTGGGCGCCTCGCCGAAGGGAACCCCGAACGCGATCATCGAGGACCGCACCTGGGACGACTACTCCGTCGGACGCGACACCGTCCAGGCGCACCTGGCCGCGCTGGACCTCGTCTACAACGGCGTCATCGAAGACATCCGCGCGGCCATCGACGAGACCGACGAACTCGACCAGGTGACGCAGGACCTGCTGATCGGTCAGGCGGGGCAGCTGGAGAAGTTCCAGTGGTTCGTCCGGGCGCACCTGGAAAGCGCCGGCGGGAAGCTGACACACGAGGGCAAGTCCACCGAGAAGAGTGCGGCAAGCAGCGCGCGGCGCAAGACCAAATAGTCAGCAAGCCCCGGTGGGATCCCCGGCATCGTCGGCGTCGACCGGGGCAAGGATGTTGATCCGGTCGCCCGCGGCGAGCTGCACGCCCGCATCGGCGTTGACCAACCGTCGGCGGTGGATGATCGATACCGGGATGTAGCCGGTCGGCCAGTCGAGGTCGCTGACGCGGCAGCCGACCGCGGTGGAGTCCGGCGTCAGCGTGCGTTCCACGATCTGGTATCCGGCGATCCGGCCGTGCGCTTCGCGGATTTCCGGCGCCTCCTCGGCGCGTTTCTGGTCGGCGGACAGATACTTCCGGACCGCGCGCATCACGTCCTGATTGGTCAGCCAGCCCTTGACCTCTCGTGCGGTGTTGTCGATGACCGGGAGTCCGTCCCGTCCGTGCACGACGAGTTCGCGCAGACCCTGGGATAGGCTGTCGCCGGCAAACAACCCTTGCGCCTCACGGGTGCGGGTGACCGGTCCGAACAGGGCATTCCAGTCCCGCTGCAGGTGCACAGCGTGTCGGCTGACGGCGAGCGGGTCGGCAAATGGGTGCATGGCGTCGGCGGCGGTCAATTCGGTGAACGCGTCGGTGGTGCTGGGACGGTCGATGTCGATGCCGCGGCGAAGCAGCTTGGTTGTATAGATCGTGCCGTAGGACAGCGCCCGCGACACCGTGGTGGCGATCGCCACCGCCAGCATCACCGGCAGGGTCAGGGTGAAGTCCCCGGTCATCTCGACCGTGCTGGCGAGCGCGGTCAGCGGGGCGCGTGCGGCGGAGGCGAACACCGCGCCCATGCCGACGATCGCGTAGAGCGCCGGTTCCCCCGCGGCCGGGCCGATGAGGTGGGTGACGCACACGCCGAAGGCCATGCCGGAGGTGGCCCCCACGAACAGCGAAGGCGCGAACACGCCCCCCGAGCCGCCGATTCCGATCGTCAGGCCGCACGCGAGCATCTTCCCGGCGGCCAACAGCAGCAGCAGCCACAGCGCGTAGTGGCCCGCGAACGCGGCGTACATCACGGGGTATCCGACGCCGTAGAGTTGCGGCACCGCCAGCAGCAGCAGGCCGAGCACGATTCCGCCCACGGCCGGCCGCGCCCATTCCGGGCGCCGGCCCCAGAGGCGGTCGCACACATCCTCCGTCCGGTACAGGATGGTCTTGAACAGAATTCCGATCCCGCCGGCGATCGCCGCGAGCAGGGCCACCAGCAGGTAATTGGCGATGTGGTTGAGCTCGATGCCCGCGGGCAGCTGCGTGAGAAAGGGGGCCGAGCCGAGGAAGACGCGGGAGATCACGTCGGCGACCATCGCCGAGAGCATCACGGTGAAGACCGCCTCGACCGACAGTTCGCGCAGGATCAGCTCCACGGCGAAGAACACCGCGGTGATAGGCGCGTTGAAGGTCGCCGAGATGCCGCCGGCCGCGCCGCAGGCGACCAAGAGGCGCAACCGACTCTCCGGCAGCCGCATCCACTGCCCCAGGCCCGACGCCAGCGCGGCACCGATCTGCACGATGGGACCCTCACGGCCCACCGAGCCGCCGCTACCGATGCACAGCGCGGAGGCGAACGCTTTGACAACGGTCACCTGGGGACGGATGCGACCGCCGTTCTCGGCGACGGCGATCATCACTTCCGGTACGCCGTGACCTCGTGCCTCGCGTCCGAACCGGGCGATCAACGGCCCGTACAGCAAACCGCCGATGACGGGGATGACCACGAAGAACCCGACTCCGAGCCAGGGCAGGTGGTCGCTGCCTTTCCAGCCTTGCTGGCCGAATTCGGTATGGCCGGTGGCCAACCAGGTGAAGCCGTAGATCAGGTAGCGGAACCCCACCGCTCCCAGCCCGGCGGCGAAACCGACGACGATTGTGAGGACGAACAGTCCGAAGCCATTCGCGCGCAACCACACCACCGAGCGCCGGATCGCATCCGTCAGGGCCCGCGGCCGATGAGGCGTGTCTGTAGCTGCTTCTTGCCTCACCATGCGCCGACATCCTTTCCGTGGCGGGCGTCGCCGTCGTCGGCCCGCCGACCTTCTCAGGATCGGGCATGGCGTGGCCCGCCGCTACCCAACAGCAAATGTTGCCGCGCAAAACGGTCGCTGGGGGTGCCTCGCTGCCCTCGGCGGGATCGCACCGGAATAAACGGACTCCGGTCCGGTTATATGGGTAGTTCTAGTAGAGAGAGGTGGCAATGCCTGCAATTACCGCAAACGCACTCACCCTGCAGAAGGTGAGCGCCCCTGGTCCCGCCGACACCGAGCGTCCCGTCCGGACCATCACCACCGGCCCACGCGGCTATGAGGGCGAGGGCTTCCCGGTGGTACGCGCCTTCGCCGGGGTCAGCGCCGCGGCCCTCGACCCGTTCGTGCACATGGACCAGATGGGTGAGGTCGACTACGAGCCCGGCGAGCCGCGGGGCACGGACTGGCATCCACACCGTGGCTTCGAGACCGTCACCTACATGATCGACGGCAAGTTCGCGCACCAGGACTCCCACGGCGGCGGCGGCCTGATCACCGATGGCGCCACGCAGTGGATGACGGCCGGTTCGGGCATTCTGCACATCGAGACCCCGCCCGCCGAGCTGGTGGAAAGCGGCGGCCTGTTCCACGGCGTGCAGCTCTGGGTCAACCTGCCGCGCCGCGACAAGTTCGCAACCCCGCGCTATCAGGCGATCGAGGGCGGCGACGTCACGCTGCTCTCCTCCGACGACGGCGGGGCGCTGGTCCGCGTCATCGCGGGCGAGCTCGACGGCCACCGCGGCCCAGGCGTCACGCACACGCCGATCACCCTTGTGCACGCAACCATCGAGGGCGGCGCGCGGCTCAACATGCCCTGGCGGCGCGACTTCAATGCGCTGGTCTACGTGCTGGCCGGACGCGGAACCGTCGGCCCGGTCGGACACCCGGTGCACCGGGGGCAGCTGACCGTCCTCGGGCCCGGCGACCGCATCACCATCGCGGCCGACCAGGTCCAGGACGCCGGCCGCACGGGCATCGACGTGCTGGTGCTAGGCGGCCAGCCGATCCGGGAGCCGGTGTTCCACTACGGGCCCTTCGTGATGAATTCGCGCAACGAGGTGATCGAGGCGTTGGAGGACTATCAGGCCGGTAAGTTCGGGCATGTCCCGCCAAATGCCCTGGTACCACACCGTGGGGGTGGCACACTTTAGGGATGGCGCCTACGGCAAGTCGCCGGCCGGGTCGTCCGCCTGCTGCCAAGGCGGACGAAACGCGTAAGCGCATTGTGGATGCGGCCCGTCAAGTGTTCAGCGAGTTCGGCTATGACGGCGCGACTTTCCAGGCCATCGCGCTGCGGTCCGACCTCACCCGGCCGGCCATCAATCACTACTTCGCGAACAAGCGCGTGCTCTATCGCGAAGTGGTGGACCAGGCCATCGAACTCGTTGTCACGGCCGGCATCGACCGCGCCCGCGGCGAGTCCAGCGCCACGGGCAAGCTGGGGGCCTTCCTCGAGGTGTCCCTGCAGGCCGAAAACGAAAACCCGTCGATGTCGGCCTTCCTGGTCACCGCCGTCATGGAATCGCAGCGGCACCCGGAGCTGACCCGCCCGGGCAGCGACCCGGTGCGCATCAGCCGGGAGTTCCTGGCGTGGACTGTCAACGACGCGGTCGACCGGGGTGAACTGCCCCCCGGCACGGACGTGTCGGTCCTGGTCGAGACGCTGCTGCTGGTGCTGTGCGGCGTCGGCTTCTACGCCGGGTACATCCGCGGCTACCAGGAGATGGAAGCCATCACCGGCACGCTGCAGCAGCTGCTGGCGGGCCAGCTCTGGCACGCCGGGGGCTGACGGCCGCAAGCGCATCAGACTAAGCACATAGTTTGCCTAACTTATTCGGGTAACATGTCGGGCAATGACTGAACTCGACGGCTTGCCCCCGCTCGTGCCCTCGCGCCGGTCCGCCGGCGACACGTGGGCCATCACCGAAAGCGTCGGCGCCACCGCGCTGGCGGTCGCGGCGTCCCGCGCGGTGGAAACCGCGGGGCCCGATCCTCTGATCCGCGACGACTTCGCCGCAATTCTCGTGTCCGCCGCCGGCGGCGCCTGGCCGCGGTTGGCCGACGTGAACATCGCCTGGCTCGACGACGACCCGCGCGGGCAGCGCATCCACCGGGCCGGGTGCGACTACCAGGCGGTCCGCACGCACTTCTTCGACCAGTACTTCCGCGGCGCGGCCGCGTCCGGCGTGCGCCAGGCGGTGATCCTCGCGGCCGGGCTGGACTCTCGCGCCTACCGCCTGGACTGGCCGTCGGGCACCACCGTCTACGAGATCGACCAGCCGCAGGTGCTGGAGTACAAGCAAGCCGTCCTGGAAGCGCATGGCGCGGTGCCCGCGGCGAAGCGTCGGGCCGTAGCCGTGGACCTGCGCGACGACTGGCCCGCCGCGCTCTCGGCGGCCGGATTCGATCGCAGCCAACCCACGGCGTGGCTCGCCGAAGGTCTGCTCGCCTACCTGCCCGCCGACGCCCAGGACCGGCTTTTCGAGATGTGCACCGGCCTGAGCGCGCCGGGCAGCGAGTTCGCCGTCGAGGCGTTCACGATGAACACCCGCGCGAACACCCAACGCTGGAATCGCATGCGCGACAGGCTCGGCCTGGACGTCAACGTCGAGGCCCTGACGTACCACGAGCCGGACCGGTCCGACGCCGTCCAGTGGCTGGCCGAGCACGGCTGGCAGGTGCAAGGCGTGCCCAACCACGAGGAGATGGCCCGACTGGGCCGGCCCGTACCCGAAGACTTGGTCGACGAGGCCGTTCGCACCACGCTGGTGCGGGCGCGTCTGGCCCGTCCAACCGATTAACCCTGATACCCGAAAGGCCGGAGCATTCGATGAGCTCATTGCGCACCCACGACGACACCTGGGACATCAAGTCCAGCGTCGGCACCACGGCGGTCATGGTCGCCGCCGCGCGGGCGGTGGAAACCGAGCGGCCCGACGCCTTGATCCGCGACCCGTACGCCAAGCTGCTGGTCACCAACGCCGGTGCCGGGGTGTTGTGGGAGGCCATGCTCGACCCCGACGTGGCGGCCAAGGTGGAGGCCATCGACGCCGAATCCGCGGCGCACCTGCAGCACATGCGCAATTACCAGGCGGTGCGGACGAACTTCTTCGACACCTACTTCAACGACGCCGTCGCCGACGGGATCCGGCAGGTGGTGATCCTGGCATCGGGCCTGGACTCGCGCGCGTACCGGCTGGACTGGCCGGCCGGCACCACCGTCTACGAGATCGACCAGCCGCAGGTGCTGGCGTACAAGTCCGCCACGCTGGCGGAAAACGGCGTGACCGCAGCGGTCGATCGCCGGGAAGTGGCCATCGACCTGCGTCAGGATTGGCCCGCCGCGTTGCGGGCCGCCGGCTTCGACCCGAGCGCGCGGACCGCCTGGCTGGCCGAGGGGCTGCTGATGTACCTGCCCGCCGAGGCGCAGGACCGGCTGTTCACCCAGATCGGCGAGCTGAGCCCGGCCGGGAGCCGGGTCTCGGCCGAGACCGCGCCCGCGCACGCCGACGAGCGACGGCAGCAGATGCGCGAACGGTTCAAGAAGGTGGCCGACCAGATCGGCCTCGAGCAGAGCATCGACGTCGGGGAACTGATGTACCGCGACGATCACCGGGCCGACGTCACGACCTGGCTCAACGACCACGGCTGGCGGGCACGCGGACAGCGCTCGCCCGACGAGATGCGCCGGCTGGACCGCTGGGTTGAGAGTGTCCCGCTGGCCGACGACGACGACGCGTTCTCCGACTTTGTGATTGCGGAGCGCTTGTAATGGCCCGCACCGCGGACGATTCCTGGGACATTGCGACCAGCGTCGGGGCGACCGCGGTGATGGTGGCGATGGCCCGTGCGCGTGAGACGGCCAGTGCCGATCCGCTGATCAGCGACCCGTTCGCCGGTCCGCTGGTGTCCACGCCCGAGCTGGCCGGGGTCCGCGAACAGGTGGATGCGTGGTGGACCCCCGACCCCGACGACGAGGCCGACCCCAACCTGGCCGTCGACGCCCAGAACATGATCGACTACCAGGCCGTGCGCACCCGCTTCTTCGACGCGTATTTCGCCGAGGCGTCCGAGGCGGGCATCCGGCAGGCGGTGATCCTGGCCGCCGGGCTGGACTCGCGCGCCTACCGGCTGGCCTGGCCGGACGCCACCGTCGTCTACGAACTCGACCTGCCCAAGGTGCTCGAGTACAAGGCGCAGACGCTCGCCCGGCACGGCGCCACCCCGATCGCGGACCTGCGCGCGGTGGCCATCGACCTGCGCCACGACTGGCCGCGGGCGCTGCGCGACGCCGGCTTCGACCCGGCGCGCCCCACGGCCTGGCTGGCCGAGGGGTTGCTGCCGTTTCTGCCGGGGCCGGCCCAGGAAGCCATGTTCGTCGCGATCGACGACCTCAGCGGACGGGGCAGCCGGGCGGCGGTGGAGATCTTCGGCGTCGACGAAACCCGGCGCGAGGAAGCCGAGAAGATGTGGGCGGAGCTGAAGGCCAAGCGGGCGGCCCGCGGCGCGGACACGTCGTTCAGCCCGTTCGACCTCTGGTACGACGACCTGGGTCGCCCCGACCCGGCCGAGTGGTTTGCCGCCCACGGCTGGGCCACCGAAACGGTGCATGCCCGCGACGAACTCGTGCGGCTGGGCCGTCGGCCACAGTCCGACGAGCGACCGTTCGCCAACCGGTTCATCGTCGCGAACAAGCCCTGAGTCGGATCTTTCCTACTCCTCTCCCAACCACTTGGTTAGGATCGCGGTTATCGCCTAATTTGTGCCGCGCCGAGAAGGGAAGACATCCATGACGACCGAATCGGTTGCCCCGAAGACTGAAGAAGCCGCCGACAACGGTGAGTCGCAACCCAGTGAGGTCGCCGCGACGGTGGCCCGCCTCCGCAAAACCTTCGCCAGCGGGCGCACCCGCAGCCTGGACTGGCGCAAGCAGCAGTTGCTGCAACTGGCGAAGCTGATGGAGGAGAACGAGGACGCGATCACCAAGGCGCTCGCCGAGGACTTGGACCGCAACCCCGTCGAGGCGTTCATCGCCGACGTCGCAGGAACCATCAACGAAGCGAAGTACGCGGCCAAGAAGCTGCGCCGGTGGACCCGTCGCAAGTACCTGCTGCTCGAGATGCCACAACTGCCCGGCCGCGGGTGGATCGAGTACGAGCCCTACGGCACGGTGCTGATCATCGGCGCCTGGAACTACCCGTTCTACCTCACGCTGGGACCGGCGGTCGGTGCGATCGCCGCCGGCAACGCCGTCATCCTCAAGCCGTCGGAAATCGCGGCGGCATCCTCGCGGCTGATGGCCGAGCTGGTGCCCAAGTATCTCGACCGCGATGCGATCGCGGTGGTCGAGGGCGACGGCATGGTGAGCCAGGAGCTGATCGCCCAGGGCCTGGACCGCGTCATGTTCACCGGTGGCACGGAGATCGGCCGCAAGGTCTACGAGGGTGCCTCCAAGCACCTGACCCCGGTCACCCTCGAGCTCGGCGGCAAGAGCCCGGTGGTGGTGGCGGCCGACGGCGACATCGACGTCGCGGCCAAGCGGATCGCCTGGATCAAGATCATGAACGCCGGCCAGACCTGTGTCGCGCCCGACTACGTGCTGGCCGACGCGAGCATCCGCGACGAACTCGTCGACAAGATCGGCGCCGCGATCAGCAAGTTCCGGGCCAACGAAGACCAGAGCGGAATGCGCATCGTCAACGAGCGCCAGTTCAAGCGGCTCAGCGACTACATTTCCGCGGCGGAGGCCGACGACAAAGCGAAGGTCGCGGTCGGCGGCCAGTGCGACGCGTCGAGCCTGCGGATCCAGCCGACCGTCGTCGTCGACCCCGACCCGGAGGGGCCGCTGATGCAGAACGAGATCTTCGGCCCGATCCTGCCCGTGCTCACCGTCAAGAACCTCGACGACGCGATCAACTTCATCAACGCGCGGCCCAAGCCGCTGTCGGCGTACCTGTTCACCAAGGCGAAGGACACCCGCGAGAAGTTCATCAAGAAGGTGTCGGCCGGCGGCATGCTGGTCAACCATCTCGCGTTCCAGGTGTCCACGGCCAAGCTGCCGTTCGGCGGAGTCGGCGCCTCGGGTATGGGTGCCTACCACGGCAAGTTCGGGTTCGACGAGTTCAGCCACCGCAAGTCGGTGCTGACCAAGCCCACCCGGCCCGACTTCTCGAGCGTCATCTATCCGCCGTACACCGAGCGGGCCTTCAAGCTGGCCCGCCGGCTGTTCTGATTTAGTGTTGCCCCCGAACCGCCAGTCGCAGAAAGGAACCTGATGCCAGGAGTGCAGGATCGCGTCATCGTCGTCACCGGAGCCGGGGGAGGTCTGGGCCGTGACTACGCCCGGACCCTCGCCGCCGAAGGTGCCAGCGTCGTCGTCAACGACCTCGGTGGGTCGCGCGACGGTACTGGCGCCGGACACAACATGGCCGACGAGGTCGTCAACGAGATCCGCGAGGCGGGCGGCCGGGCGGTGGCCAACTACGACAGCGTTGCCGAGGCCGACGGCGCGGCCAACATCATCAAGACCGCGATCGACGAGTTCGGGGCCGTGCACGGTGTGGTGAGCAACGCCGGCATCCTGCGCGACGGCACCTTCCACAAGATGTCGTTCGAGAACTGGGACGCGGTGCTCAAGGTGCACCTCTACGGCGGGTACAACGTGATCCGGGCGGCGTGGCCGCACTTCCGCGAGCAGAGCTACGGCCGCGTCATCGTCGCGACGTCCACCAGTGGGCTGTTCGGCAACTTCGGCCAGGCCAACTACGGCGCCGCCAAGCTCGGCCTGGTCGGGTTGATCAACACGCTGGCCCAGGAGGGCGCGAAGTACAACATCCACTCCAACGCGGTGGCCCCCATCGCGGCGACGCGGATGACCCAGGACATCCTGCCGCCCGAGGTGTTCGAGAAGCTCACGCCGGAGTACGTCGCCCCGGTGGTCGGCTACCTGTCCAGCGAGGAGTGCCCCGACAACGGCTCGGTGTTCATCGTCGGCGGCGGCAAGGTGCAGCGCGTGGCGCTGTTCCAGAACTCCGGCGCGAACTTCGACAAGCCACCCACGGTGGCCGACATCGCTGACCACTGGGCTGAGATCACCGACCTCTCGGAGGCGCAAAAAGCCAACTTCAGCTTGTAGGACGCATGAAAGCTTGTGTCGTACAGGAGCTTTCCGGCCCATCGGGCATGGTGTACACCGATATCGACGATGTTGCCGGCAACGATGACGTCGTCGTTATCGATGTGCGCGCGGCCGGTGTCTGCTTTCCCGACCTGCTGCTGACCAAGGGCGAGTACCAGCTGAAGTTGCCGCCGCCGTTCGTGCCCGGCATGGAAACCGCGGGTGTGGTGCGTTCCGCGCCGCCCGAATCGGACTTTCGTGTCGGCGAACGGGTTTCGGCGTTCGGGATCCTTGGCTGCTACGCGGAGCAGGTGGCGGCCCCGATGTCCAACGTGATCCGCAGCCCGGCCGAACTCGACGACGCCCAAGCGGTGTCGTTGTTGGTCAACTACAACACCATGTACTTCGCCCTGGCCCGGCGCGCATCGATGCGGCCGGGTGACACGGTGCTTGTACTCGGTGCCGGCGGCGGGGTCGGTACCGCCGCCGTCCAGGTCGCCAAGGCGATGGGCGCCAGCCGGGTGATCGCCGTGACGCACCGGGACACCGCGACCGACTACGTCGCGTCGCTGGGCGCCGACGACGTGCTGGTGCTCGCCGACGGCTGGGCGCAGCAGGTGCGCGACCTCACCGGCGGCCGCGGCGTCGACATCGTGGTCGACCCCATCGGCGGCCCGACGTTCGACGACGCGATCCGGGTGCTGGCCATCGACGGCAAGCTCCTGGTGATCGGCTTCGCCGCGGGCAGCATTCCCACCGTCAAGGTCAACCGCCTGCTGCTGCGCAACGTCGGCGTGCTGGGCGTCGCGTGGGGCGAGTACCTGAACAAGGTGCCCGGCTCCGCGGAGCTGTTCTCCTGGGGCCTGAACCAGCTGGTGTCGCTGGGCCTGAAACCACCACCGCCGCAGCGCTTCCCGTTGTCGGAAGGTCAGGCGGCGCTGCAGTGCCTGGCCGACGGCGGGGTGCTCGGCAAGCTGGTCCTGGAGCCCTGAGGCTAGATCGCCGCGCCCAGCCCGGGAGCCGGCGGCGTCTTGCCAGTGATGTCGTAGTAGATCGCCGTGGCGGCGTGCTCGAGGACGCGGAACTCGAACCCGCCCAGCAGCACCACCGCCGCGGTGTCGGCGGCCAGCGGGGCGCCGAGCGCGTACGTCAGGCCGCCGGTGATGTCGCCGCCCAGCATCATCTCGACCCCGTCCAGGAACAGGTTGACGTCGTAGGACGGTAGGGCGGTCACCAGGCCGTTCGCGATGTCGGCGGTCGGGAGCAGTGTCGCGTAGGCGTCCGCGACCGACGACGACAGCGCATCGGTGAATCGGGTGTTCGCCGCCTGCAGGGCCGCGATGAAGCTCTGCGGCGAGGACAGCGCCCCGGAGACGGTCGTCAGGCCCGCCGACAGGTTGTTGGACACGTTGGTCGCGAGCTGCGTCAGGGGTGCCAGCGTGACGTCCGGCGGAGTCGTGAACAGGGTGCTCAGGTCGTGCGAGAAGTCGTGGATCCCCTGCTGGGTGCCGGCCTGCAGCGCGGCCAGGATCTCCTGCTGCGGCACGTGCGGGAACACCCCGAACGGGGTCTGCACGTTCGCCGGGCTCGTCGAGTAGCCGTGGTCGACGCTGCCGTAGCCGAGGTTGACGATGACCTTCAGGTCGGGCGTCACCAGGTCCGCGATCGGATTGCCGACGATCGGGATGTAGCGGACGTAATCGGTCAGTGGGAACTTGCCGGTGTCGATGATGTGGTAGTTGGTCAGCGAACCGCCGTTGTCCAACACGATGGCGTCGGAAATCTGCGTCGGGGTCATGTAGGGGTACTTGCCGTGCAGCTCGATGATGCCCAGGAACGCGTTCAGGTCTGACACGACGTTGATCGGGTAGCGCGGGAAGTCGGCGAAGCCGTCGTACTGGATCGAGTAGATGTCCGTCGGGAACGAGTTGTCCGGCGTCGCGAGGCCGAAGGTCAGGCCCAGGCTCGGGATATTCAGGCCGGGGAACCGGGCCAGCAGGCCGCCGTTCGGGTTGCTGGGGTCGCCGAGCAGCGTGAAATGCAGGTTCGCGCCTTCGGGCAGCCCCGTAATGGCGCCCGGCATATTGGTCGGGTTGAACATCTGCATCACCATCGACGAGATGGTGGAGCTCTGCGAGTAGCCCAGGACGTTGACGGTGAACGGGTTCGCCAGGCTCGTGTTGGCGGGGAACTGTTGCAGGATGGCGTCGTGCAGGATCTGGGCACCCCGGGCCGACGACACGTCCAGCGTCAGGTCCTTGACGCCGGTGAGCGGATACAGCCCCTCGGGCGTCGGCAGACCGATCTTGATGCCCGTCGTGCCCGAGAAGTACAGCGGCAGGAGTTCCTGCACGTATTTGTCGGACGGGATCGGGTAGCCGCTGGCGCCCATGATCAGGCTGATGGTGCGGGCGGGGTCCGACAGCGCCGTGACGAGCGGGGCCGCGGTTCCGGCGCCGACGGACCCGGCGCTGACCGCGCCGCCGCCCAGCGCATTCCGGGCCGCGGCCGCGGCATTGGCGATCTCCGTTTCGACGTAGGCGAAACCGCTGGCGGCCAGCACCCGGGCGAACTCGGCTTGCAGCGCCGACATGTGCTCCAGGACGGCCTGGCCCTCAACCGCATAGGCGCTGAACAGCTTGGCGCAGGCCGCGGAGACTTCATCGGCGGCGGCCGCCGCCAGACCGGTCGTCGGGCCCGCCGCGGCCGCCTTGGCCGACGCTATCGCCGCACGGATTTCCCCCAGGTCCGCCGCGGCCGCCGCCATGAGATCCGGGTGCGCAATCAAAGTGGTCATCTGGCCGGCCTTTCCAGTGGTGAGGGACTGCTAGACCATCGCTAGAGCGCACTCGTGATCGCGTCGACGCTGTTCAGCACGACGACGAGCTGGAAACCGCCCGCGAGGGTCAGCAGCGCCGCATCGGCCGCAATCGGCGCGACGAGCGCGTACTGCAATCCGCCGAGCACGTCGCCGTCGAACGCCTGCTGGATCCCGCTCAGGAACAGGTTGATGTCGTAGGCCGGCAGCGTGGTCGCCACGGCATTGGCGATGTCGATCGTGGGCTGAATGAGTTCCGTGGCCGCCGTCCCCACGCCCGTGATCGTGTTGCTCACGTTGGTGGTCGCCGTCTGCAGGCCCGTGATGATGGTGTCGACGGGGCTGGCGGCCAGGGTGGTCAGGAACGTCTGCGTCGCCGCTCCGCCCGTTTGGACCGCCGAGCTCACCGAGTGTGCGAAGTTCGTCGACGCGTCGGCCAGCGAGAAGCTGGACGCCTGGGCGGTGATGTCGGCGACGAACGCGTTGCCGCCCTGCTGGGCTCCGGTGATCAGCTGCTGGGCGAGAAGGGCCTGGTCGTAGTGCGGGAAGAGCCCGAAATAGGTCTGCTCATTCGCCGGTGACGTCGAGTAGCCGTAGTTGGGGTCGCCGTAGCCCAGGTTGACGATGGCCGTCAGATCCGGTTTGAGCAGATCCGCGATCGGGTTCCCGATCACCGGGATCGCGCGCAGCGGCGCCAGCAGCGGGATCTCGTTGCCGGTGATCATGTAGTAGTTGGTGTTCACCGCGTGTGTGGTGCCGCCGACGTAGTCGGTCGATCCCGGCAACAAGACGAGGTTCTGGGGCGGGATCGTGCTCGGATCGACCGTCGGATAGGTGCCGTGCACCGTCTCGATGCCCAGGAAGGCGTTGAGGTCCGAGATGATGTTGATCGGGTACTTCGGGAAGTCGGCGTATCCGTCGTATTGGAGCGTGTAGTTGTCGGTGTGGTACGGCGTGCCCTCGGGTGTCGCGCCGTAGAAGGTGATGCCCAGGCTCTTGAGTTCCAGCGGGTGGCCCGCCGGAAAACCCGGGAAGCGGGACAGCAGGCCGCCGTTGGGGGTCATCTGATTGCCCATCAGGATGAAGCTCAGATCGCCCGGCGCCGGGGCATTGGGTCCCAGGGCCGCGAGCTTGTCCATTTCCAGCGACGCGATGATGGCGCTCTGCGACAGCCCGACGACGACGACCTTGTTGCCGGAGCCGGGCAGGAGCAGCCCGTGCTGGCCTTCGCCGCCGCCCACCAGGGTGTTGTTGAGAATCGTGACGCCCTGGGACACCGAGTCGTTGAGCGTCAGGGTCTTGGCGCCGGTGAACGGGTACAGGCCCTCCGGGGTGAACAGCTCCGACGGGATGTAGGTCGGGAAGAGAGGCTTGACGTAGTTGTTGAAGACGTTCGTCACGTAGCCGGGGCTGTCGGAGGGGATCGGCAGCCCGCTGCCGCCGATGATCAGTGCGATGTCCTTGTTCGTGATCAGCGGCAGCCCGGCCCCGGGCAGGTCGGCCGCGGTGATGTTGGTGACCGGGGAGGCTGCACTGAGCGCGCCGCCGCCGAACAGGCGTCCCAGCGCGCCGGAGATCGCGGCGGCGTTGGCGGCCTCGGCGTCGACGTAGGCGTGCCCGGCGGAGGCCAGCGCCGCGGTGAACTGCTTGGGGAACTCCGTCGCCTGATGAACTCCCGCCTGCAACTCCCTGGCGTACTCCTCGAACATCGCGGCGATGGCCCGCGACACGCCGTCGCGGCCCGCCGCGGGCAGGCCGGTCGTGGATCCCGCGGCGGCGGAATTGGCCGCGCCGATCGCCGCCCGAATATTTGCCACATTCTCGGCGGCCGTGGCCAACAGTTGCGGCTCTATCACCAAGCTCGTCATGGCCGTGTCCCTTCACCCCGCGGAGGCGCCGGCGAACAAGGCGTGGCTGTGCACGACGCCGGCACTTCGCCAGCTTAGGACGGGCTTGTTAGCTTGTCTGCGTTTTCGGCGAGTTTTGTTGGTATCTTCTGTGAATCCGTGAGTAAGGCACGAAACGCATTGCGGCTCAGACTATTACAGGATCGCTATGACGCCTTCCGTCAGGAAGACCGCTTCGAAGCCGCCGCCGAGCGTGAGCAGTGCCGCGTCCGCGGCAATCGGAGCTACGAATGCGTATTGCAGCCCGCCGAGGACGTCACCGTCGAACGCCTGCTGGATTCCGCTGAGGAACAGGTTGATGTCATAGGTCGGCAGCGTGGTCACGGCGGCGTTCGCGTAATCGATGGTGGGCCCGATGAGTTGGGCGGCCGACGCGCCCACATTGGTGACGCCGGTGAGGATCGTGTCGACGGGGACGGTCGACAGCGAGAAGCTGGATGCCTGGGCGCGGATGTCGCTGACGAAGGCCGCGCCGCCCTGCTGGGCGCCGGTGAGCAGGTCCTGGGCGATGAGGGCGGGGCTCACGTGCGGGAACAGCCCGAACGTGGTCTGCACATTCGCGGGCGAGGTCGAGTAACCGTAGGCCGGGTCGCCGTAACCCAAGTTGACGATCGTCCGTAGATCCGGCTCGATCAGGTCCGCGATCGGATTTCCGATGACCGGGATTGCGCGCAGCGGCGCCGTCAGCGGCAGCCCGTTTCCGGTGATCATGTAGTAGTTGGTGTTCTGGGCCTGCTCGGTGCCGCCGACGTAGTCGGTCGATCCGGACAGCAACACCAGGCGGCTCGGGTCGATGGTGCTCGGATCGGTGGCCGGGTAGTGCCCGTGGATCGTCTCTAAGCCCAGGAAGGCGTTGAGGTCCGATAGCAGGTTGATCGGGTAGCGCGGAAAGTCGGCGTAGCCGTCGTACTCGAGCGTGTAGTTGTCGGTGTGGTACGGCGTGTCGGGCGTCGCGCCGTAGAACGTGACGCCGAGACTCTTGAACTGCAACGGGGTCCCGTCCGGGAAACCCGGAAAGCGGGCCAGCAGGCCGCCATTGGGGGACATCAGGTTACCCAGCAGGACGAAGCGCAGGTCATCGGGTGAAGGCCGCGTCGCGTCGGGCATCGCCATGAGCTTGTTCATTTCCAGCGAAGCAATCACTGAGCCCTGCGACAAGCCGAGGACCACGACCTTGTTGCCGGATCCGGGCACGAGCAACCCATGCTGTCCCTCGCCGCTGCCGACCAGCGTGTTGTTCAGGATCGTGACGCCCTGGGCCACCGAGTCGTCGAGGGTCAACGTCTTGACACCGGTGTGCAGGTAGAAGCCTTCCGGGGTGAACAGCTCCGACGCGATGAAATTCGCGAAGTTGGGATTGGGCGCGATGTAGTGATTGAAGACGTTCGTCACATAGCCCGGCAGGTCTGAAGGTATCGGCAGCCCACTGCTACCCAGGATCAAAGCGATCTTCGAGTTCGTGATCAGCGAGGTCCCATCCGTCTCGGCCGCGGCGTAGGCCTGCCCGGCCGCCGCCAGCGCCCGGGTGAACTCCGCATGCAACGCCGAGGCCTGCCTGATGGCGGCGTGATACTCCGCGGCGTAGCCATTGAAGAGCTTCGCGGTGACCGCCGAGACCTCGTCACCGGCCGCCGCGAGCAAGTGGGTCGTCCGGCTGGCCGCGGCCGACTGGGCCGCGCTGATCGCCGATCGAATTTCGGCTACGTCGGCGGCAGCAGACGCAATCGAGTCGGGTCGGGCAGTCAAGCGCGTCATCGCGGCACTAGGGGATGAGGCTCGTGAAGTCCTTGACGATCGAGGCGGCCGCGGCGGTGAGGACCAGGGCTTCGAAGCCCCCCACGAGGGTCAGCAATGCCAAATCGGCGGCGATCGGGTAGCCGATCGCATTGATCAGGCCGGCGGGATTCCCCCCGAGCACCTGCAGGATGCCGTCCAGGAACAGGTTGACGTCGTAGGACGGAATGGAGGTGAGCAGGGCGGTCGCGATGTCCGCGGTCGGCAGCAGCGTCGCGTAAGCCGTCGCGGCGGCGCTGGAGACGGCGTTGGTGATGTTCGTGTTCGCCTGTTGCAGCGCCGCGATGATGCTCGGGATCGAGCCCGGGGCGAGCAGCGTGCCAAGCGACGGCAACACGTCCGGGAGGTTGGGCAGCGCGATGCCGTGAGACAGGATGTTTGCGATGTCGCTGGCGAACGCCTGGGTGCCCTGCTGGGCGCCGACGGCCAGGGCCTCGGCGATGACGCCCGGGGGAACATGCGGGAACAGGCCGAACTGGGTGGGCTCGTTCGCGTAGGTCGTCGACCAGCCGTGATAGGGATCGCCGTAGCCGAGGTTGACGAGCACCTTCATGTCCGGCTGGATCAGGTCGATGATCGGCTGACCGATGACCGGTATCGCCTTCAGCGGCGCCAGCAACGGTAGGTCGGGGTGCTGAATCATGTAGTAGTTGGTGTTGCCGGTGTAGGTCGGGCTCGTCTCCAGGTGCACGAGCTGACCGGGCGGCAGCGTCGTCGGATCGACGCTCGGGTAGGTCGGATGCACAAAGACGATGCCGGCAAACGCGTTGAGGTCTGCCAGAAGGTTGATCGGGTAGCGCGGGAAGTCGGCGAAGCCGTCGTATTCGATCGAGTAGATGCTGGTCGGCCAGGGCGTGTCCGCGGGCGTCGCGCCGTAGAAATTCAGGCCCAGACTCGGCATCGTCAGCCCGGGGAAGCGCGCGAACAGACCACCGTTGGGGTTCATCGGGTCACCCATGAGCACGAAGCCGAGTTGGGTTCCCGACGGCTGCATGGCCGGTGGCAGCGTCAGGATGTGCCGCATCTCCAGGGAGGAGATCATGGCGCTCTGCGAGATGGCCACGACGAGCGTGTTGTTTCCCAGCGTGATCTGGCCCTGCGGCCCGAAGAGCGCGTTGTCCAGGATCTGGACGCCCTGCGACACCGACGCGACGAGCGGGAGGCTCTTGATGCCGGTGAGGGGGTAGAGCTGCTCCGGAGTGACCAACGGAAGCTTGTTCAGCACGTTGTATTCCCCGGCCGGGACGTACTTCAGCATGGCATCGACGAAGGCCGGCTTTGGGATCGGGTTTCCGGTGCCGCTGAGGACTATCGCGTTGACGTTGGTCGCCGCTGCCGGTGCCGCGTTCAGAGTCTTGGCGGCCGCCGTCTCGGCATCCGAGTAGGCGGCCGCGGCGGCGGCGAGCGCCCGGTTGAATTCGCCGTGAAACTGCGCGGCGAGCGAGGTAACGGACTGGTAGGCCCGGCCGTATTCACCGAACAGCTGCGCGATCACCGTCGACACCTCGTCCGCGGCCGCGGCCGCCAGACCGGATGTGGGACCGGCGACCGCCCGGTGCGCGGCATCGAGGGCCAAGCCGATGCCGTCGACATCGGCCACGGCCGCGGCGACGATCCCCGGATCCACGCTCAGGTACGACATGGCGACTTCCTTCCGTTTTCAGGTCAGGGCAGCAAGCTCTGGACGGCTTGAATGTCGAATATCACCGCTTCGGCGACGGAGATGAATTCGATCAATCCCGCCACGGATGCCAGCCCCACGTCCGCGGCAATCGGATATCTGATCGCGTCCAATAGGTTGCCCTGCGCGAGTTCGCTCGCGAAAAGGCTTGCGTCGTAGGCGGGCATCGTCGTGAAAAGCGAGATGAGGATGTCCCGCGTCGGGAGCCGCACGCCGTAGTCGTTCGACAGAATGGCGGCGACGGTGTTCGCGATATTGCTCGGCGTCGGGGTGACGTGCGGCGGCGGTGGCCCCATCACGGCGGTGATAAATGGCGGCGGCTTGAAATCCGGAAGCGTCGGCGGCGTCGACAACGCGGCCGGAATGTCGGTGACGAAGTCGTGGATGCCCTGCTGGGTTCCGGCGGTCAGCGCCGAAAGGACGGTGCTCGCGGGGACGTGCGGCGCCCAACCGAACGGCGTGGCGACATTCGCCGGGGCCGTCGAGTAGCCGTGCGCCGGATCGCCGTAACCCAGGTTGACGATCACCCGCAAGTCCGGCTCCAGCAGGTCGGCCAGGGGGGTGCCGATGACGGGGACGCCGCGCAAGGGCGTCAGCAACGGCAGGTGCTCGGTGGGGATCATGTAGTAGTGGGTGGCACCGCCGTCGGCGTAGTAATTCGCCGTCGTGCCCAACGGAATCGCCTGATTGACCTGAGTCGGCGTGAGATCCATATATGTGGTGTGGACGAAAAGGATTCCCGCCGCGGCGTTGAGGTCTGAGATGAAATTCAAGGGATACCGCGGGAAGTCGGCGAAGCCGTCGTATTCCAGCGTGTAGATGTTCGTCGCATAGGGGGTGTCCGGGGGAGTCGCGCCGTAGAACGTGAGTCCCATGCTCGGGATGCTCAGGTTCGGGAATCGGGCGAGCAGGCCGCCATTGGGATTCATCTCGTTGCCCACCAGAACGAAGGTGAGTTGGTGCGGGCCCGGCGCACTGGGTCCCAGTGAGGCGAGTCGCTGCATTTCCAGCGAGGAGATGATGGCGCTCTGGGAGTAGCCGAAAATCGTCAGCGTGCTGCCGCTGGGCATGTTCCTGATCGCGTCGTCCATGACCGTCAGGCCCACGCCGATCGACCGGTCGAAAGTCAGGCTCCGCACGCCGGTGATCGGGTAGCCCTCTTCGGGCGTGAACAACGCCCGCGGCAGCGCGGTCGCCCTGATGAACAGATCGTTGGCGGCGGTCACGTAGGCGTTGTTGGGCGTCGGGTTCCCGGTGCCGCCCAGGACCAGCGTCAGGTCGCTGTTGATCGGCGTCACCGCGCTCGTCAGCGCGGCATTGGCCGCCTCGGTGTCCGCATACGTGCTGCCCGCGGCGGCCAGCGCCCGCGCGAACCCCTCGTGAAACCGCGTGGCCTGGTCGACGACGGCCTGATATGCGCTGCCGTACGCACCGAACAGCTTCGTGACGGCGGCGGACACTTCGTCGGCGGCCGGCGCCAACAGGACGGAGGTGGGCCGGGCCGCGGCGGCGCGGGCCGCGCTGATCGCCGAACCGATTTCGTCGATGTTCGCGGCGACCGCGGCCATGAGCTGTGGCTGCGCGATCACGTGTGTCATCGGCCCAGCGTAGGGCGATCTCGCGACTCTGTCGGGCGTTTGGCGCGAAGGCTTTTCAGCAGCAGGCGTTAAGACAGCAGCGCGTCGCGCAGCCGGTTTACAACGGCCGCACTGACGCCCGCGTCGCGCAGGTAGTTGTCCAGCGACCCGAAGGTCCGGTCGATTGCATTCCAGGCCGAGGCCAGGTACTCCGGCCGCACCCCCAGCACCCCGTCGGACAGGCGCGCCCTGGTGAAGGTCAGCACCTCCGGCGTCAGCTCCACGTCAGCGCGCTGCTCGATCATCTCCGAGATGTGAGTGCGCAGCTGCGGGACGGCGTCGTTGCTGCGCAGGTAGTCCGCGACGATCGTGTCGCGATCCAGCCCGACCGCCTCCAGCACGGTGGCCACCACGAAGCCGGTCCGGTCCTTGCCCGCGAAGCAGTGCGTCAGCACCGGGCGTCCATCGGCGAGCAACGAGAAGACTTGGTGCACCGCGCGTTGCGCCCCGTTGCGGGTCGGGAATTCGCCGTACTCGTCGATCATGTACCGGGTCGCGGTCGCCTCGATCTCCTCGGTGGAGTCGCCGGCGTCGCCTTCGGTCATCAGCCGCTTGAACGCCGACTCGTGGGGCGCCTCGTCGTCAGTGCCGGCCTGATCGTCGGCGAGGTCCGGGAACGGCAGCAGGTGGATGTCGACGCCGTCGGGCACCCGTCCCGGACCGCGACGTGCCACCTCTCGCGCCGCGCGCAGGTCGGCGACGTCGGTGATGCCCAGCCGGCTCAGGGTGGCCCGGCCGTCGTCGTCGAGGCGGCTCAGCTCGCCGGAGCGGAACAGCCGTCCCGGGCGGATCGCCCCGGTGGTGTCGGCGACGTCACGGAAGTTCCATGCGCCGGAAAGTTCGAGGGCCATGTCAGGTGACCGCCGCCGCGAATGCCGTTTGCTCGCGGCCGATCTCGGCTCGCGAGATGGAGCGCATGTGCACCTCGTCGGGACCGTCGAACAGGCGCATGGCGCGATGCCAGCCGTACATCCGGGCCAGCGGTGTGTCCTCGCTGACCCCCGCGGCGCCATGCACCTGGATCGCGCGGTCGATCACGTCGCAGGCCACCTGCGGCGCCACCGCCTTGATCTGCGAGACCAACAGGTGCGCCGCCTTGTTGCCGTGCTGGTCGATGGTCCACGCGGCCTTCTCGCACAGCAGCCTCGCCTGGTCGATCTGGTTGCGGGACTTGGCGATTGCCTCTCGCACCACACCCTGATCCGCCAGCGGGCGACCGAATGCCACCCGGTTCTTGGCGCGGCTGACCATCAGGGCCAGGGCGCGCTCCGCGCCGCCGAGCGCGCGCATGCAGTGGTGGATGCGGCCCGGTCCCAGCCGGGCCTGGGCGATCGCGAAGCCGGAGCCCTCTTCGCCGAGCAGGTTGGTGGCGGGCACCCGGACGTTGTCGTAGATGATCTCGCAGTGCCCGGGCTGGTCCTGGTAGCCGAACACCGTCGTCGAGCGGACCACCGTGACACCGGGCGTATCGATCGGGACCAGCACCATCGACTGCTGCTGGTGGCTGGCCGCGTCGGGGTTGGTCCGCCCCATCACGATCAGGATCTTGCAGCGCGGGTCCGAAGCGCCCGAGGTCCACCACTTGCGGCCGTTGATCACGTAGTCGGCGCCGTCGCGCACGATCGAGGTCTCGATGTTGCGGGCGTCGCTGCTGGCGACCGCCGGCTCGGTCATCGAAAAGGCGCTGCGGATTTCGCCGTTGAGCAGCGGCTCGAGCCACTGCTTGCGCTGCTCCTCGGTGGCGAACAGGTGCAGCGTCTCCATGTTGCCGGTGTCGGGTGCGGCGCAGTTGAGCGCCTCGGGTGCGAGCTCCAGGCTCCAGCCGGTCTGCTCGGCCAGCGGCGCGTACTCGAGGTTGGTCAGGCCGGATTCGGCCGGCAGGAACAGGTTCCACAGGCCGCGCTGCTTGGCCTTGGTCTTGAGCTCCTCGATGACCGGGGGCACGGTGTGGTCGTCGGGGCCGGCCTTGTGCCGGTAGCTGTCGTAGTCGGCCTCCGCCGGGAAGACGAACTCGGTCATGAAGTCGGAAAGCCGCTGCTGGTAGTCGATTGCCTTGGCCGACATCGCAAAGTCCATATCCGCCACGATATGACAGCGCAATTCTGCATCTCATGGGGCTATCGGACATGGGGGTCGCACGACACTGAAACTACGTACCCGACACGCCGGTGCGGCTGTGCGTGGGTTAAGTCTCGGAGAACGCCGGCCGGCGTTCGCGGGTGCACCATTACCTCGTGACCGAGAGCAAGCCGCCGTTTCCGCCGTTCACCCGCGACACCGCCCTGCAGAAGGTCCAGGCCGCGGAGGACGCCTGGAACACCCGCGACCCCGAGCGCGTCAGCCTGGCGTACACGAGCGATTCACAGTGGCGGAACCGCGACGAACACATCGCCGGCCGGGAGGCGATCGTCGCCTTCCTGACCCGCAAGTGGCAGCGCGAACTCGACTACTCGCTGCGCAAGGCCCTGTGGAGCTTCCACGACGACCGCATCGCCGTCCGGTTCCAGTACGAGTGCCATGACCAGGCCGGCCAGTGGTACCGCAGCTACGGCAACGAATTGTGGGAGTTCACCGCGGAGGGGTTGATGGCGCGCCGCGAGGCCAGCATCAACGACGTGCCGATCGACGAATCCGAGCGTCGCTACTTCGGGCCGCGCCCCGCAAACGAGCACGGCCTGGAATTTCCGCTCTGGTAGTCGCGTATTCCCGGCGTTTTCGGGGAGACGGGTGCTCAACGGTAGGGTGTCTGAGCAATCTATCGGGGTCCCGTGAGGAAAGTAGATGTACGCGCGATGACAGATCCGCAGACCGAGCTGGTAAAGGTCGGCGTGGTCGCCGAATCCGGAGCCGACGAGCGGCGCGTGGCGCTGGTGCCCAAGGCGGTTGCGTCGCTGGTGAACAGCGGCGTGGCGGTCGTGGTTGAGGCCGGCGCGGGGGAGCGGGCGCTGCTTCCCGACGAGCTCTACACCGACGCCGGCGCCACCGTGGGGGATGCGTGGGCCGCCGACATCGTGGTCAAGGTGGCGCCGCCCAGCGCCGACGAGGTCGCCAAGCTGCGCAGCGGGCAGACCCTGATCGGCTTCCTGGCCCCGCGCAACGCCGACAACTCGATCGGCGCGCTGACCGAAGCCGGCGTGCAGGCGTTCGCGCTGGAGGCCATCCCGCGCATCTCGCGCGCGCAGGCGATGGACGCGCTGTCCTCGCAGGGCAACGTGTCCGGCTACAAGGCCGTGCTGCTCGCGGCGTCGGAGTCGACGCGGTTCTTCCCGATGCTGACGACGGCGGCCGGCACCGTGAAGCCGGCCACAGTGCTGGTGCTCGGGGTCGGCGTGGCCGGGCTGCAGGCCCTGGCCACGGCCAAGCGGCTCGGCGCGCGCACCACCGGCTACGACGTGCGGCCCGAGGTCGCCGACCAGGTGCGTTCGGTGGGTGCGCAGTGGTTGTCGCTCGGCGACAAAGACGTGGCGGCCGCCGGTGAGGGCGGGTACGCGCGCGAGCTCACCGAAGAGGAACGCGCCCAGCAGCAGAAGGCGCTGGAAGACGCGATCGCCGGGTTCGACGTGGTGATCACGACCGCGCTGGTGCCCGGACGCCCGGCGCCGCGGCTGGTGACCGCCGCCGCGGTCGAGGCGATGAAGCCGGGCAGCGTGGTGGTGGACCTGGCCGGGGAGACCGGCGGCAACTGCGAGCTGACCGAGCCCGGGCAGACGGTCGTCAAGCACGACGTCACGATCGCCTCGCCGCTGAACCTGCCCGCGACCATGCCCGAGCACGCCAGCGAGCTCTACAGCAAGAACATCACGGCGCTGCTGGACCTGCTGATCAAGGACGGCAAGCTCGCCCCTGACTTTGACGACGAAGTGATCGCAAAATCCTGTGTCACCCGCGGACCGGAAAAGAAAGACTCCTGATGCACGGCATGTATGACGAACTGCTTTCCAACCTGGCGATCCTGGTGCTGTCCGGGTTCGTCGGGTTCGCGGTGATCTCGAAGGTGCCCAACACCCTGCACACCCCGCTGATGTCGGGCACGAACGCCATCCACGGCATCGTCGTGCTCGGCGCGCTGGTGGTGTTCGGCGAGGTCGAGCACCCATCGCTCGCGGTGCAGATCATCCTGTTCGTCGCGGTGGTGTTCGGCACGCTGAACGTCATCGGCGGCTTCATCGTCACCGACCGGATGCTGGGCATGTTCAAGGGCAAGAAGAAGGCCCTGCCCGCCAAGCCGGACGCCGCCGACAAAGAGGCGGCCGCCAAATGAACTACCTGGTGATCGGCCTGTATGTCATCTCGTTCGCGATGTTCATCTACGGCCTGATGGGTCTGACCGGGCCCAAGACCGCGGTGCGCGGCAACCTGATCGCCGCGGTCGGCATGGCGCTGGCTGTGACGGCGACCCTGATCAAGATCCGCCACACGGAGAGCTGGATCTGGATCATCGCCGGCCTGGTGGTCGGCATCGGGCTCGGCGTGCCGCCGGCCCGGCTGACCAAGATGACCGCCATGCCGCAGCTGGTGGCCTTCTTCAACGGCGTCGGCGGCGGCACCGTCGCGCTGATCGCGCTCGCGGAATTCATGGAGACCAAGGGCTTCTCGTCGTTCCAGCACCACGAAGAGCCGACCGTGCACATCGTGGTGGCCTCGCTGTTCGCGGCGATCATCGGCTCGATCTCGTTCTGGGGCTCGATCATCGCGTTCGGCAAGCTGCAGGAGATCCTGCCGGGCCGCCCGATCGGCCTGGGCAAGCTGCAGCAGCCGGTCAACCTGCTGCTGCTCGCCGCTGCCATCGCCGCCGCGGTGGTGGTCGGCATCCACGCGCACCCGGAGAGCGGCGGGGCGCCGCTGCTCTGGATGATCGGCCTGCTGGCCGCCGCCGGGGTGCTGGGGCTGATGGTGGTGCTGCCGATCGGCGGCGCCGACATGCCGGTGGTCATCTCCCTGCTCAACGCGATGACGGGCCTGTCGGCCGCGGCGGCGGGGCTGGCGCTGAACAACACCGCGATGATCGTGGCCGGCATGATCGTCGGCGCATCGGGCTCGATCCTGACCAACCTGATGGCCAAGGCGATGAACCGCTCCATCCCGGCGATCGTCGCGGGCGGTTTCGGCGGCGGCGGCGTGGCGCCGAGCGGCGGTGACGGCGGCGACAAGACCGTCAAGGCCACCTCGGCCGCCGACGCCGCGATCCAGATGGCGTACGCCAACCAGGTGATCGTGGTGCCGGGCTACGGCTTGGCCGTCGCACAGGCCCAGCACGCCGTCAAGGACATGGCGGCGCTCCTGGAGGACAAGGGCGTGGCGGTCAAGTACGCGATCCACCCGGTCGCCGGCCGGATGCCCGGGCACATGAACGTGCTGCTCGCCGAGGCCGAGGTCGACTACGACGCCATGAAGGACATGGACGACATCAACGACGAGTTCGCGCGCACGGACGTCGCGATCGTCATCGGCGCCAACGACGTCACCAACCCGGCGGCCCGCAACGACGCGTCCAGCCCCATCTACGGCATGCCGATCCTCAACGTCGACAAGGCCAAGTCGGTCATCGTGCTCAAGCGGTCAATGAACTCCGGGTTCGCCGGCATCGACAACCCGCTGTTCTACGGCGAGGGCACCACCATGCTGTTCGGCGATGCGAAGAAATCGGTGACCGAGGTGGCCGAGGAACTCAAGGCGCTCTAAGCGTCCAGCCCTGAGAGCAAAGACCGACCGACGCCCTCGGGGCGCCGGCCGGCGGGTGCTGCAGCTCGTTAGACGGGCGGATACGCGGGAGGGGGGTACCCGTTGCCGTCTTCAACCCCCCGCAGCCCCCAGGTGAGGTACCGGAAGAAGTATTCGATCTCGTCGCTCGCGTCGTAGTCCGGATTCGGATCCATTCCACCCACCTCTCGACTTGCCCCGCGACCAAGTTCGTCTCCGAAGTGTAGTCGCATCCGTGTCTGTGCGACAGGTACCGGGGCCTTGCCTAAACTGTCCAACTAGTTGATTGGTAGCTTTCCTTACCGAGACCTGCGACCCGGCGCCGTCGGGAGACCCATAGAGAGACGTAGATGCCATCCGAAAACGGGCTGACGCGCCGCGAGGAGCTGCTGGCCGTGGCCACCAAGCTGTTCGCCGCACGTGGCTACCACGGCACCCGGATGGACGACGTCGCCGACGTGATCGGGCTGAACAAGGCCACCGTCTACCACTACTACGCCAGCAAGTCGCTGATCCTGTTCGACATCTATCGTCAGGCCGCCGAGGGCACGCTGGCCGCCGTCCACGACGACCCGACGTGGACCGCCCGCGAGGCGCTCTACCAGTACACGGTGCGGCTACTGACCGGCATCGCGGGTGATCCCGAACGGGCCGCGGTGTACTTCCAGGAGCAGCCCTACATCACCGAGTGGTTCACCACCGAGCAGGTCGCCGAGGTCCGGGAGAAGGAAGCGCAGGTCTACCAGCACGTGCACGGCCTGATCGACCGCGGGATCGCCAGTGGCGAGTTCTATCCGTGCGACTCGCACGTGGTCGCGCTCGGCTACATCGGGATGACGCTGGGCAGCTACCGCTGGCTGCGCCCGAGCGGGCGGCGCACGGCCAAGGAGATCGCCGCCGAGTTCTCTACGTCGCTGCTGCGGGGACTGATCCGCGATCCGGAGATCCGCGAGCAGTCGCCGCTGGGGGCCAGGCGCTAGCCCAGAGCCGCTCAGGCGATCGGCGGGATCAGCTCCAACACATCCCCGAGCGCGCCGGCCAGCACCGATACCCCGGTCACGCTCGGCTGGCCGAGGTAGACGTGTAGCCCGGGATCCACGGACGGCAGGTAGGGGTAGGCGTCGGGCAAGACCGACTGCGGCAACAGGCCGAGTTCCACCAGGCTCGCTTGCGCTCCCTGCACGGCTCCCTGTGCCAGGTAGGTGGAGACCTTGCCCAGGTTGGGCAGCGAGAACAGCGCCGCGGGGGTGGGGATGTCGGCGTAATTGGCGCCGGTGCCGATGTCGCCGTAGCCCAGGTCGACCAGCACCCGAAGATCGGGCTGGATCAGTTCGGCGATCGGTCCGCCCACGTTGGGAATCTGCCGGACCGGCTCCAGCAGCGGCAGGTTCTGCGTCAGGAGCATGTAGTACTGCGTGTTCCCCGTGTATCCCGGCGAGGTCGCCAGCTGCACCGCGCCATCCACCTGGGTGGGCGTGAGGAACGGGTAGCTGCTGTGCAGGTAGTGGTAGCCCATGATGGCGTTCAGGTCAGACACCACATTGAGCGGGTACTGCGGGGCGTCGGCGACGCCGTCGTACTGGATCGTGTAGATCGAGGTCTGCCAGGGTGAATTCGGTGGCGTGGCGCCGTTGAACGCAACGTCGAGCAGCGGGATGTAGAAGCCGTTGAAGCGTTCGAGCAGGCCCCCGTTGGGATTGTTGGGATTCGCGGCGAGGACGAAGGACAAATCGCCCGGGCCGGGCGCACCGGTACCCATCGCCATGAGGTTGCGGATTTCGTTCGTGGCTACGGTCGCGCTCTGCGAGTAGCCGAAGACGGCGACGGTGTGGTGCTGGTTGTTGACCTGGTCCAGGATCGCGGTGTTGAGCAGGTCGGTGCCCTTGGCGACGGACTGGCCGAACGTCATGTTGCCGACTTCGGGCGTGACCGGCCAGAACTGCTCGGGCGTGTGCAGGGGTAGCGGTTGGGCGCCGGGCAGGAGCCGGAGGAAGCCGGCGTTGACGCTGGATAGATAGCCCAGGTCGGGGTCGGGGTTCCAGGTGCCGCCCATGATCAGCGCCACGTCGGCTTGGGTCGTGGACGTGGCCGACATCAGCGACGCGTTGGTGGCCTCGGCTCCGGCGTAGGCGCTACCGGCCGCGGCGAGCGCGCGGGTGAACTGGCCGGGAAAGGCCCCGGCCCGCTCGACGAGCGCCCGGTACTCCGCGCCGTATCCGGCGAACAGCTTCGCGACCGCGGTCGACACCTCGTCTGCGGCCGCGGGCATCAGCCCGGATGTCGAACCCGCGGCGGCCGCATTGGCGGCCTCGATCGCGGACCCGATGTCCGCCACGTCGGCGGCCGTCGAGGCCAGCGCCTCCGGAACCGTGAACAGGTCTTTCATGGTGATGCCCCCCAACCCCGTCCCTCACGGTACCGGCGGGCGGGGGAGAAGGTCAGCAGATGCTCAGTAGAACTCCGGAATCAGGTGCAGCGGCAGCCCGATGGCGCCACTGAGCAGCGACAGCCCCGTCACCGGCGACTGGTTGATCAGTGGCCCCAGGTTGAGGTGCAGGTGCGGGTCCGGCGACGGCACCCACGGATAGGCCTGCGGGAACCACTCCGGTCCCCAGAATCCGGCCTCGACACCTATCTCCACCGCGGCGGCATACGGCCCCTGGACGGCACCCCTGGCCAGATCCAGGGCAACGACGGGCCAGTTGGGTACCGAGATCAGCGAGGCGGGCGTGGCCAGGTTGGCGTACTCGCCGCTCCCGTAGCCGAGGTCGACGAGCACCCGCAGGGTCGGTTGGAAGATGTCGGCAATGGGGGGACCCGCGTACGGGATCATCCGGATCAGCTCGACCAGCGGCAGATTCTGCGTCGGGATCATGTAGTAGTCGGTGTTGCCCGTGTAGCCCGGCGACGTCGGCAGGTGCCAGGCGTTGGCGACCTGGTCCGGCGTGAGGAACGGGTACGTGTTGTGCACGAAGAAGTAGCCGAGGAACGCGTTCAGGTCCGACAGCACATTGAGGGGATACTGCGGGGCGTGCGCGATGCCGTCGTACTGGGCGGTGTAGATGGTCGTGGGATACGGCGAATTCGGCGGGGTCGCGCCGTTGAAATCGACGTTGAGGAACGGGATGTAGAACCCGGGGAAGCGCGAGAGCAGACCGCCATTGGGGTTGTTGGGGTCGCCGACGAGCACGAAGGAGAGGTCGGCGGGGTTGGGCGCGCCGGTGCCCATCGCCATGAACTCTTTGATGAGGTTGTTGGCGACCGTCGCGCTCTGCGAATAGCCGAAAACGGTGACGGCGTGACCCTGGTTGTTGATCTGGTCCAGCACCGCGCCGCGCAGTGCGGTCACACCCTCCGAGACGGACTTGCTGAAACTCATTCCGCCGAGTTGCGGCGTGACGGGCCAGAACTGTTCGGGCGTGAACTGTCCCTGGAAGAGGGCGCCGGGGAAGAGGTGCTGGATATACGCGGCGTTGACGGACGACAGGTAGGAGAAGTCGGGCAACGGGTTGGCCGTGCCGCCCATGATCAGGGCCACTCGCGTGGAAACGGCCAGCAGGTTCACCGCGGGCGTCGCCGTGGTCCCGGACGTCAGGGCTGCGATGTTGGCGGCCTCCGCCTCGGCGTATGCGGTGCCGGCGGCGGTGAGCGCCCGGGTGAACTCGCTGGGGAACGTCGACGCGCGCCGCAGGACGGCCTGGTACTCGTCGGCGTATTCGCCGAAGAACTGCGCGATGACGGTCGAGACTTCGTCCTGGGCCGCCGCCAACAGTTTCGTGGTCCGGGCCGCGGCGGCCGCATTCGCGGCGCTGATCGCCGCACCGATCTCGTCCACGTCGGCGGCTGTCGATACCAACAGCTCGGGGGTGGCAATGACTTGACCCATCTCCCCGTCCTTCCCCGTAACCGCGGGTATGAGGTACTTGAGGTACTAACAGGTAGGGTAGAGCGGTCGGGCCAGGAAGTCAGCCATTTTGGGCTCTGGAATCAGAATGGAATCAGGCCCAGCTTGTCGGCGGCTTCGCCGAGCGCCCCCGTCAGTAGCGAGAGTCCCGTGACGCTCGGCTGGCCCAGGTAGACGTGCAGGGCCGGGTCCGGGGCCGGCAGGTACGGATACGCGTCCGGCAGGTGCGACGACGGCAGCCAACCCACATCGACCATCGCGGCCTGCACCCCCTGGACCGCGCCCAGCCCCAGATACGGCACGACGGTGAACGGGTTGGGTAGCGAGAACAACCCGGCCGGGGTGGGGATGTCGGCGTATTCCTGGCCCGTGCTGCCGTAGCCCAGGTCGACCAGCACCCGCAGGTCGGGCTGTATCAGGTCCGCGATCACGTTCCCCGTCGCGTTGTACCGGAACAGGTCCAGCAGCGGGAGGTTCTTGGTCAGGATCAGGTAGTAGTGCGCGTCGCCGGTGTAGCCCGGCGAGGTCGGCAGCTCGACGGCGTTGGCGACGTCGGCGGGCGCGAACCCCGCGTAGAAGTGTTCGAACTGGGCGCCGAGGGCGGCGTTGACGTCGGCGAGCACGTTCAGCGGGTAGCGCGGAAAGTTGGCGACGCCGTCGTATTGGCGCGAGTAGGTGTAGGTCGGGTACGGCGAATCCGGCGGTGTGGCGCCGTTGAAGTCCATGTCCAGACCCGGGAGGTACAGGCCGGTGAAGCGCTCGAGGAAGCCGCCGTCGGGGTTGTTCGGATTGCCGGTCAACACGAACGCCAAGTGGCCGGCATGTGGCGCGCCCTGCGCCATCAGCGCGCGGATTTCGTTGGTGGCGATCACCGAACTCTGGGAGTAGCCGAAAACGACGGCGCTGTCGGTCGGGCCGAGGCCGTTGATCGCGGTGTCCAGCGCGGTCACGCCCTGGGCGATGGACCGGCCGAGGGTCAGGTTGCCCAGCCATGGGGTTAACGGCGCAAACTGCTCGGGCGTGTACAGGGCGGACGAGGTGTACCCCGGGTAATGCGGCTGGATGTAGAAGTTCTGCACGGCCGCCTGATACGCCGCGTCGGGGTTGGGTCCCCCGGTGCCGCCCATGATGAACGCCACCTGCGAGCCGGTCACCAGCGCCGCGTTGGTGGCCTCGGCTTGCGCGTATGCGCCGCTCGCCGCGGCCAGCGCCCGGGTGAAACCGTCCTGCAGCGCCGTCGCCCGCGTGAGGACCGCCTGGTAGCCCCGCGCGTACGCGCTGAACAGCGCCGCGGCGGCCGCCGACACCTCGTCACCGGCGGCCGCCAGCAGCTCGGTCGTCGCCGTCGCGGCGGAGGCGTTGGCGGCGTTGATCGTCGCGCCGATGCCCGCCACGTCGGTGGCCGCGGTCGCCAGCACCCCGGGAGCGGCGTGTAGGTACTGGACGTCAGCGAGCTGTGCCATCGGGGAGCCATTCTAAGTCCGGCCCGGTGCGGCGTCCCGAAAATTATGGACTACTGTCTAGAAAAGTTTCAGTCTTCGTACCAGGGACGGAGGGACTCGCATGGCGATCCGCGTCGCCCACGTCGGCACCGGCAATGTCGGTGGACTGGCCCTTGCCGAACTCATCACGAACCCGCTGTTCGAACTGACCGGCGTCTGCGTGTCCACGCCGGAGAAGGTGGGCCGCGACGCCGGCGAGCTGTGCGGAGTGGGCCTGGACGCCCCGACCGTCACCGGCGTCAGGGCGGTCAACGACCTCGATGCCCTGCTGGCCACCAAGCCGGACTGTGTCGTCTACTGCGCCATGGGTGACACCCGGCTGCCCGACGCGATGGCCGACGTGATGCGCATCCTGACCGCCGGTGTCGACGTCGTCGGATCCTCACCGGGGCTGCTGCAGTACCCGTGGGGCGTGATCCCCGACAAGTACATCGGCCGCGTGGAAGAGGCTGCGCGGCTGGGCAATTCGAGCATTTTCATCACCGGCGTCGACCCCGGCTTCGTCAACGACCTGCTGGCGTTCGCGCTGGCCGGCACCTGCCAGCGCATCGAGCAGGTGCGCTGCATGGAGATCCACGACTACGCGAGCTACGACGGCGCGGAGGTCATGCACTACATGGGGTTCGCCCGGCCGCTGGACGAGGTGCCGATGCTGCTGCAGCCGGGCGTGCTCGGCATCGCGTGGGGGACCGCGATCCGTCAGCTGGCGGCGGGCCTGGGCATCGAGGTCGACCAGATCACCGAATCGTGTCAGCGCGAGCCGGCGCCCGAGGACTTCGACATCGCGGTGGGACACGTGGCCAAGGGGACCCAGGCGGTGCTGCAGTTCGAGATCCGCGGGATGGTCAAGGGCCACCCGGCCATCGTGATCGAGCACATCACCCGGCTGCGGCCCGACCTGCGGCCCGACCTGCCGCAGCCCGCGTCGGGCGGCGGCTCGTACCGGATCGAGATCACCGGCGAGCCGTCCTACGCGGTGGACATCGTGCCAACCAGCCGCAAGGGCGACCACAACCACGCCGCGATCGCCGGCGCCGCGGGGCGCATCGTCAACGCCATCCCGACGGTGATCGCCGCCCCGCCGGGCATCCGGAGCACACTCGACCTGCCGCTGGTCACCGGCAAAGGTCTCTACGCGCCAACCGATTTGGTAGCCAACTAAACCGAAAGGACTCAGATGGGACGGGTAGACGGCAAGGTTGCGCTCATCAGCGGTGGGGCCCGCGGGATGGGCGCCGAGGACGCGCGGCTGCTGGTCGCCGAGGGCGCCAAGGTGGTGATCGGCGACATCCTCGACGACGAGGGCAAGGCGCTGGCCGCTGAAATCGGCGACGCCGCGCGGTATGTCCATCTCGACGTGACCCAGCCCGACCAGTGGGACGCCGCCGTCGCCACCGCGGTCGGCGAATTCGGCAAGCTCAACGTGCTGGTCAACAACGCAGGCACCGTCGCGCTCGGGCAGCTGCGCAATTTCGATCTGGCCAAGTGGCAGAGGGTGATCGACGTCAACCTCACCGGCACCTTCCTGGGCATGCGGGTGGCCGTCGACCCGATGATCGCGGCCGGCGGCGGCTCGATCATCAACGTGTCCTCGATCGAGGGCCTGCGCGGCGCGCCCGCCGTGCACCCGTACGTCGCGTCCAAGTGGGGCGTGCGCGGCCTGGCGAAGTCGGCGGCCCTGGAGTTGGCGCCGCACAACATCCGCGTCAACTCCGTGCACCCCGGGTTCATCCGGACCCCGATGACCGCCCATCTGCCGCAGGACATGGTGACCATCCCGCTCGGGCGGCCGGGCGAGGTGCGTGAGGTCGCGACGTTCGTGCTGTTCCTCGCCAGCGACGAGTCGTCCTATGCCACCGGCAGCGAGTTCGTGATGGACGGCGGGTTGATCACGGACGTCAACCACAAGGAGTTCTAGAGCCTCGTGAGCATGCTGGCCAGCCTCGCGGCGGCGGTCGGGTCCAGCCACGTGAGCACCGACCCCGACGTGCTGGCCGGCCGCAGCGTCGACCACACCGGCCGCTACCGGGGGCGCGCCGGCGCGCTGGTGCGGCCGGGGTCCGCCGACGAGGTCGCCGAGGTCCTGCGGGTGTGCCGCGACGCCGGGGCCTACGTGACCGTGCAGGGCGGCCGGACGTCGCTGGTGGCGGGCACCGTGCCCGAACACGACGACGTGCTGCTGTCCACCGAGCGGCTGTGTGCCGTCAGCGATGTGGACTCGGTGGAGCGCCGAGTGGTGGCTGGCGCCGGGGCGTCGCTGGCCGCGGTGCAGGCGGCGGCGGTGGCGGCGGGCCTGGTGTTCGGTGTGGACCTGGCCGCCCGTGACACCGCGACCGTCGGCGGCATGGCCTCAACCAACGCCGGGGGCCTGCGCACGGTCCGCTACGGCAACATGGCCGAGCAGGTCGTCGGCCTGGACGTGGCCCTGCCCGACGGTTCGGTGCTGCGCCGCCACAGCCGGGTGCGCCGCGACAACACCGGCTACGACCTGCCGGCGCTGTTCATCGGGGCCGAGGGCACCCTGGGGGTGATCACCGCTTTGGACCTGCGGCTACACCCCACGCCGTCGCACCGGGTGACGGCGGTGTGTGGGTTCGACGACCTCGAAGCGCTGGTGGACGCCGGCCGGGTGTTGCGCGACGTCGACGGGATCGCGGCGCTGGAGCTGATCGACGCCCGCGTCGCCGCGCTGACCGGCGAGCATCTCGGGGTGCCCGCGCCCGTCGACGGGCAGTGGATGCTGCTGGTGGAACTGGCCGCCGACGAGGATCAGACCGACCGCCTGGCCGCCCTGTTCGACGGGATGCGGATGTCCGGCGAGCCCGCCGTCGGCGTCGATGTCGCCGCGCAGCAACGGTTGTGGCGGGTCCGCGAATCGCTTGCCGATGTGCTGGGCCTCTACGGCCCGCCGCTGAAGTTCGACGTGTCGTTGCCGCTGTCGTCGGTGGGCGGATTCGCCAGGGCCGCAACGGCTTTGGTGGGGTCGCGGGTGCCCGACGCGCTGCCGGTGCTGTTCGGCCACATCGGCGAGGGCAACCTGCACCTCAACGTGCTGCGCTGCCCCACCGAGGCCGAACCGGGGCTGTACGCGGCGATGATGGATCTGATCGCCGAGCGCGGCGGCAACGTCAGCTCCGAACACGGCGTCGGCAGCCGCAAGCGCCCCTACCTGTCCATGTCGCGCGAAGCCGCCGACATCGCCGCGATGCGGACCGTCAAGGCGGCGTTCGACCCGACCGGTTTCCTCAACGCGGCGGTGCTGTTCGACTAGCCCACGTTCTTGATGCCGACGACGTGCCGCAGCTGCGCCAGGAACTGGTCGGCGTCGTCGCTGCGCACGATGTAGTGCGAGATCGCGATCCGGATCACCGTCGCGGCCTTCACCGCTGCGTTGGGCCCGGGCAGCAGCCGCTGCAGACCTTCGCGCATCTCCGGAATCACCCGGGAGACCTGCGAGATGACGTGTTCGGGTTCCACGTCCACCATCCGCACTCCCGAGTACGAGTACTGCCATTCGACGATGAATCGCAATGCGGCATCGAGCCTTTCGACACCCTTGAGTCCCACGGTCGCCTTGGCGAGCCCGCTTTCGAAGCTGTGCCGCTCGTAGCGCGAGAACGCGGAGAGCAACTCCTCCTTCGAGGCGAACCAGCGGTAGAGCGTGGGCCGCGACACCCCGGCCTGGGCCGCGACGTCGGAGAGGCTGAGCTTCGTCTTCCCGCTGCGGCCGAGCACCTCGGCGGTGGCGGCGAGGATGCGCTGGCGAGTCGAGGGATCGGCCTCGCCGAAGTCGGGTATCTGGGCCGCCTGGCTCATATCTGAGACCCTAACCACGTTCGGGGCGCCGTCGCACCAGCACCGACTCCTGAATCGCGCCGACGGCACCCTGCTCGTCGAACAGCGTCCCGATCGTCGTCCCGATGCCGTCGGGCCCGTAGCTGGTCTCCGCGCGGATGCCGATCCACTCGCCCTCCGGGAGCCGGAACACGTGCACCGCCAGATCGGTGTTGAGGAACGTCCATTTCGTGATGTCCAGCTTGCTGCCGATGCCGTTGGCGCAGTCGGCGACGGCGAACAGCCGCTCCAGCGGCGTCATCGTTTCGCCCGCGACCAGGTCCGAGATCGGTCTGATCCATGATTCCCCCGGACCCGGTTTCAACGGTTCGGTAAGCCAGAGCCATTCCAGGCTGTGTACGTAGTTGCGGTCCCAGCTGCGGGCCTTGAGGTCGCGGTTGCGGGCCTCGCTGACCGGACGCGGCAGCGGCTCCGGCGCGTGCGCGACGGCCTGGGTGTCCTGCCGCTGCAGCCGCCAACCGCTGGCCCGGGCGGCGGGCCGCGGCTGGCCGTCGGGGCCGACCGCCAGCAGCTCGGCCGTGACCAGCTCGATCTGCTTGCCGCCGCGTTCCAGCCGCGAACGCACCCACAGGTCGCCCTCGGCCGGCACCGGGCCCAGCAGGTCGACCACGACCCGGCTGAGCCGGGTGTCGTCGCGCCGCTCGCAGCGTTCCAGGGCCCGCGCCAGCAGCGCCGACACCGGCGCGCCGTGCTGTATCGACGCCGACCAGGTGCCGCGGGCCAGGTCGGTGGCCCGGAACTTCTCGCCCAGCGCGTCGCTGCCGTCGATCAGCTCGTAGTACGAGTCGGACATGGTCACCTCTTCGGGATCAGGGTCGGCCCGCGCCGGGCGTGGCAACGGTGACGGCGTCGAGCTGCGAAAGTCGGGTGCCCACCAGGCATTGGGGATAAGCGTCGGTGCTGGACAGCAGGAACAGGGTACGGCGCTCCGGACCGCCGAGGGTGCAGGCGACGGCGACGCGGTCCCCCATGTCGATGCGGTCCGTCACGATGCCACCCTCGACGATGCGCTCGAACTGGTGCGCCAGCGTCATCGACGTCCAAACCCCGCCCTCGGCGTCCAGGGCGATCCCGTCGGGTGGCCCGTCGAGGCCGTCGGCGAAGATCCGGCGATCGCTCAGGGCGCCGTCCGCGCCGATGGTGAAGGCCGTCAGGCGCCGCGCGACGGACTCGGCGACGATCAGCGTCGAACGGTCCGGCGTGATGACCATGCCGTTGGGAAAGTCGAGGTCGGTGGCCACGACGTGAGCGCGGTCGTCGGGATCGAGGCGCACGATCACGCCCGCGTCGCGCGCCTGCGAACCGATGTAGGCGCGCCCGTCGTCGTCGATCACCATGTCGCCGAGATTGGCCGGCACCAGGTCGGTCAGGTCGGCGATGGTGACCACGGTTTCGCCGTCGTAGCGCAACACCTGGCGGTCGTCGGCCGAGGCGATCAGCAGTGAGCCGTCGGGCCGGAACCCCAGGCCCGACGGGAAGTGCCCGGGCAGGGGCAGCGTCGTCAACGAGCCACGCAGGTCGGACGTGTGTACGGCCTCGCCCAGCATGTCGGAGAACCACAGCAGTCCCTCGAACCAGCGTGGCCCTTCGCCGAAGCAGAACCCGTTGGCCAGGGGCGCCGGGTTCATCCGCTCCCGCCTTTACAAAACACCGCAAAAGTGTCACGTATCTCGGGTGTCGCTGTCAACGCGGCGCTGAGCTTTACAAATGTTGCTCAGAGTGTCACGCTGAGCCTTTGGCTGCTAACGAGAGGGTGAGGCGGATTTGACCACGCAATCGGATCAGGCTCAGTGGTCGGTCGAGGGGCTGCTCGACCTGTTCGACGCCGCGGCCGACGGGCCGGACCGGTTCACCGGCCTCACGGGTGTGGACGGCCAGGACGGCCGGCAGGTGGTTGAGGGCACCCAGGTGGTCGCGCAGGCGATTGTCGCTGTGGCGAAACGCTTCCCGGACAAGTCGGTGCGGTCGGCGCACGCGGTGTTCTCCCGCGCCGTCATGGTCGGCCCGCCCGTCGAACTGGTCCTCGACGTGGTGTCCGAGGGACGGTCCACCGCCACCGCGATCGTGGCGGCGCACCAGAACGGACGCCGCTGCGTGAGCGTGACCGTGCTGGCCGATGTGCCCACCGACGACGTCATCCGGCACCATTTGCCACGGCCCGACGTCGCGGGGCCCGCCGACGCCAATGTGTCCGAGATGCCGATGACCGGGCGGGAATTGCGGCTGGTGGACGTGGTCGACGTCAACAGCCCCGACGAGGTCGGGCCGCCGGAGCTCTACGCGTGGCTGCACTATGACCCCATCCCGACGCGCGACGACCTGGCCAAAGCCCTGATCGCGTATTTCACCGGCCACCTGGGGATTTCCACCACCATGCGCGCGCACGCCGGCATCGGGACGGCACAGGCGCACCTGACGGTGTCGACCGCGCCGATGACGATCTCGGTCGCCTTCCACGAACCGGTGCGCTGGGACGGCTGGCTGCTGTACACGCACGAAAGCACCCAGGTCGGCGCGGGGATGTCGTACGTCCGCGGCGCCGTGCACTCCGAAGAGGGCGCGCTGCTGGCGTCCTTCGCGCAGGAGTCGCTGATCCGCCCGTTGCGCACCACCGACACCGCGATCAACGCCGCGGCACGGTTCTAAATCCCATGCGTTTCACCATCACCCATCCGATGCACAGCCATCCGTACAACCCGGAGCTGGCCAGTGGAGACGGCATCGCGACGGTGGCGGCCGCCGCGGAAGCGGCGGGGTATCACGGGTTCGGCTTCACCGACCACCCGGCGCCGTCGCAGCGCTGGCTGGAGGCCGGCGGCCACGATGCCCTGGATCCCTTTGTGGCACTGGGTTTCGCGGCCGCCCACACCAGCGCGCTGCGTCTGATCCCCAACATCGTGGTGCTGCCGTATCGAAACCCTTTCGTGGTGGCCAAGTCCGGCGCGACGCTGGATCTGCTGTCCGGCGGTCGGTTCACACTGGCGGTGGGCGTGGGTTATCTCAAGCGGGAATTCGCGGCCCTGGGTGTGGATTACGACGAGCGGGCCGAGCTGTTCGACGAGGCGCTGCAGGTGATCCGGGCGGTGTGGACCGGCGACGATATCTCCTTTGCGGGCAAGCATTTCAGCGCCCGCGGCATCACCGCGCATCCGCGGCCGGTGAGTCAGCCGCATCCACCGATCTGGGTCGGCGGCAACACCGGCGCCGCCCGTCAGCGGGTGGCCGACTACGGCGACGGATGGTGTCCGTTCGCGGCACCCGCGGGCCTGGCCAAGACCGCGGGCACCGCGGTGCTGGACTCGCTGGACAAGCTCGCCGCCGGCATCGATGACCTGCGGCGTCGCTGCGATGCGGCGGGTCGGGACTGGTCGGGGATCGACATCACGTTCACCAATTTCGAGGGCGGCAGCCCGGCGAGCGACGACTTCAACGCCGACGCCTACCTGGCCGGCCTGGAGAAGTTGGCGTCGCTGGGGGTGACGTGGGTGGCCGCGTCGTTGCCGGGCGACAGCATCGCGCACGCGCTGGAGACCGTCGACCGGTTCCGGGCTCTCGTTCTCGACGTGGTTTAGATGGACTTCTCGGAGGTCGAACTCTCGGCCGAGGACAAGGAATTTCAGGATCGCACCCGCGCGTTCGTGACCACACACGTCACCGACGAGGTACGCCGTCGCGACCGGGAGTCCGGCGAAAACTTCGACGAGGGAGTGCATTTGGCGCTCGGTGCCGCGGACTACCTGGCCGCGGACTGGAAGCTCGAGTCCGAGGGTGGATTCACTGCGGTGCGGCGCAGGATCTTCGAACTCGAGATCGCCCGAGCCCACACGCCGTGGTACCACTGGGGCACCACGTCCGTCGTCGCGCGGCTGGTGCGGCAATTCGGCAAGCCGGAACTGAGCGACCGGGTCCTGCCGGGCGTGCTGTCGGGCCACATCAGGCTCTGTCTGGGCTACACCGAACCCGAAGGCGGCTCCGACGTCGCCACCTGCAAGACGCGTGCGGCGCGCGACGGGGATGGCTGGATCATCAACGGCTCCAAGATGTTCACGTCTAACGCGCAGAACGCCGCGTACGTCTTCCTGCTCACCAACACCGACTCGCGGGGACGTAAACACCGCAACCTCACCATGTTTCTGGTGCCGCTGGATTCGCCGGGGGTCGAGATCCAGCCGATCCGTACGCTGGACGGCGACCGCACCAACATCGTCTACTACAGCGATGTGCGCGTCGACGATCTGTATCGGATCGGTGAGGTCAATGGCGGTTGGACCGTGATGCGCGCGGCGCTGGATTCCGAACACGGCATCGTCGAAGCGCAAGATCACGGCCTGCAGAACATTGCGGCGATGTCGGGCCACGGGATGCTGATAGCCGAGGGGGTCGATAAGGTCGCGGGCCTTGCCGACGTCGGTGACGACTCGGTGAAGTATCGACTGGGCCGCAGCGTCGCGCGGATGGAGGCCGCGCTGTCCACCCCGGGCATGTACGGGCGCGTCGCGATGGCGCAGGCCACCCGCGACATCTCCGCGGACCTGATGGACATCCTCGGCGCCGCGTCCGCCCTGCCCGCCGACACCGAAGGCTTTGCCGACGACGGCGCGGCGGAGTATCTGTTCCGGTTGGCGCTGCCGATGGGGATCTACGGCGGCACCCTGGAGGTGTTCCGCAACATGATCGCCCAGCACGAGCTGGGCCTGGGGCGGCCTAGCAGCTACGGGGGCTGACCGGCAGGTCGGCCAGCACGTCGGCCCTGGTGCCGTCGAAGCTCAGAAACCCTTTGATGGCAAGGCTTTCCGGAAGCGGGTCCGGATAGCTCCAGGCCACGTCCTCGATGACGGCGTCGCCCAGGACCGCCGACCAGTACGTCGCGACGCCCTTGTAATTGCAGTAGCTTGTCGTGTCGGACTTGCGTAGCAGGTCGGTGCGGACGTGCGCCGGATCGACGTAAAGCCTTGGCTGTAAGGCAGTTTCGAAGAGGATCACCGTATCGTCCGTGTCCACCAGCACGGTATCGGCGACGCTGACGCGCAGCCGTCGCTGGGTGGGCCGGCAGTCCACCCGATGGTAGGGGTTGGGCGGGTAGTGGACCAGGGTGCGGCCCTCTTCCAGCCAGGTGTCGACGGCATCCCACGGCACGTGGACGAAGCCGGGTGCCTCCGGCTCGGGCGTCGTTGGCAGCTCGTGGATTTCGTCTGCCGGGAAGACATAGCTGAGCGGGCGGCCCTGCCGGTGCACCATCAGCGCACGTTCGGTGTCGATCACCAATTGGCCGTTCCGATAGGCCATGATGCGGCGCGGATGCGGCTCGACGTAGACGAGGCTGCCCGGGATCGGCGGGCAGAACCGCCCGGCGGGATCGTTGCTCAGTGGTCCGCGGCCAGCTACCAGACTCATGTCTTGCCCAGTGTAAGTGCCATTTGAAGTAGTCGACTACCTAAGCCCGTCCCGTCGCTTCGGACCATGCTTGGGTCCATGTCGTATGTGATCGCAGGACCGCAGTTGATGACTGCGGCGGCTTCGGATTTGGTGGGTATCGAGTCGGCGCTCAGCGCAGCCCACGCGGCGGCGGCGTTCTCGACGACCCAGGTGCTGGCGGCGGCGGCGGACGAGGTATCGGCGGGCCTTGCATCGCTCTTTTCCGACCACGGCGTGCAGTTTCAGGCACTCAAGGCCGAAGCGGCGGCGTTCCACGACCGCTTTGTGCAGGCGTTGACCGGTGCGGGCAGCGCGTACGCGGCGGCCGAGGCGGCGAACGCCGCGCCGCTGGCGGGCTTGGCGGACCTGTTGTCGCCGGTGAAGCTGGTGACGGGGCGCCCGATGTTCGGGAATGGCACCGATGGGGCGGCGGGCAGCGGTGCCCCCGGGGGAAATGCCGGGTGGCTCATCGGCAACGGCGGAAACGGCGGGTCCGGGGCGGCCGGAAAGGACGGCGGCAGAGGCGGGAACGCGGGGTTGTTCGGCAACGGCGGTCGGGGCGGCGACGGCGGTGCCGGGACCGCGGGTAACGCGGCCACCGGCACCCCGGGCGGTCGCGGCGGTAACGGCGGCACCGGCGGCAGCGGCGGGTCGATAAGCGGCAACGGCGGCGCTGGCGGCAACGGCGGCAACGGCGGCAGCACCAACTTCAAGGGCAGCGGCGCCATCACCGGCGTCGGCGGCACCGGCGGCAACGGGGGCACCGGAGGGGCCGGCACCAACGGAGGCAACGGCGGAAACGGTGGAAATGGCGGCAACGCCTACGTCGAGTCAACCACCTCGGCCGCCGCCAGTGCAGGCGGTGGCGGCGGTGGTGGCCAGGGCGGTAATAGCACCGGCGGAGGCCACGGCGGGATCGGCGGGACCGGCGGCAGCGGCGGCACCGCAGGAACCTTCGCGAACGGCACGGGGAGCGGCGCCGGCGGCTTCGACAACCTGCGCGGCGGCGCGGGCGGCGCCGGCGGCGGGCCGGTCGGCGCCCACGGTGGTCCCGGCGGCGGGGGTGGCGGCGGCACGGCCGCAATCGTCGGCCACACCGCGGCCGTTGGCGCCAATGGCGTCGCGGGCGCCGGGAACAGCATCGGGACCGGCGGCGGCCTCGGCGGATTCGGCGGGTCCGCCTCGGGAAGCGTTTCCGGCGTCTTCGCCTCCGGTGGTGGGGGCGGCGGTGGTGGCGGCGGCGTCCTCGCCGGCAGTGGTGGCAGCGGTGGTGGCGGCGGCGTCCTCGGCGGCGGCGGAGCCGGCGGCACCGCAAGCCATGCGGGCAACCCCGGCGGTGCGTTCATCCAGAGCAACGGCGCGGCCACCGCCGGGCAGGGCGGTACCGCCGGTGTGGGTGGCGGAGGCGGCGGTGGCAGCGGCAACGGCATCGGCCAGGGCGCAATCGGCAAAGGCGGCAAAGGTGGCGATGGCGGCAATGGCGTTGATAGCGGCCAAGGTGGAAATGGTCCCTAGCTTGGCACCGATGTCCTGATACACCACAGCCCCAGTTCTGTATCAGGACATCAGTGACGGTTTGTGTATAACGCGCCACGCCCTAAGCCCGTTCGACCAGGCAGTCCTTGGTGGGCCGTTCAGTGCGTGGTCTTGTCGGAGGTCTTGTCGGAGGGACGATCTATACTCGAACACATGTTCGAAGAATTCGAGGATCTCGAACCATCCGCCCTGGTAGAGGTGGTGGAGTCGGCGTGTCGGCAGGAGTCCGCGTTGGTCGCGCGGCGGTTGGCGGCGGTGGCGGCCTTGTTGCAGCATCGGCTGGAGGCGGGGTGCGAGCGCGCCGAGCAGGGGTTTGCGGTGCTGGATCCATTTATCCAGACCGCGGCGGAGGTGGCTGCGGCGTTGAATCTGCCGCCGGCGGCGGCCAGTTATGTGGTCGGGGATGCCGAGGCGTTGGATACGCGGTTGCCGAAGGTGGCGGCGTTGCTGGCTGAGGGCCGGGTGGATTGGCGCACGGTGCGGATGATCATCGCGCGCACTGAACTGGTGACCCAGGACAAGATCGCGGCCTTGGATGAGTCGCTGGCGGTGCGGATCGGGCACTGGCGCGGGTGGTCGCGGCGCCGGGTGCTCAACGCGGTGGGTGCCGCGGTGCGCGCGGCGGATCCGGACGCCGTCCGGGAGCGCCGGGATCAGCGTGAGGACAAGCGCCGTCTCGATGTCACCCCGGGTGAGGACGGGATGGCGGCGGTGTCGGGAACGGTGGGAGCGGCGGCCGCGGCCGCGTTCGACCAGCGTCTGTCGCAGCTGGCGACGGGGGTGTGTGCGAGTGATCCGCGCACGCTGGATCAGCGGCGCGCGGATGCGTTGGGCGCCTTGGTCGCCGGTAGCGTGCTGACGTGCGGTTGCGGGCGTTCGGACTGCGCCATCCGCGCCGGCGACAGCGGGCGTGGTTCGGTTGCGGTGGTGATCAATGTGGTGGCCACCGAGCAGACCGTCTACGGGGACAGTGATCGGCCGGGGTATCTGGACGGCTACGGGGTGATCGACGCCGAGCAGGTCCGCGCCCTGGCCGAGCAGGCGTGGCTGCGGTCAACGGACCCATCATCCAGCGCGGCCGAAGCGTTGCGGTATCAGCCGGGCGCGGCGCTGGCGCGCGCGGTGCGCTGCCGGGATCTGACGTGCCGGTTCCCGGGGTGTCACCGCCGGGCCTGGGTGTGCGACCTTGACCACACCGTCCCCTTCAGCCACGCCGACCCCGCCACCGGTGGGCACACGGTCATCGACAACCTGAAATGCCTTTGCCGGCTGCATCATCGTCTGAAAACCTTCGGCGGCTGGCGCGATCGACAGCTCGCCGACGGCACGGTGGTCTGGACCAGCCCGGCGGGCCGGGAGTACCGCACCTTCCCCGCCGGTTTGGACTTGTTCCCGCCGCCGCGGGCCCCGGCGTGTGCGGCCCCGATGCCAGCGGACCGGCGCAGCCGCAGCAAACGGCGCGCCGCGCGCAACGCTGCCGCGCGCCGCCACAACCGCGCCCAGCGCCCCGTCAACGAGGCTCGCCGCGAACTCGAACGGGCTCGCAAACAAGAAGTCTCTGACCGCAAATGGCGAAACCACATGCGCGACATGCTGTTCCTGTTCAAAGGCACGTCCAGCACCAGCCCATGGGCCACCTGGATCAACGAACCCCGCGAACCCGAAGAACTTCCCCCGGACTGGCAACCTGAGATAGCTCCGCAGGAACCGGTGCCCGATGAGCCCCCGTTCTGACCTGGCCGGCCTAGTCGCCGGTGCGGGTAAATGTCTGGTCGAAGGCCTGGCTTCGGCATTTCGTCCCAGGCGCGGCTTTGACATAGCCGTGCCCGGTGAGCTGCGGGATGGGATTCTGCGGCGGCTGGGGCAGCGGCAAGGTCGCAGTGAACGTGGCGACGAAGGTGCCGCCCAGCGAGCAGGCGGTCTCGAAATCCTCGCTGCGCGTCCATGTCCCATTCGCAAAGACGAACGTCTGCAATCCGGTGCTCATCGGCGGGTGGAACGGGCTGACACATCGGTCGCCGGCGCGCAGACAGTCGGTGTGAACGACCAGATGCTCCGGGGGGCTCGACTGACCGTTGGCGAAAGTCGCCTGACCGTCATAGCTACCGCGGAGCGCTCCCGCGGGGGACGCCACGCGGGCGGGCAACCTGGCCGGATCGGGCAGCTGCGAGAGATCGGTGTCCGCGGCGCGGGTGAGGGTTACGGTCCGCTTGAACTCGCATCCGTTTGTCGTGACGTCCGTCCATTCACCCGATGCGGTCCCGTCGGCCTGGGGCTGCACCGAGACGACGCTCCACGCCTCGACGTCGTCGTGGTCTTTGCATTTCCGTCGGGAAGTGGTGACGGCGAGCCAGCGATCCCCGACCTTGTCGAACACCAGCTCCTTCGCCGGAAACCGGCCGCCGCTCACCGCGGAGGCGACGCAGCCGTTGGCGCCGCACGCCGAGCGCAGGCGCCAGGTCTCCGAGAATGCCGCCGAGTCGGCGTCATCGAGCAGGGGCGACCCGATCCACTTCGTCTTCTGGCCCGCGGCGACGGTGAACGTTCCCGTGAAGGGTCCGGTGGCCGACGGTGCTGTCGGCGCCCCCGAATCCCGGTCGCTCGCAAGGGCAAGCGCTGCGACGACGGCCACGACGACGGCCGCCGCGCCGATGCTCGAAAACGCGATGACCCGCCGTTTGCGCTCTGGCTTGGGAACGGTTGGCGAGTCGCCGAGCGCGGCGCGGGCGGCGTGGGCCAGCTCGCGGGTGGTGGCGTAGCGCTCGTCGGGGTTCTTGGCCATTCCCCGGGAGATGACCGCATCCAGGGCGGCGGGCACGTCCGGACGGGAAACGCGTGGCGGTGGCAACGTCATGTGGCCGCCGATCTGCTGCTCCAGGCTGTCGCGGCCGAAAGGCGGTGCACCCGTGAGGCATTCGTAGAGCACGCACGCCAGCGCGTAGACGTCGGCCCGCGCGTCGGTCTGGCCGGCGGTGATGCGTTCGGGCGCCATGTAGGCCCAGGTCCCGATCACACCGGAACCACTGGTCAGGCCGGTTTCGCCGACAACGCGCGCGATCCCGAAGTCGATCAGGTAGGAGAAGTCGTCTTCGCTGACGAGGATGTTGGACGGCTTGACGTCGCGGTGGATCAGGTTGATCTCATGCGCGGCGTGCAACGCCGAGGCGATCTGGTCGACGATCCCGACGGCGCGCGCCGGGTCCATCGGACCGTCGCCGAGGATGCCGTGCAGATCGCGGCCCTGGATCAACCGCATCGTGACGAAGAGCCGGCCGTCGATCACACCGAAGTCGTAGATCGGCACGACATGCGGCTCGTCAAGGCCGGCAGCGGATTTGGCCTCGCGGCGGAAGCGTTGCTGGAACGTGGCGTCGTCGGCGTACTCGGTGGGCAGCACCTTCAGCGCCACGACCCGTTCGGTGACGGTGTCGAACGCCCGCCACACCTCGCCCATACCCCCGCGGCCCAGCAGATCCTGCAACCGGTAGCGGCCAAACGGCGTCCCGTCCATGACTAGTCCCCGGTGCGGGTGAACGTCTCGTCGAAGGCCTGACTGCCGCATTTCGTGGGGTTCGCCGACGGATGGTCGACGAAACCGTGCCCGGCGAGCGACCCGATCGGGTTCTGCGGCGGCTGCGGCAGTGGCAGCGTGGTGATGAACGTGACGAGGCTGCTGCCGCCCAGCGCGCAGGGGCTGTCGTACAGCTGGTTGCGCTTCCATTCCCCCGCTGCGAACACGAACATCTGGCCGCTGTCTTCGGCGGGAATGTAGAACGGGCTCACGCAGCGGTCGCCGGTGCGCAGGCAGTGGGTCTGCACCGTATAGCGCGACCCGTCCTTATCGCCGTTCGCGTAGACCATCTGCCCCTGGTAACTGCCGCGCAGCGCTTCCGCGGGCGACACCACGCGGGCCGGCAACTTGGCCGGATCGGGCAGCTGCGAGACGTCGGCGTCCGCGGTGCGGGTGAAGGTTGCGGTCCGTTTGCCGGCGCACCCGTTCGCTGTGAATGTTGCCGTTTCACCCGAGAAGCTGCCGTCGGGCTGTGGCTGCAGCCGGATCACGTTCCAGGCCTCGTCGTCGGCGCGGTCGCCGCATTTCAGTTGTGAAGTCGCGACGGCGAGCCACGCGTCGCCGACCCTGTCGAACACCAGCTCCTTCGCCAGGTACCGGCCGCCGCTCACCGCCGTGGCCACGCAGCCGTTGGCGCCGCACGTGGAACGCATACGCCACGCCTCGGTGTACGCCTCCGTTTTCGGACTCACCGGCGCGGCGGTTCCGTTGCGCGCGGTCGTGGGACCAAGGGCCACGGTGAAGGTTCCCGTGAGTGGGCCGGGCAGCGCGGGGACAGTGACGGTCGTGGAGGTCACCGACGGCGCGGCGTGATGTTCGCTGGGCTTCGACAAGGCGAGCGCTGCGACGACGGCCACGACGACGGCGGCGACCCCGATGCTCGACAGTGCGATGACCTGGCGTTTGCGGGACGGCCGGGGCGCGGGCGCCATCCGGCCGGCGGTGTTGGGCCCCGTCGGCGATTCGCCGACGGCGGCTCGGGCGGCGCGGGCCAGTTCGCGGGTGGTGGGGTAGCGCTCGTCGGGATTTTCGGCCATGCCCTTGGCGATGACGGCGGCCAGTGCGGCGGGCGGGGCGTCGGTGAGGCAGTCGTGGAGCACGCGGGCCAGCGCGTAGACATCCGCCCGCGCGTCGGTCTGCCCGGCATCCGTCTGGCCGAGGATGCGCGCGATGCCGAAGTCGATCAGGTAGGCGAAGTCGTCCTTGCCGACCAGGATGTTGGACGGCTTGACGTCGCGATGGATCAGGTCGACGCGGTGTGCGGCGTGCAGCGCGGAGGCGATCTGGTCGACGATCCCGACGGCGCGCGCCGGATCCATCGGCCCGCCGTCAGTGAGGATGGCGTGCAGGTCGCGGCCCTGGATCAGCCGCGTCGTGACGAACAGCCGGCCGTCGATCTCGCCGAAGTCATAGATCGGCACGACGTGCGGCTCGTCAAGCGCCGCAGCGGCTTTGGCCTCGCGGCGGAAGCGCTCCTGAAACGACGCGTCGTCGGCGTAGTCGGCGGGCAGGACCCTCAGCGCCACGACGCGCTCGGTGACGGTGTCGAAGGCCCGCCAGACCTCCCCCATCCCGCCGCGGCCGAGCAGCTCCTGCAACCGGTAGCGCCCGAACGGCGTCCCCTCCTGCATGTTCCCTCCCCAGGGTGATCTAGTCGCCGGCGCGCGTCGCCGTCTGGTCGTAAGCCTCGCCATGGCACTTCGTCCCTGGACTGGCCTCCGTGTAGCCGTGCCCGGTGAGCAGCGGGATGGGATTCTGCGCCGACTGGGGAAGCGTCAACGTGCCCGTCTGGGTGTCGTGGAAAGTGCCGCCCGACGGGCATTTGTTGTCGAACTCCTGGTTGCGGGTCCAGGTCCCATTCACGAAGACGAACACCTGCCGCCCGTCGGTCTGCGGGTTGTAGAGCAGGCTCACGCATCGGTCGCCGGCGTGCAGGCAGTCGGTGCGCACGCCGAAGCGCTCGTTGCGGCTTTTGGTCCCGTCGGCGTAGGCCGCCTGCAAGTCATAGCTGCCGCGGAACCCTTCCGCCGGGGACACCACGCGGGCCGGCACTTTGGCCGGGTCGGACAGCTGCGCGACGTCGGCGTCCGCGGTGCGGGTCAAGGTCACGGTGCGGGTATTGGTGCATCCGTTCGCGGTGACCTGTGTCGCTTCGCCCGACAAGCCCCCGCCGGGCTGCGGCTGCAGCCGGATCACGTTCCAGGCCTCGTCGTCGTCGCGTCCGCCGCAGGTGCGTCTCGACGTGCTGACGGCGAGCCAGCCATCGCCCACCTTGTCGAACACCAGGTCCTTGACGGGGTACGCACCACCGGTCGATGCGGTGGCGACGCATCCATTGGCGCCGCACGCCGAGCGCAGGCGCCACGGCTCGGAGAAGGCCGCCTCGTCGGCGTCGCCGATCACCGGCTTGCCGTTCGGTTTCGTCTTCAGGCCCATGGCCGCGGTGAAGGTTCCCGTGAGCGGTCCGGTGTTGGCGAGCGCGGCCGGGGCGGCGGGCGCAGAGCTAACGGCGCCGTGCCCGCCGGAGCTGGACAGGGCGAACCCCGCGACGACGGCCGCGACGACGACAGCGGCGCCGATGCCCGACAGGGCAAGGACCCGGCCCCGGCGGGATGCCTTGGGGGCGGACGGCGTCGGGGCGGGCGGCGGTCGGAAGGCCACCGTGCGGGCGGCGACGGTGTTCGGGCCGGTCGGTGGTTCGCCGAGAGCGGCCCGGGCGGCGCGGGCCAGCTCGCGGGTGGTGGCGTAGCGCTCGTCAGGGTTCTTCGCCATGCCCTTGGCGATCACGGCATCCAGCGCGACGGGAACGCTCGGCCGGGCGACACGCGGCGGCGGCAGCGACATGTGGCCGCCGATCTGCTGCTCCATGCTGTCGCGGCCGAAAGGCGGCGTGCCGACCAGGCATTCGTAGAGCACGCAGGCCAGCGCGTAGATGTCGGCCCGCGCGTCGGTCTGTCCGGCGGTGATGCGTTCGGGGGCCATGTAGGCCCAGGTGCCGATCACGTTGGAGGTGCCCGTCAGGCTCGTCTGGCCGAGGACGCGGGCGATGCCGAAGTCGATCAGGTAGGCGAAGTCGTCGTTGCCGACCAGGATGTTGGACGGCTTGACGTCGCGATGGATCAGGTTGACGCGGTGGGCGGCGTCCAGCGCCGCGGCGATCTGGTCGACGATCGCCACCGCGCGCGCCGGGTCCATCGGCCCGTCGGTGAGGATGGCGTGCAGGTCGCGGCCCTGGATCAGCCGCATGGTGACGAACAGCCGCCCGTCGATCTCGCCGAAGTCGTAGATCGGCACGACGTGCGGCTCGTCGATGCCGGCGGCGGCCTTGGCCTCCCGGCGGAAGCGTTCCTGGAACGTGGCGTCGTCGGCGAACTGGGTGGGCAGGACCTTCAGCGCCACGACGCGCTCGGTGACGGTGTCGAACGCGCGCCAGACTTCGCCCATGCCGCCGCGGCCAAGCAGATCCTGCAACCGGTACCGCCCGAACGGCGTCCCCTCCATGTCCCCCCCAGCAGCAACGTCCTCGCGCAACGATTAACGCACATCGAGCAAACACCCGCGGCGTGGACGGCCAAATTGCGGCGATGAACGGCGATGAACACCGCCGGCGCTTGGAAGCTTCGCGCGGTTTAGGGTGCCAGGCATGGCCGGACCGGTAGAGGGCATCAGGGTCGTCGAGCTCGGAGTCTGGGTGGCGGGACCAGCCGCGGCCGGCATCCTGGCTGACTGGGGCGCCGACGTCGTCAAGATCGAGCCGCCGCGCGGCGATCCTGGGCGGATGTTCGGCCGGATGCTGGGCTGCGACCTGGGGGTGAACCCGCCCTTCGAGATGGACAACCGCTCCAAGCGCAGCATCGTGCTGGACCTCACCACCGAAGACGGCCGCGACACGGCCTTCGAATTGCTCAGCGACGCGGACGTTTTCGTCACCAATGTGCGGCCCGGGGCGCTGCGGCGCCTCGGGCTTGACTACGAAGCGGTGGCCGCGCGCAACCCCCGGCTGGTCTACGGGCTGATCACGGGCTACGGCGAAACCGGGCCCGACGCGGACCGGGCGGCCTACGACGTGGCGGCGTTCTGGTCGCGCGCCGGGGTCGCCCATCTGCTGACCCGGCCCGGGGACACGCCGCCGTTCCAGCGCGGCGGCATGGGCGACCACTCGGCCGGCATGACCCTGGCCGCGGCGGTCTGCGCGGCGCTGCTGGCCCGCGAGCGGACGGGTGCGGGCCAAATGGTCACCACGTCGCTGTACCGCCAGGGCGCCTACACCGTGAGCTTCGACCTCAACACCTACCTGCTCACCGGCCAGCAGATCGCGATCGGGCAGCGGGAGTCGATGGGCAACCCGTGCATGAACAACTACACCGCCGGCGATGGGCGGCGCTTCTGGATCGTCGGGCTCGAGATCGACCGGCACTGGCCCGCGCTGTGCCGGGCCGTCGGCCGGCCGGAGTGGCTGACCGACCCGCAGTACAGCGACGCGCGGTCCCGGGCCGCCAACGCAGGGCAGTTGATCGCCGCGCTGGACGAGATCTTCGCGACCAAGCCGCTGGACGAATGGGCGCAGGCGTTCGCGGCCGAACCCGACTTCTTCTGGTCACCCGTCAACACCCTCGAGGACGTGCTGGCCGACGAGCAGTTCCACGTCGCCGGCGGGGTGGTACAGGTCCCAGACGCGCACGGCACCAGCCCAATGGTCGCAACACCTGCGGATTTCCACGGCACACCGTGGGCGCCGCGTTCCGCGGCACCGGAACTCGGGCAGCACACCGCCGAAGTTCTTGCCGAACTCGAGGCGCGCCGCGGGTCCTGACCGCCCTGGCGCACCTTTACAATATTCCTCTAAAGTGTCACGCTGTCCGGTGAGCCGCATCGCCCCACAGCCCTGAGGAATGGATGGATGGTCACTCAACCCTTCGACATCGGCGACTACCGAAAGGCGCGGCGTTCTAGCGGTCCACGCGCGGACGCGGCGAGCCTGCGCTACCGCCTGGACGTCGTCGCGGCCGGCGCGGACGACGCCGTGCGGGCGGCCGGGGGATGGATGTACGACCGGGTGGCGGCCGGCTGGGAGGTGACCGTGCTGCTGCCGGCGGGATGCGACACGCGGCCGCTGCAGATCCTCGGGGTGAATGTCGTGGACCTGGACGACGGCTACACCCGTCCGCTGAGCCAGGGCCTGGCGGTCGGCGCCGGGGTGTTCGCCGCGGACCCGCGGGTGCGGGCCAAGGTGCTCAAGGCCCTGGACCACCGGTTGACCGAGGTCGCGCTGTGGGGCGACGGGTGGTCGCTGCCCAGCCGCGGCATGACCAGGGTGCAGCACGTGCTCAGCGCGGCCGCGCGGGTGTTCAAGGGCCACGCGCTGGCGGCGGCCGGGATCAATTGCGGCGCAGTCGATGCCACCGAGGCGCTGCTGTGTGACATGGCCAGCGGCCTGGCGGTCGACTCGGAGCTGATCCGGCTCGGCTAGCAGACAAGGACTCGGCGAGAGATGAAGACCTACCACCGCCACACGCTGCTGTACCTGCACGAGACGATCGACCTGGGATCGGGCCGCAGCGAGCAGTTCACAGAGGCATTCACCGACATCTACCGGCCGATGATGGACGAGCTCGGTGCGCGGTTGTTCGCGATCTGGGAAGGCACGCTCTACAACGGGCATTGGCCGCAGGTGACGATCATCTGGGAGATCGACGGGTTCTCCGACTACGCCCGGATCGGGGCCGCGCAGGCCCGCGGCGGCAGCCATGAGGCCGCGGCCGGGAAGTGGTCGGCGTACCTGGCCGACACCGGCGCGTCGGGCGAGGGCCGCATCATGTACGCCGGGCCCAGCAACAAGACGCTGGCGCAACTGCGGGACGCCAATTTCACTGCACCGCTGGTGATTCAGGAGATCATGCAGACCAAGCCGGGCCGCCAGGACGACTACATCCGCGAGCTGGAGCGGCTCTACGTCCCGTGGTCGGAGCGCACGGGCAAACGCTGGCTGGGTTCGTTCACCACGACGTTCCGGTTCAACGAGGTCATCCACTACTGGGCACTGGACGGCGGGTGGGAATGCTTCGCCAACCACTACCCGTCGTGGAAGGAGAGCCCGCCCGCCGAGATCGTGACCTGGATGAGCGTGGCGCCGGCGCTGCGTGACGGTTGGGAAGACTCGATCCTGCAGGCCCTACCGCCGTCGCCGCTGCAGTGACCGGCGATTTCCGCTACGACCCGTTCGACGCGGCCGTGATGGCAAACCCGTTGCCGTACTACAAGATCCTGCGCGACGAGCACCCGGTCTACTACCTGCCGCAGTGGGACACCTTCGCCCTGTCCCGGTTCGAGGACATCTGGCGGGTGCTGGAGGTCGACGACGGGACGTTCGTCGCGTCGGAGGGGACGCTGCCCCCGGCGTCGGTGTTGGCCAGGCACAACACCGGTCCGGTCCAGGACCCGCCGCTGCACCCGCTGCCGTTTCACGCGGTCTACGACGCCGACCTGTACGGCGAGATCCGCCGCGCGCATTCGCAGCCGCTGCGGCCCCGCGGGGTCGCCGGGCTGGAGGCCCGCATCCGCGAGCTGGCCAACGAACGGCTCGACGTACTCCTGCCGCAGGGCTCGTTCGACCTGACCCAGGACTACGGCGGAATCGTCGCCGCGTCGATGGTGTGTGAACTACTCGGACTGGCAACCGATCTCGCGCCGCAGGTGCTGGCCGCCGTGAACGCCGGCAGCCTCGCCGAGCCCGGCGCGGGCGTCGACACCGCGGAAGCCCGGCCGAACTACCTGGAGTTCCTGATACCCGTTGTCCAGCGCCGCCGGGCGGACCGGTCGGCGGGTACGCTCCCGGTTGTCGACGGCCTGCTCGGCTATCGACTGCCCGACGGCACCGACCTCGACGATGTGGAGGTCGCCACCCAGATGCTGTGCATCTTCATCGGCGGGACGGAGACTGTGCCCAAGATCGTCGCGCACGGGCTGTGGGAACTCGGCAAGCGGCCCGAGCAACTCGCGGCGGTGCGCGCCGACCCGGCCGCCAACGTCCCCGTCGCCCGCGAGGAGATGTTCCGCTTCTGCGCACCGGCGCAGTGGTTCGCGCGAACGGCCCGCAAGCCGTTCAGGATTCACGACCAGACGATCGAGCCCGGCCAGCGGGTGATCACGCTGCTGGCGTCCGCCAACCGCGACGAGCGGGAATTCCCCGAGCCCGACGAGTTCGTCTGGGACCGGCCCATCCGTCGTTCCCTGGCGTTCGGCCGCGGCCAGCACTTCTGCCTGGGCTACCACCTGGCTCGGCTGGAAGTCGCGGTTCTGCTGCAGGAATGGCTGCGCCGCGTTCCGGACTTCGCGATCGACGGCGAGCAGGCCACCCGGCTACCGTCCAGCTTCCAGTGGGGCTGGAACAAGATCCCGGTGCAGGTGTGACGTGTGGTCCTACCGGCTCGTCGCGCCCTACCTGTTCGAACGGACCCAGATACCCGACAAGACCGCCGACGACCTCGCGGACAACCAGGTGCTGCTGCGGTTTTCGGCGGCCGGCGTGTGCGGCAGCGATCTGCCGGCCTTCCGCGGCGCGCGGGGGCGGCTGTCCGGCGACGACGGCCGCAGCGCGGCGGAGAAGGACGGCTTTCCCGTCCACGAAGTGGCCGGCGAGGTGATCGCGAGCCGGCACGACCGGCACCGCCCGGGCGACCGCGTGGTCGGCTGGGCCTCCGGATTCGACGGCCTGATGGAACGGGTCGTCAGCGACGGCGACGGGCTGGCGCCGTATGACCCGTCGCTGACCCCGGCGCAGGCGGTCGGCCTGCAACCGCTGGCGTGCGTCCTGTACGCCTGCGAACAGCTACCCGATCTGGCGGGCCGGCACGTGGCGATCATCGGCCAGGGCTCGATCGGCCTGCTGTTCTCCTACGTCGCCAAGGCCGCCGGCGCCCGGCGGGTCACCGGCGTCGACCCCCTCGACCGGGCCACGGTGGCAACGACTTTCGGCGTCGATGACGCCGTGCGCGCGACCAGCGACCGCTGGGTGAGTCAGCTCGCGCCGGCCGATCGCGCCGACGTCGTCATCGAGGCCGTCGGTCACCAGGTGGCCACCCTCGGCCACGCCGTCGCGGCCGCCGCCCCCGGCGGCACCGTCTTCTACTTCGGCGTTGCCGACGACGAGGCCTATCCGATTAATATGCGCATGATGCTGCGCAACAACCTGACGCTGAAATCCGGTGTGACGCTTGACCGGCGTCGGGTGCTCGAGCTTGCCGGCAAGTTCGCCGCCGAGCATCCCGCCCTGCTGCCGACGTACCTGACGCACACGTTCGGCGTTGCCGACGTCCAGGCCGCCTTCGATCTCGCGTCCCGGCCGGACCCCGGGCGCGTCAAGATCGCGATCGAACATGACTGAGGAATTCGCCAGCAACCTGCAGCGGGCGCTGGCCGGGAAGACCCCGCTGTACGGCGGCTGGATCACCGGCCCGACGCTGCTCGGTCCCCAGGAATTCGCCCGCGCCGGTTACGACTACGTGGGCTTCGACGCCCAGCACGGCTACCTCGACGACGCCGACATCGCCGGGATGCTGCGGCACCTCGAACCGCTGTCGATCGGCACCGTGGTGCGCCTGCCCGACGCCGGCCCGGCCCCGATCGGCCGGGTGCTGGACGCCGGCGCGGACGCCGTCGTCATCGCCATGATCGAGTCCGCCGACCAAGCCGCCGCGGCGGTGGCCGCCACCCGCTACCCGCCGCTGGGCATCCGCAGCTTCGGGCCGCTGCGCGCCAGCCTGGGCCACGACGCCGCGGCGCTGGAGGCGCGGGCGAGCGTGTTCGCGATGATCGAGACCGCGGCGGCGCTGTCCGATCTCGACGCGATCTGCGCCGTCGACGGGCTGACGGGAATCTACATCGGGCCGGCCGATCTGGCCATCTCGATGGGCTTCGACGCCGTCGGCGCGACCAGCAAGCCGGAGGTGCTCGGCACGATCGTGCGCATCCATCGCACCGCCACCGACGCGGGCCTGGTCACCGGCATCCATGCCGGCGAGGGCAGAGCCGGCCATGCCATGGGGCAGTTGGGGTTTCGGATGGTCACCCTGAGCGCCGAGGCGCAGGCGCTGCGGCGCGGGGCGACGGAGATCCTGCGCGAAGCGAACGCGCAGTGAGCGACTCCGGCGCTCAGATCCGCGAGCTGATCGCGGGTTACGCGCTCGCCCTGGATGCCGGCGAGACGGAGGCATGCGTGCGACTGTTCGCCGCCGACGGCGAATTCGTGGTCTATGGACGCACTTTCGCCGGCCATGACGCCATCGGCACAATGTTTCGGGAGGCGCCGCACGGCCTGCACATGACCGGGGTTTCGCGCGTCGACGTCGACGGCGACACCGCGACGGCCCGGTCGCAGGTGCTGTTCGTCAGGGCCGGCAGCCTGCAACTGCGGCCCGCCCTGTACGACGACGAGCTGGTCCGCGAGGGCGGCCGCTGGCTGTTCCGGCGCCGTCGGTGCCGGTTCGTCACCACGCACGGCCTGTCCGACGCCCCTGAGGTCCCGTGAACATGACCACTCCACGCGTCGCACTGGTGACCGGGGCAGCCGGCGGGCAGGGCTTCGCCATCGCCAAACGGCTTCGCGCACGGGGATATAGCGTGGCGGCCTGCGACAGGCGCGCCGAAGACCTGAGCGCCGCGGTCGACGGACTCGGCGACGACGGGGTGCTGGGGATCGGCCTCGACGTGACCTCGGCGGCCGACTGGGCTGCCGCCGTCGCCGGTGTCGTCGAGCGCTTCGGGGCGCTGACCGCGTTGGTCAACAACGCCGGCGTGCTGCACCGCGCCACGCTGGCCGACGAGACCGCCGAAGACTTCGAAAACGCCTGGCGGGTCAACTGTCTGGGCGCTTTCCTCGGCATGCGGGCGGCACTCGACCGGCTGCGCGAGGCGGAAAACGCGTCGATCGTCAACATCTGCAGCACGGGGGCCATCCGCCCGTTCCCAGAGCACTGCGCCTACGGCTCCTCGAAGTGGGCACTGCGCGGCCTGACCCAGACCGCGGCGGCCGAACTCGCGCCGTCGGGCATCCGGGTCAACGCCGTGTTCCCCGGTCCGATCGCGACCGCGATGCTCGACGACGCGACCCAGGCGGCGCTGGTCGCGCGGTCGACGTTCGGACGGCTCGGCCGCCCCACCGAAATCGCCGACGCCGTCGCCTTTCTGGTCTCCGAGGAGGCGTCGTTCATCACCGGCTCGGAACTCGTCGTCGACGGCGGCCAGTGCCTACAGATCAGGTGACCCAGCCGCCGCCTCTGCAGGCCGCGGACCGGCTCGACCCGGTGCTGCGCGCGGTCGCCGTCAACCGCACCGTCTTCACCGCCGAGGCGATCCCGCTGGTGCGCCAGTCGATGAACGAGCGCCGACGCCTCGCGGCTCGCCCGGAAGGCGCCGCGGCGGGGGTGACCGTGGAACACGCGCGGGCCGACGGCGACGTGCCGGTGCGCATCTACCGGGCGGGCGCGGCACCCTCGCCGGTGGTCCTCTATTGCCACGCTGGCGGTTTCGCGCTGGGTGACCTCGAGACCGATCACCGGCAGTGTCTGGAACTGGCGGGCCGCGCGGGGTGCGCGGTGGTGTCGGTGGACTACCGGCTGGCGCCGGAGCACCCCTATCCCGCCGCGCTGGACGACGCGATCGTCGCGCTGCGATGGGTGGTCGACAATGCGGCGCAACTAGGTTTGGACCCCGCCCGGCTGGCCGTCGCGGGCAGCAGCGCCGGCGCCACGCTGGCGGCCTGCCTGGCGCAGCGGTCACGCGACGGATCGTTGCCGCCGTTGGTGTTTCAGCTGCTGCACCAGCCGGTGCTGGACGACCGGCCCACCGCCTCCGCGACCGAATTTCGCGCGACACCGGCGTTCGACGGCGAGGCGGCCGAGGAGATGTGGTGCCACTACCTGGCCGGCCAAACCCCGTCGCCGCAGGCGGTGCCCGCGCGGCGAAGCGACCTGAGCGGGCTACCGCCGGCGCTGATCACCTGCGCCGAGGTCGATCCGTTCCGCGACGAGGCCGTCGAATACGCGCTGCGACTGCTGCGCGCCGGCGTGCCCGCCGAGCTGCACGTGTTCCCCGGCGTCTGCCACGGATTTGATTCGCTGCTACCCGATTGGTCGGTGTCGCAACGCCTTTTCGCGCTGCAGGCCGACGCGCTGGCGCGCGCGCTCAGAACCGGATGAGCTGACGCACGGCGGTGCCGTCGGCCAGGTGATCCATCGCCTCGTTGATGTCGTCCAGCCGAATCGTCGAGGACACCAGCGCCTCGACCGGCAGTCGGCCCGCCTGCCACAGCGCCACGAACCGCGGGATGTCGCGGCTGGGCACCGCGGAGCCCAGGTAACTGCCGATCAGCGACCGTCCCTCGGCGACAAATCCCAACGGCGACACGCTGATCCGGGCCGTCGGCGGCGGCAGGCCCACGGTGATGGTGCGGCCGCCGGGGGCGGTCAGCGCGATCGACGTCTCCAGCGCGGCGGGGTGGCCCACGGCCTCGACCACCACGGCGGCCTTGACACCCGCGTCGGTGGCCTGTTGCGGCGTATACGTCTCGTGCGCCCCCAACCGCGCTGCGGCCGCGAGCTTTTCAGGCAGCTGGTCGACGGCGACCACGCGGACGCCGTCGTAGGTGAGCGCGGTGAGCACGGCGGCCATCCCGACGCCTCCGAGGCCGACGACGGCCACGGTCTGGCCCGGCCGGGGGTCGCCGACGTTGAGCACCGCGCCGCCGCCGGTCAGCACGGCACATCCGAGCAGGGCCGCCACCTCGGGGGGCACGTCGGGCGGCACGGGCACCGCGCTGGCCCGGTTGACCACGGCATGCGTGGCGAAACCCGAGACGCCGAGATGGTGATAGACCGGCCCGCCGGAGCGCAGCAGTCGGATGCCGCCGCCCAACAGCGTGCCGGCGGCGTTCGCGGCGCTGCCCGGTTCGCACGGCGTCAGGCCCTGCGTCGCGCACGCCGCACAGTGTTCGCACCGCGGCAGGAACACCAACACCACCCGCTGTCCGACGGCCAGGTCGCCGACACCGGAACCGACCGCCTCGACGATGCCGGCCGCCTCGTGGCCGAGCAGCATCGGCACCGGCCGCACCCGGTTGCCGTCGACCACCGACAGGTCGGAGTGGCAGACGCTGGCGGCCTCGATCCGGACCAGGACCTCGTCGCTGCCCGGGTCGTCCAGTTCGAGATCGACCACGCCGATCGGTCGCGACTGCGCGTACGGCCGCGGCGAACCAATCCGCTCCAGTACCGCGCCCCGAATGTGAAACATGTTGGAATACAACCATGGCTACGCCGCCACAGGACAACCTCACCAGCGCAGACTTCCCGGTGCTGTGGCCGGTGACCACCCGGTGGGCCGACAACGACATGTTCGGCCACCTCAACAACGCCGTGTACTACCAGCTGTTCGACACGGCGATCAACGCGTGGATCAACACCACCACCGGGCTGGACCCGCTCGCCACGCCCGCGCTGGGCATCGTCGCCGAATCCGGCTGCCGCTACTTCTCGGAGCTGCATTTCCCGCAGGGCCTGCTGGTGGGCCTGGCGGTGACCCGGCTGGGCCGCAGCAGCGTCACCTACCGGCTCGGAGTCTTCCGGGACGGACCCGACGCCGAGCCCCGGCCGATCACGGCGCTGGGCCGCTGGGTGCACGTCTACGTCGACCGGGTCACCCGCAAGTCGGTCCCGATCCCCGACGCCGTCCGAGCCCTGTTGGAGACGGCTCAGGTGAGCGAACCGAGCCAATAGCTATGCTTCGCCAATGCCAGTTTTGAGCAAGACCACCGAGGTCGATGCCGACGCCGCATCGATCATGGCCATCGTGGCCGACTTCGAGGCGTACCCCCAGTGGAACGAAAGCATCAAAGGCGTTTGGGTACTTGCCCGCTACGACGACGGGCGGCCCAGCCAGTTGCGGCTGGACACCGAGGTTTCCGGCTTCCCGGGCACCTATATACAGGCCGTCTACTACCCGGGCGACAACCAGATTCAAACCGTGATGCAGCAGGGGGATCTGTTCCTCAAGCAGGAGCAACTGTTCAGCGTGGTCGAGGCAGGGGAAAAGTCGCTGCTGACCGTCGACCTCGACGTCGAGCCCAGCATGCCCGTGCCCGCGCCGATGGTGAAGATGATGCTCGGCAACGTGCTCGACGCCCTGGCGGAGAACCTGAGGAAGCGCGCCGAGCACCTGTCGGCCGGCTAGGCGAAGATTCCCGCCCGCTCCAGCGTCTCCTTCAGCCGGCGTGCCCCGTCGGTGAACTGCCAGACGGTGTGCTCGATCACCGCGGGCGTGTCCCGTCGGCGCAGGGCGGCGATCAGCTGCCGGTGGTTGTCCACCGCCGCCGCGCCCCACTGCGGGTCCGAGGCATACACCAGCACGGGCATGTAGCGGGCGGCGTTGAGCAGGAACCAGGCCAACTTGATGCGGCCGCTGGCCTGGTTGAACACCCGGTGAAACGCGAACTCCAGCCCGGCGATCGTGTCGGCGTCGCCGGAGCCCACCGCCCCCTCGAGCGCGGAGTTCATCCGGTCGAGCTCGTCGATCTCGCTGTCCGTGATGCGGGTCGTGGCGGCCGCGGCCACCTCGCGGGCGATGGTGGCCTGCAACCAGAAGATGTCGTCGACGTCCTGGCGGGTCAGCGGGACCACGACGTGGCCGCGGTGCGGCTCCAGCTGCACCATGCCCTCGCCGCGCAGTTTCAGCAGCGCCTCGCGCACCGGGGTGATGCTCACCCCGAGTTCGGCCGCCGTGTCGTCGAGGCGGATGAAGGTCCCCGGCCGCAGCTTCCCCGACATGATGGCCGCCCGCAGGTGGCCCGCGACCTCGTCGGACAGCTGTGCCCGGCGCAGTGGGCGCCGGCCGCGCGACCGAGCTGAGAGAGGTGCGTTCACGTCGGCTGCCAGGACTTTCAGGGGTCAGGTCGGGTCTTGTCTTCGGGGTACCAACGCCGTTAGTGTGACCCAGACAACACCAGGTTTTATCAAATATCAAGGGGAAGATCGGGTGACCGTGCAACTGGCCAGCCACCTGACCGGGGCCGAGGCGCACGAGCAGCCCTACCTTGCCCGCCGGCAGAACTGGGTCAACCAGCTCGAGCGGCACGCGATGATGCAGCCGGGGGCCACGGCACTGCGGTTTCTCGGCCGCACCCTGACGTGGGCCGACCTGCGTGGCCGGGTGGCCGCGCTGGCCGGCGCGCTGAGCCGCCGCGGCGTGGGACCTGGTGACCGCGTCATGGTGTTGATGCTCAACCGCACCGAGTTCGTGGAATCGGTACTCGCGGCCAACATGCTCGGCGCGATCGCCGTCCCGCTGAACTTCCGGCTCACCCCGTCCGAGATCGCGTTCCTGGTCGAGGACAGCGGCGCGCGGGTGATGATCACCGAGGCCGTGCTGGCACCGGTGGCCACCGGCGTCCGGAACATCGCGCCGGCGCTGGAAGCCGTCGTCGTCGCGGGCGACTTCTCCGACTCCTCCGGCGACGGTGTCCTTCTCTATGAGGACCTCATAGATGAGCCGGGCGATGCGCCCGAGCCGGTGGACATCCCTAACGACTCGCCGGCGCTGATCATGTACACCTCGGGCACCACTGGGCGGCCCAAGGGGGCGGTGCTGACCCACGCCAACCTGTCCGGGCAGACCATGACCATGCTCTACACGAGCGGTGTCGACCTGAACAACGACGTCGGCTTCATCGGCGTCCCGCTGTTCCACATCGCCGGCATCGGCAACATGCTGACCGGGATGCTGCTCGGCGTCCCCACGGTGATCTATCCGCTCGGTGCGTTCGAGCCGGGGCCATTGCTCGACGTCCTCGCCGCGGAGAAGGTCACCGGCATCTTCCTGGTTCCCGCGCAGTGGCAGGCGGTCTGCGCCGAGCAGAAGGCGCGGCCGCGCGACCTACGGCTGCGGGTCATGTCGTGGGGGGCGGCCCCCGCGCCGGACGCTTTGCTGCGCGAGATGTCGGCAATCTTTCCCGGCACCCAGATCCTGGCCGCGTTCGGCCAGACCGAGATGTCTCCGGTCACCTGCATGCTGTTGGGGGAAGACGCCATCCGCAAGCGCGGTTCGGTAGGCAAAGTGATCCCGACCGTCGCCGCCCGGGTGGTGGACGACGACATGAACGACGTGCCCATCGGCGAGGTGGGCGAGATCGTGTACCGGGCGCCGACCATGATGAGCGGCTACTGGAACAACCCGCAGGCTACGGCGGAAGCGTTCGCGGGCGGGTGGTTTCACTCCGGCGACCTCGTCCGGATGGACGAGGACGGTTACGTCTGGGTGGTGGACCGCAAGAAGGACATGATCATCTCCGGCGGCGAGAACATCTACTGCGCCGAGGTGGAGAACGTCCTTGCGAGCCACCCCGACGTCGTCGAGGTCGCCGTCATCGGCCGCGCCCACCGAAAGTGGGGCGAGGTGCCCATCGCGGTCGTCGCTGTAACGCGCGAGGGCCTCCGACTCGAAGAGCTTGATGAGTTCCTGACCGAACGGCTCGCGCGCTACAAACACCCCAAGGCGCTCGAGATCGTAGACGGGCTACCGCGCAACCCCGCCGGGAAGGTGCTCAAGACTGAACTGCGTTTGCGCTACGGCGCCAAGGAAGAGGCCGAAAACCATTCCCCAACAAGGGATTAATCATAAAGAGAGGGAATCTAAAGCATTCTGTAACGTTTGCCTGCTGTTGACGAAGGGTTAATTGTGCGGATCCGGTTCACACGTGGACGGCCATCGGGTACATTCCTGTGGTCTCCGTTACTACCTGCGGGTAGGGAGCCGAAGGTCACACACGTATGGTCGGGGCAAGGAGGAGGCGTGCGACAGGATCCGCCGCAACGCCGCGATGACACGAGGTGCACCGGCGTGAGGGGGCACCTGTGACGACGACATCGGATCGGCCAAGCGCAATCGGGTGGGCCCGGGATCAACTCCAGACCCCGCTGACTCTGATCGGCGGCTTCTTCCGGATGTGCGTGTTGACCGGAAAAGCGCTGTTCCGCTGGCCTTTTCAGTGGAAAGAACTCATCCTGCAGTGCTGGTTCATCATGCGGGTCGCCATGCTGCCGACCATCTTCGTGTCGATCCCGCTGACCGTGCTGCTGATCTTCACGCTCAACGTGCTGCTGGCCCAGTTCGGCGCCGCAGACCTGTCCGGCGCGGGCGCGGCGATCGGCGCGGTCACCCAGCTCGGCCCACTGACCACGGTGCTGGTGGTTGCTGGTGCCGGTTCGACGGCCATCTGCGCCGACCTCGGCGCCCGCACCATCCGTGAAGAGATCGACGCCATGGAGGTGCTCGGCATCGATCCCATCCACCGGCTGGTGGTGCCCCGGGTGATCGCCGCGACCGTCGTCGCCACGCTGCTCAACGGTCTGGTGATCACGGTCGGCCTGGTCGGCGGTTACCTCTTCGGGGTCGGCCTGCAGAATGTGTCGGGCGGCGCCTACCTGGCGACCCTGACCACCATCACCGGCATGCCCGAGGTCGTCATCGCCACGGTCAAGGCCGCGACCTTCGGGCTGATCGCCGGCCTGGTCGGCTGCTTCCGCGGGCTCACCGTCCGCGGCGGGTCCAAGGGCCTGGGCACCGCCGTCAACGAGACGGTGGTGCTGTGCGTGGTCGCGCTGTACGCGGTCAACGTCATCCTCACCACCATCGGTGTGCGGTTCGGGACGGGGCACTGACATGTCGACAGGCGCGGTGGTCCGGTCCCGCTTCCCGCGGGCCACAGAGAATTTCAAGCGCTACGGCCTCATCTTCAACCGGGGGCTCAACGAGACGGGGCAGCTCGCGTGGTTCACGCTGGTCTGCCTCGGGCAGATTCCGCACGCGGTGCACTACTACCGCAAGGAGACGCTGCGGCTGATCGCGCAGATCGGCATGGGCACCGGCGCCATGGCCGTCGTCGGCGGCACCGCCGCGATCGTCGGCTTCGTCACGCTGTCCGGCAGTTCGCTGGTGGCCATCCAGGGTTTCGCGTCGCTGGGCAACATCGGCGTCGAGGCGTTCACCGGCTTCTTCTCCGCCCTGATCAACGTGCGCATCGCCGGCCCGGTGGTCACCGGCATCGCGCTGGCGGCGACGGTCGGCGCGGGTGCCACCGCGGAGCTGGGTGCCATGCGGATCAGCGAGGAGATCGACGCCCTCGAGGTGATGGGCATCAAGTCGATCTCGTTCCTGGCCTCGACCCGGATCGTCGCGGGCCTAGTGGTGATCATCCCGCTGTACTCGCTGGCGATGATCATGTCGTTCCTGTCGCCGCGGATCGTCACGACGGTCCTGTACGGGCAATCCAACGGCACCTACGACCACTACTTCCGGACCTTCCTGCGGCCCGACGACGTGTTCTGGTCGTTCCTAGAGACCATCATCATCGCGGCCGTCGTGATGGTGACCCACTGTTATTACGGCTACAACGCCGGCGGCGGCCCGGTCGGCGTCGGCGAGGCCGTCGGCCGATCGATGCGGCTCTCGCTCGTTTCGGTCCAGGTAGTCGTCCTGTCCGCCGCGTTGGCGCTCTACGGCGTCAACCCCAACTTCGCACTGACGGTGTAGCGCCATGACGACACCAGGCAAGCTCAACAAGCCCCGCAACCCGCCGTACATGCTGGCCGGCCTCGGCCTGCTGGTCATCGCGGCCGTGATTTTCGTCTGGGTCTTCGCCGAGTTCCGCGGGGCCCTGACGCCCAAGACGAAGGTGACGCTGGAGTCCTACCGCGCGGGCCTGGTCATGGACCCGGGCTCGAAGGTCACCTTCAACGGGGTGGAGATCGGCCGCGTCGACAAGATCGAAGAGGTCACCCGCGAAGGCAAACCGGCCGCGAAGTTCACCCTCGACGTGTATCCCCAGTACATCGGGCCCGACGGCGTGGTTCCGGAGAACGTCGTCGCCGACATCAAGGCGACCACGGTGTTCGGTGGCAAGTACGTGTCGCTGACCACGCCGACGAAAGAGGCGCCGCGCGGGCACTTCGACCCCAAGCGGCACATCATCCACGCCGATTCGGTGACGACCGAGATCAACACCTTGTTCCAGACCATCACCTCGATCTCGGAGAAGGTGGACCCGGTCAAGCTGAACCTGACGCTGAGCGCGGCCGCGCAGGCGCTGACCGGGCTGGGCGACAAGTTCGGCCAGTCGATCGTCAACGGCAACGCGATACTCGATGACGTCAACCCGCAGATGCCGCAGGCCCGTCGCGACATCCAGCAGCTGGCGGCGCTGGGCGACACCTACGCCAACGCCGCACCGGACCTGTTCGACTTCCTCAACAACGCGGTGATCACGTCACGCACCTTCAACGCGCAGCAGCGGGATCTGGACCAGGCGCTGTTGTCGGCGGCCGGGTTCGGCAACACCGGCGCGGACGTCATCGGCCGGGGCGGCCCCTACCTGGCGCGCGGCGCCAAGGACCTGGTGCCGACAGCGCAGCTGCTGGACACCTACAGCCCGGAGCTGTTCTGCATGGTGCGCAACTACCACGACATCGAACCCAAGGCCGCCCAGTTCCTCGGCGGCAACGGCTACTCGCTCAACACCCACACCGAGGCGACGTCGGGGCTGGCATTGCTCCTGAACCCCGTGTCGTTGTTGCCCACCCTGCTGGCGGCATTCCCCGGCGTGGTTGGCGGTGCGCCCAACCCCTATACCTATCCGGAGAACCTGCCGCGGGTGAACGCGCGCGGCGGGCCGGGCGGGGCGCCGGGATGCTGGCAGAAGATCACCCGTCAGCTGTGGCCCGCGCCCAACCTCGTGATGGACAGCGGCAACAGCCTCGCGCCGTACAACCACGTCGACACCGGTTCGCCCTACGCGATCGAGTACGTCTGGGGCCGTCAGGTAGGGGATAACACGATCAACCCATGAAAATCACCGGTACGCTCCTCAAACTCGGCATCTTCTCGGTGGTGCTGCTGCTCTTCACCGTGATGATCTTCATCGTGTTCGGTCAGATCCGCTTCGACCGCACCCACGGTTATTCCGCGGAGTTCAGCAATGTCAGCGGTCTGCGGGCCGGTCAATTCGTGCGCGCCTCCGGAGTGGAGATCGGCAAGGTCAGCAAGGTCGAGCTGGTCGACGGCGGCAAGCGCGCGCGGGTGGAGTTCAACGTCGACCGCTCGGTGCCGCTGTACCAGTCGACGACGGCCCAGATCCGCTACCTCGACCTGATCGGCAACCGCTACCTCGAACTCAAGCGCGGTACCGGCGACGGGTCTGACAGGGTGCTCGCGCCCGGCGGATTCATCCCCCTGGCGCGGACGTCGCCGGCCCTGGACCTCGACGCGCTGATCGGTGGCTTCAAGCCGGTGTTCAAGGCGCTGGATCCCGACAAGGTGAACACGCTGGCGAGGACCCTGATCACCGTGTTCCAGGGGCAGGGCGGAACCATCAACGACATCCTCGACAACACCGCGCAGCTGACGTCCAGGCTCGCCGAGCGGGACCAGGCGATCGGTGAGGTGGTCAAGAACCTGAACACGGTGCTGGACACCACGGTTCGGCACCGCAAGGAGTTCGACCAGACCGTCAACAACCTCGAGGTGCTGATCACCGGTCTGAAGAACCACGCCGACCCGCTGGCCGCCGGGACCGCCAACATCAGCAATGCCGCGGGCACGGTAGCCGACCTGTTGGCCGAGGACCGCGCCCTGCTGCACAAGGCGGTCAACTACCTGGACGCGGTCCAGCAGCCGCTCATCGATCAGAGTCAGCAGCTTCAGGACTTCCTGCACAAGGTGCCGGGCGCGCTGAACTCGATCGGGCGCAGCATCGGCTCCTACGGCGACTTCGTCAACTTCTACTCCTGCGATATCACTCTGAAAATCAATGGGCTGCAGGCCGGCGGACCCGTCCGCACGGTCCGGCTCTTCCACCAGCCGTCGGGTAGGTGCTCGCCGCAATGAGAACTCTCGAACCTGCCAACCGACTTCACATCGGGCTCATGGGGATCGTGGTGACGATCCTGGTCATCGGCGTGGGCCAGAGCTTCACGAGCGTCCCCATGATCTTCGCTCGGCCCAGCTACTACGGGGAGTTCTCCGACACCGGCGGCCTCAACAAGGGCGACAAGGTCCGCATCGCCGGCTTCGAGGTCGGCAAGGTCGAAGAGCTCAAGATCGACGGCGACCACATCGTGATGAAGTTCTCGATCGGCACCAACCGGATCGGCACCGAGAGCCGCATTGCGGTGCGCACCGACACCATCCTCGGCAAGAAGGTCCTCGAGATCGAGGCGCGCGGCAGCCAGCTGCTCAAGCCCGGAGGCACCCTGCGGATCGCGCAAAGCACCACGCCCTATCAGATTTACGACGCGTTCTTCGACGTCACCAAGGCGGCGACGCACTGGGACATCGCCTCGGTCAAAGAGTCGCTGCATGTGCTGTCGCAGACCGTCGACCAGACCTATCCGCACCTGAGTGCGGCCCTTGAGGGCGTCGCCAACTTCTCCGACACCATCGGCAAGCGCGACGAGGAGATCAAACACCTGCTCGCCCAGGCCAACCAGGTGGCCAGCGTGCTGGGCGACCGCAGCCAGCAGGTGGACCGGGCGTTGGTCAACGCCAACACGCTGCTGGCCGCGTTCGAGGAGCGTGGCCGCGCCATCAACGCGCTGCTGGGCAACATCTCGTCGTTCTCGACCCAGCTGGCGGGGCTGATCAACGACAACCCGAACCTGAACCACGTGCTGGAACAGCTGCATCAGGTCAGCGACATCCTGGTGCAGCGCAAGGACGACCTGGCGGTCGGTCTGACCGAGGTCGGCAAGTTCCTGCCCTCGCTGAACGAGGCGATCGGTTCGGGACCGTTCTTCAAGGTGGTGCTGCACAACCTGGCACCGGGTCAGATCATCCAGCCGTTCATCGACGCGGCGTTCAAGAAGCGCGGCCTGGACCCCGAAAACTTCTGGCGCAGCGCCGGATTGCCGGAGTTCCGGTGGCCCGACCCCAACGGCACCCGGTTCCCCAATGGCGCACCGCCGCCGCCGCCGCTGGTGCTGGAGGGCACCCCGGAGCACCCGGGACCGGCCGTCCCGCCCGGGTCGCCGTGCTCGTACACCCCGGCCAATCCCGGCGGCAACGTCACCGTCGGCGACCAGGGTCTGCCGCGTCCAGGCAACCCGTTGCCCTGCGCCGGCATTACCCAGGGTCCGTTCGGGCCGGTGCCGGGCGGTTTCCCGGTCCCGGTCGACGTGCAGGCGTCGCCGCCGAACCCCGACGGGCTGCCGCCGACTCCGGGGATTCCCGGTAGCGGACGTCCGGGCCAGGCGCCTCCGGGTGTCCCGGGCACGCCGGTGCCGGTGCCCGGCGCGCCGCCGCTGGCACGCACCGACGGCTCCCCACCTGCGCCCCCGTCAACATTCGCACCGGGCCTGCCCCCAGGCCCGCCCGCGCCGGCCGGCCCTGGGCCGCGATTGCCGGCACCGTTCATCAACCCGGGTGGCGCCGGCGGTAGCGGTGCTGGGGGAGGTAGCCAGAATTGAGTACTGCCTTTGATATCCGCAACATCAAGTTGCCGGTGCTGTCACGGACGTCGGTCATCATCGGATCGCTGGTGGTGGTGCTCGGTCTGGTCGCCGCCTACGTGGGCTACAACCTGTATCAAAAGCTGACGACGAACACCGTCTTTGCCTTCTTCGACCAGACGAACGCCCTCTACAGCGGTGACAAGGTCCAGATCATGGGGCTGAAGGTCGGCACGATCGACGAGATCACGCCGGCCGGCGACAAGATGAAGGTCAAGTTTCACTACGAGAGCAAATACAAGGTCCCGGCCGATGCCAAGGCGGTGATCCTCAACCCGACGCTGGTGGCGTCGCGCAGCATCCAGCTGGAGCCGCCTTACAAGGGTGGCCCCGTGTTGGCCGACGGCGCGACGATCAAGCGCACCGAGGTGCCGACGGAGTGGGACGAGCTGCGCAACAGCATCACCGACATCATCTCCAAGCTGGGCCCGACGAAGGAGCAGCCCCAGGGTCCGTTCGGTGAGGTCATCAACTCGTTTGCCGACGGTTTCGAGGGCAAGGGCAAGCAATTCAACGCGACGTTGAACAACCTCTCGGAGGCGCTGACGGCGCTCAACGACGGACGCGGTGACTTCTTCGCGGTGGTGCGCAGCCTGGCGCTGTTCGTCAACGCGCTGCACGCCGACGACCAGCAGTTCGTCGCCCTGAACCAGAACCTGGCTTCGTTCACCAGCCGGCTGGCCCGCTCCGACCACGACCTGTCCAACGCGGTGAGCCAGATCGACTCCCTGCTGACGACGGTGCGGCCGTTCCTGGACAAGAACCGCGCGGTGCTGACGACCGACGTCAACAACCTGGAGACGGTCACGAACACGCTGCTGCAGTCGGAGCCACTGAACGGGTTGGAGACGGCCCTGCACGTGCTTCCCACGGCGGCGGCGAACGTCAACCAGATCTATCACCCGTCGCACGGGTCGGTGGTCGCGATTCCGTCGATCACCTTCGCGAACCCGATGCAGTTCATCTGCAGTTCGGTGCAGGCCGGTAGCCGGCTCGGCTACCAGGAGTCGGCCGAGCTCTGCGCGCAGTACCTCGCGCCGATCCTGGACGCGATCAAGTTCAACTACTTCCCGTTCGGGTTGAACCTGTTCAGCACCGCGGAGACGCTGCCGAAGCACATCGCCTACTCCGAGCCACGGCTGCAGCCGCCGCCCGGGTACAAGGACACCACCGTCCCGGGTATCTGGGTACCGGACACCCCGACGTCGCACCGCAACACGCAGCAGGGCTGGATCGTCGCACCCGGCATGCAGGGCACCAAGGTGGGACCGATCACGGCCGGCCTGATGACCCCCGAGTCGTTGTCGGAGCTGATGGGTGGCCCGGACATCCCGCCGGTGCAGTCGACGCTGCAGACGCCTCCGGGACCACCGAACGCCTACGACGAGAACCCGATCGTGCCGCCCATCGGCTTGAACGCGCCGGTGCCGGTGCAGCCGCCGCCGCCCGGGCCGGCAGTGATTCCGGGTCCCGTCGCCCCCACACCGGCTCCCGGTCCCGGTCCTGGGCCCGCCCCGGCACCGGTGGGAGCGCCGTTGCCCGCTGAGGCAGGGATGAACTAGTGACTATGGCGACACGCATGACACGGCTGATCCGCCGCCGCAGCTGGCAGGCAACGGCGCTGCTGGGCATCGCCCTGATGTTGAGCTCGTGCGGCTGGAAGGGCATCTCCAACGTCACCATCCCCGGTGGGCCTGGGGGCGGGTCGGACGCCTACACGGTGTACGTGGAGATGCCCGACACGCTGGCGATCAACGGCAACAGCAAGGTGCTGGTGGCCGACGTGTTCGTCGGCTCGATCAAATCGATCGAGCTGAGGAACTGGGTCGCCACGCTGAAGCTGGGGATCAGCAAGAAGACGAAGCTGCCGCGCAACGCGAGGGCCAAGATCGGCCAGACCAGTTTGCTGGGTTCGCAGCACGTGGAGTTGGGGGCGCCGGAGAACGAGCCCCCGTCACCGGAGTTGCTCAAGGACGGCGACATCATCCGGCTGAAGAATTCGTCGGCCTACCCCACCACCGAGCAAACCCTGGCGAGTCTTTCGCTGGTGTTGCGCGGCGGGGGCATCCCGAACCTGGAAACGCTGCAGAACGAGGTGTACGACATCCTCAACGGGCGCGGCGACCAGATCCACGCGTTCCTGGGCAAGCTGTCGACCTTCACCCGCCAGTTGAACGAGCAGCGCGAGGACATCACCCACGCGATCGACTCCACCAACCGGCTGCTGACCTACGTGGGCGGCCGCAGCGACGTGCTGGATCGGGTGCTGACCGACGTTCCGCCGCTGATCAAGCATTTTGCCGACACGCAGAACCTGCTGATCAACGCCGTCGACGCGGTCGGCAGGCTGAGCCAGGTCACCGCGCAGTACGTCGGTGAGGCACGAGGGCCGCTGCATCAGAACCTGGCGTCGCTGCAATGCCCGCTGCGGGAACTGGGCAAGGCGTCGCCGTATCTGATCGGCGCGCTAAAGCTGATCCTGACGCAGCCGTTCGACATCGACACCGTCCCGAAGATCTTCCGCGGTGACTACCAGAACCTGTCGCTGACGCTGGACGTCACCTACAGCTCCATCGACAACGCGTTCCTGACTGGTACCGGGTTGTCCGGCGCGCTGCGGGCGCTCGAGCAGTCGTACGGGCGCGACCCGGAGACGATGATCCCCGACGTCCGCTACACGTCGAACCCGAACGACGCGCCCGGTGGGCCGCTGGTGGAAAGGGCGGAGAGAGGGCAATGCTAACTCCCTTCATCAAGCGCCAACTGATCCTGTTCGGGGTCATGACCGTGATCGTGCTGTCCGTCCTCGGCATCTACTACCTGCAGATTCCGACGCTGCTCCCGAACGCGATCAACCCGGTGCGGTACGAGCTCAACGCCGAACTGCCTGCGTCGGGCGGCCTGTACCCGACGGCGAACGTGACCTATCGCGGCATCACGATCGGCAAGGTCACCGAGGTCAGGCCCACCCCCACCGGGGCCTTCGCAAAGATGAGCATCAACGACGACTACGAAGTCCCGATCGACGCGACCGCGAATGTGCATTCCGTGTCGGCGGTGGGTGAGCAGTACCTGGACCTGGTGTCGAACGGCAACAACAACGGGAAGTTCCTTTCACCCGGCTCGACCATCGGTTGTGGACCGGGCCCGAAGTGCCGGAACACCGTGCCCAGCGAGATCGGACCGGCGCTGGACACCGCGAACCGCGGTCTGGCCGTGTTGCCCAAGGAGAAGATCCCCAAGCTGCTCGACGAGACGGCGCAAGGGCTCGGCGGGCTGGGTCCGGCCCTGCAGCGGCTGGTCAACTCCACCCAGGCGATCGTCGGCGACTTCAAGACCCAGATCACCGACATCAACGACCTGATCCAGCACTCGGGACCGGTCATCGAGAGCCAGGTCCGGTCCGGCGACAACATTGAGCGCTGGGCGCGCAATCTGAACAGCCTGGCCGCGCAGACGGCGGCCCGGGACCAGAACCTGCGCAGCGTGCTGAGGCAGGCCGCGCCGACCGCCGACCAGGTCAACGAGGTGTTCAGCGACGTCCGGGAGTCTTTGCCGCAGGTGCTGGCGAACCTCGAGGTCGTGATCGAGATGCTCAAGCGCTACCACGCAGGCCTCGAGCAGGTGCTGGTGTTCCTGCCGCAGGGTGCTTCGATCGCGCAGACCGTGGCCGCCCCGTTCCCGAACTACGCCGCCCTGGACCTGGCGTTGTCCATCAACCAGCCGCCGCCCTGCCTGACCGGCTTCATCCCCGCCGCGGAATGGCGGTCTCCGGCGGATACCAAGGTCGCGCCGCTGCCGAGCGGGACGTACTGCAAGATCCCGATGGATACTCCGGCCAACAGCGTCCGCGGGTCGCGCAACATCCCCTGTGTGGATGTGCCCGGCAAGCGGGCCGCCACGCCGCGCGAGTGCCGCGACCCGCATCCGTACGTTCCGCTGGGCACCAACCCGTGGTTCGGCGACCCCAACCAGCTGCTGACCTGCCCGGCGCCGTCCGCCCGCTGTGACCAGTCGGTGCGGCCCGGCCAGGTCATCCCGGCGCCGTCGGTGAACAACGGCCTCAACCCGGCGCCCGCCGACCGGCTTCCACCCGGCGGATTGACGCCACCACCGGTGAGTGACCCGTTGCAGCGGCCCGGTTCAGGTACGGTGCAATGCAACGGACAACAGCCCAACCCGTGTGTCTACACTCCGAGCGGACCTCCCTCGGCGGTATACAGTCCGCAGAGCGGTCAACTGGTAGGGCCCGACGGCGTGAGATACTCCGTCGAAAACTCGACCAAAACAGGAGACGACGGATGGAAGGAGATGCTGGCACCAGCCGGCTGAACCCCACCGACGACGATTCGTTGCGTACCGAGGTTGAAGCCGAGGATTCGCCAGAATCCGAAGCCGGAACCGAAAAGACAACTGAGCTCTCGGCGTCTGAGCTTTCGGCGCCCGAGCCTTCCGCGTCCGAGCCCACCGAAGTGGCCCCGGTCCCCGCTGTCGAGCGCGGGCCGTCGCGGGTAGGCCGCGGCTGGCTGGCGCTGATCGCTTCCGTGCTGCTACTGGCGGCGGGAGGCCTCGGCGTCGGCGGTTACTTCGCAATGCGTTCGCACCACGAGAGCCAGGCCCTCGACCGCAAGAACAGGGCGGCGCTCGACGCGGCGAAGGTGTGCGTCGCGGCGACGCAGGCGCCCGACACGAACGCGATGGCCCAGAGCGAGCAGAAGATCATCGACTGCGGCACCGACGAATACCGGTCGCAGGCACTGCTGTACACGAGCATGCTCGTGCAGGCGTACCAGGCCGCGAATGTGCACGTGCAGGTCACCGACGAGCGGGCGGCGGTCGAGCGCAACAACAGCGACGGTTCAGTCGACGTGCTGGTCGCGGTGCGCGTCAAGGTGTCCAACAACGCGGCGCAGAACCAGGAGACCGGCTACCGCCTGCGCGTCAAGATGGCGCCGGTGGAGGGGCAGTACAAGATCGCGAAACTCGACACGGTGACGAAGTGACGTTGCTGGCCGAAAAGCCGGAGGCCGTCACGGTTGTCGACGAGCCAGCGCCCACCAACCTGGCGTCGTGGCCCGTGCGGGCGGGTGCCTTCGCGATCGACGTGGTGCCGCCGCTGGTCGTGATCGTCACGATGCTGTTGGTCTGGCGCACCATGCCGGTCGGCAGCGCGTGGTCGTGGGCCGCCATTTCGGTGTTGGCTCTCGCCAGCCTGCTGTTGCTGGTCAATCGATTGCTGCTGCCCGCGATTACCGGGTGGAGCCTGGGCCGCGCCTTCTGCGGCATCGTGGTGCTTCGCGACGGGGACAGGCCCGGGGCATGGACGCTGCTGGCGCGGGACGTGGCCCACCTGCTGGACACGGTCTCGCTGCTGGTGGGATGGCTGTGGCCCCTGTGGGATGCGAAGCGCCGGACGTTCGCCGACATGTTGCTGCGCACCGAGGTACGGCGCGTCGAACCCGACGAGCGGCCGCGCGACATCCTGCGCTGGACCATCGTGGTGATGCTGGTCGCGGTGGTGCTGTGCATGGATGGGGCGCACCTGAGCTACGCGGTTGTGTACCGGCAGGAACGGGCCACCGACCAGACCCGCGCGGACATCGCGATTCAGGGCCCCAGGATGGTCGCGCAGATGCTGACGTACGACCCGAAAACGGCGAAGGACGACTTCGCGCGCGCCTTGTCCATGGCCAGCGATAACTACCGGCCGCAGCTGGCCGCCCAGCAGGCACGGGTCCAGAAGGCGCCGCTGGAGCCCAACGAGTACTGGGTGACCGATAGCTCGATTCAGTCGGCCAGTCCGGACCGGGCCAGCATGCTGGTCTTCATGCACGGCCGTCGCGGCGAAGGGGACGCGCAGCGTTACATCACGGCGGGCGTGCAGGCGAATTTCGTCAAAGGCCCTGGCGACCGCTGGCTCGTCGACAACCTCGCGGTGCTGACGGCCCCGAGGGCGGCCGGGGGTCAACGATGAGCCCGCGCCGCAAGTTTCGGCCCGGCGAGGCATTGTTGCTGGACGAGTTGCCGGCCCGCCCTACGCCGTCGCCCGCGCGGCGGTGGGAGTTTGCGCTCGCCGCCGCGCTCGCCGCGGTCCTGGCCGTCGCGGCGATCACGGTCTCCGCGCTGATGCTGATGGCTCACGAGACCCATCACCGCGCCGCGCAGAAGGACCGCGAAGCGCTCAGCTACGTGAGCTGGTTCATGACCGGGTTCACCACCATCGACCCGTACCATGCAAACGACTACGTCGACCGGATCTTGGCCCAGGCGACGGGCGAGTTCAGCAAGCACTTCCAGGAGACGGCCAACCAGACGCTCCTGCAGATCGCCCGGGCCGAGCCGGCCACCGGCGCCGTCCTGGGCGCGGGAGTGGAACGGTGGAACGACGACGGCAGCGTCAGCGTGCTGGTGGCGACCGACGTGACGTCGAAATCGGCCGACGAGAAACAGGTGTTCCACAACACCAATCGCTGGACGGCGACCGCCAAGCAGGAAGGGAATCAGTGGAAGATCAGCAACCTGCTGCAGGTGATCTGACCGTCGAAGCGGACGTGCCTACCGAGGAGGCCACGGAGGAAGCCGAGGCCACGGAAAAAGCCGAGGCCGCCGAGGCCGCGGAAGAGGACGTGGCTCCCGAGAAGGCCGAAGACAAGAAGAAGCCGACCAAGAAGGTCCGTCGTACCCGGCCCAAACGCGTTCGTGAGCCGCGGACCAAGCCGCTGATCGGTAGGCGCACGGCCATCGCCATCGCGGTGGCGGCGAGTCTGCTGTTCGTCGGTTCGGCCGCGTTCGCGGGCTCGACCATGCAGGCGTACCTGTCGGAACGCGCCGTCGTCGCAACCAAACTCAACATCGCCCGTACGGCTGCCAACGCGATCACCACGCTGTGGTCCTACACGCCGGAGAATATCGACAGCCTGGCCGACCGGGCCCAGCACTACCTCTACGGCGACTTCGCGGCGCAGTACCGCAAGTTCGTCGACGAGATGGCGTCACCGAACAAGCAGGCCAAGATCAGCAGCAGCACGCAGGTCACGGGCGCGGGCGTGGAATCGCTCGACGGCGCGAACGCGATCGCCATCGTGTACACGAACACGACCTCGACCACGCCGCTGAAGAAGAACATCCCGGCCCTGAGGTACCTGTCTTACCGGCTGAGCATGAAGCACGACCGCGGTCGCTGGCTGGTGACTCGGATGACGACCGTCACCTCACTGAACCTGACGCCTCAGCTCTAGCGCGATCGGGTCCGTGGCCGTTACCTCGCCGGTTTCCGAACGGCGGACCGTCGTGGCGCTGCTGCTGCTGACGTTCGCCACCGGGTTGGCCGACGCGATCAGCATCCTGGTGCTCGGCCACGTGTTCGTCGCCAACATGACGGGCAACGTGATCTTTCTCGGGTTCTGGCTGGCCCCGCACACCAACGTGGACCTGACGGCCGTCGTGGTGGCGCTGCCGACGTTCGTGTGCACCACCATCGTCAGCGGCCGGCTGTGGCGGCATTTCGGGGACCGGACCCGGACCTGGATCAGCACGGTGCTGACGATGGAGATCGGGCTGCTGGTTGCCTTGTCGATCCTGGCCGGCGCGGGCGTGCTGCACTATCACGACAACACCAAGCTCATCATGATCGGCATGCTCGCGGTGACGTTCGGCCTGCAGCACTCGAGCGCGCGCCAGTTCGGCATTCAGGAGCTGTCCACCACGGTATTGACGTCGACGATCGTCAGCCTCGGCCTGGACAGTCATCTGGCCGGCGGCACTGGTGCACGGGAAAAGCTGCGGTTTGGCGTGGTTTTGACGATGTGCGCCGGCGCCTTCCTCGGCGCGACGATGTCACGGTTCGTCGTCGCTCCGGTGTTCGCGGTGACCGCGGCGGTGGTCGCGGCGAGCCTGCTGATCTTCCGCTTCGGCGCGGCGCGTTAGTTGAACGCCAGCCAGCTGGGCAGGCCGCGTTCGTGCGAATCGCAGAGGACCTGCCGGGTGTCGCAGGAACCCTTCGGCGATCCGGCGCCGGCCCACATGCCCCCGGTGTCGCGGCGCACCACGATGGCCGACGAGCCGCCGCCGTCGAGCAGGATCGCGGTGTCGCTGCCCAGGCCGCGGAACAGGTCCTGGATGTTGTCGGGCGTATAGTTGCCGCCCTCGAAGATGTACATCTCGTCGCGCGACTTCACGTAGGCCAGCGCTGTGCGGGCCGCGCTGGGCCCGCCGTCGTGCAGCTGCTCGGTGCGGCCGGGGGACAGCAACCCGATGCCGGCGACCGCGACGAACCGCTCGTTCTTGTTGAGCAGATCCTGCACCACCGGCGTGGCCATGTCGTAGTCCTGGCTGCCCTTGGGCCGCAACACGTATGGCGCGCCGCCCGCCGGCAGGATCATCGTCGACAACGACGTCCAGCTCTCACCGCCGCCCGAAAGACCCTGTTTGCCGGGGTAGGCCACGGTGCCGGTGACCGCCTGGTTGGCCCGGCCCTGGCCGTGGGTGTTGTCCACGAAGGCACCCAGCGGTGAACTGCAGCCGGTCGAACGCCAGGTGCCGCCCTTCTGCGGGCGGACGTCGAAGAAGTTCGCGTTGATCGCGATCGTCGGCTGACCCATCCGCTGCCACGCCTGCAGGGGCGGGTAGATCTCCGATGCCTGCCACAGCCCCTCGGCCGTGCGAGCCCCCGGGTTGTTCTCGCAACGCGCCTGGTCGCCCTGGTGGGTGTCCACCAGCAGGTGCGGCTGCAGCCGCTGCGACGCGTTCTTGATGACCATCAGGTGGCCGCCGTTGTTCATCTCGTACCAGCCGCCACCGCCGTTGAGCATCGGGGTGGGGTGACTGCCGCCGAAGTTGTACACCAGGTACGAACCCTTGGTGGTCGCGATGGCCGCCTCGAGCAACTGCCTACCGTCAGCGGCGCGGGCCAGCGGCTGACCGGTGGTGACGGCCAGCGTCGCGCACACGGCCACCGCGGCGCAGCAGGCGGCCAGTCTGCGCAAGCCGGCAGATGGTGTCAGCACGGTAGCCCTTTCGGCCCGGATGGGGTCGCAAGAACCAAGCATTAGTCACATCTGTCACTCTGTCAACTTTAGTAACAGACGCGTGACGCTTCGGCCGCGCTGCAATTACGTTTTCTCGCTTGGGCTTTCGGGCTCTTCGGCTGCGGGCTCTGCGGGCTCGTCGGCTTCGGCTTCGGCTTCGCGCTTGCTGATCTGCGCCTGGTGTTGAGCCTGGTGTGCCTCGGCGATCGCCATCGCGACCGCCCCGGGAATTCGGTGGAAGCCACTGCGGTCGTACATGCGGGTGACGATGCCGCCCAGTAGCAGTCCGAGCGCCAGGCCGATGGCCGTCATCAGCAATGCCTGGGACAGCCCCGCGCTGCCCCGGCCGTTCAGGTACAGCAGCGACCGAACCCCCAGGAACACCTGGTGCATCGGCTCGAACTTCGCGAGCCAGCGGAAGAACGTCGGGACCGCTTCGAGTGGGACGGTGGCGCCGGCCGACGGCAAGCCGAGGATCACGAAGATCAGCATGCTGAACAGCAGGCCCATCGAGCCCAGGATCGCGATCAGCGAGCTGGACGTGACCCCCACCGCGGTGATCGCAAACACCCCGTAGAGCCACAACTGCCAGCCGCGGTCGATCGGCATGCCGAGGCCATGCGCGATGGCCATGTAAATGCCGGATGTGATCAGCGCCAGCAGCATCATCATTCCCCACTTGACCAGCAGGGTGCGGAACCGCGAGATATTGATCTGCTCGGCGAAGCGATACACCGGGCCCCATTCCGCCGGCACGTAGCCGAGCATCGAGTCCACCAGCGTGCTGACCACGATGCTGCCGGTGAACCCGGCCAGCAGCAGCAGTAGCGAGTAGTAGAACGCCGAGAGGCCGTTGCCGGTCCCATTGGGCAGCGGGTTGTACACGGTGGACCGCACCTCGATGGGGTTGGCGAGCCCCAGCGCCGCCGCCCCGGCCAGCGGCGCGTTGTTGGTCTGCGCGGCGACCTCGGCCGAAAGGTTCTTACCCACTTGCGGGTTCGCCTCGGCCATGACTTTCGCCAGGGTCTGGCTGGCGATGCTCGACCCAAGGGTGCCGGCCCGCTGGTTCGTCGAGATGCTGACCCACGGTCGGGTCGGATGGGTGGGCGCCACCGAGCTCTCGCCGTACTCGCGCAGGTTGGTCGAGAAGTTCACCGGGATGAACAGCATGCCGTACACCTGGGCGGTGTCCATCAGCTGTTTGGCCTCGTCTTCGCGCTTGAGCACCCGGATGTCGAACTTGTTCTTGTCCAACTGGGGGCTGGACATCAGGCCGTCGACGATCTTGGCGCCCGCGGGGCCCGCGTCCGCGTTCACGACGGCGATCGGGAAATGCTGCAGGTTGGTGGACGGGTTCAGGATGCCGCCGAGATACAGCGCGGCCAGTGCCGACATCAAGGCCAACGTGACCACGATCGGCACACCCCAGAACCGCACGGTCCGGATGGACTTCAGGCTGGCGTTGGGATTGGGGGCTGCGTGCTTGGGCTGTTTCTGCGACATGCGGGCTCCTCCCTGTCTGCGGGCCACTCTAGAGCCTCGGAGTACGACTTCCTGCTAAAGTAGGAGCCTAATGTAAGCGGTGTCAACATTTGTGAGGGCGGTCACGGATGTCCGGATCTGACCGGCGCTACCACCACGGCGACCTGGCCGGTGCGCTCGTGCGCGCAGCCGTCGAACTTCTCGAGGAGGGCGGGGTCTCCGAGCTGTCGCTGCGCGCCGCGGCCCGCCGCGCCGGGGTGTCCGCCGGTGCGCCCTACCGTCATTTCGCCGACCGCGAGGCCCTGGTGTCCGCGGTCGCCGCCGTGGGGTATCGCGACCTGGCCGCCCAGCTGGCGGCGGCGCACCCCGCGCCGACCACCGTCGACGACCTGGCCGACGTCGCCGTTGCCTACGTGCAGTTCGCGCTGCGTCGGCCCGGGCTTTTCCGCGCGATGTTCGCCGAGCCGCGCGATCCGTCCGCCGCCGACCGGGCGGCCGCCGTCGAGGCCGTCACCGAGTACCTTCATTCAATCGTGCGACGGGCGGTTTCGGCCGGCGATCCGGACGCGATGGCGCTGGGTCTGTGGGGGCTCGTGCACGGCCTGGCGTTTCTGCATCTCGACGGCAGGCTCGATGCCTCCTCCTCCGACGCGGTCGCGGACCGGGTCCGTGCGGTGGTGCGTGCCGTCCTCGGTTGACCGGTGTTCAGCCGCCCAGGCCGGCGTGCATCTCCCAGATCAGCAGCTCGGCCGGCTCGATCGCGGTGACCCGTTGGCCATCCTCGTCGGTGAACCGGGCCGCGTCGCCCTCGGCGAGCTCGCCGGCCCCTTCCAGCGCGACCCGGCCTCGCGCGACGAACAGGTGCACGAAGGGGGCCGCGGGCAGGGCGACCGCGGCGCCGGGCCCCAGGCGCGTACCGTGCAGCGCGGCGCCGCGATTGTGCAGGGTGATCGCCGCGTCGCGCCCGGGTATGCCTGACGCGATCGTGGCCAGGCCGCCGGCCAGCACGTCGTCGGCGATGTCGTGCTGCTGGTAACCGGGTGTAATGCCGGTCTCGTCGGGAATCACCCACATCTGAACGAAATGCACCGGCCGCGTGGATGAATCGTTCTTCTCCGAATGCAGGATTCCGCTGCCCGCCGACATGCGTTGCGCGAGGCCGGGATAGACGACTCCGCTGTTTCCGGCGGAATCTCGGTGGGCCAGTTCGCCGTCGAGCACCCAGGTGACGATCTCCATGTCGCGGTGTGGGTGGGTGTCGAAACCCGATGCGGGAGCGACGATGTCGTCGTTGTTCACCAGCAGCAGCCCGTGGTGGGTGTTGGCCGGGTCGTAGTGGTCGCCGAACGAAAAGGAATGGCGGGACCGCAACCACGCGGTGGTGCTGACGGCCCTGTCCGCCGCTCGCCGGATTTTCACCGTTTCTACAGTAGTAGGGCCTGTGCCTGGCGCAGGGCGGCATCGAGTTGGGGGAGCGTCAGGCCGGGGGCTCCGCCGAGGTGGATCTCGATCTGATACTCCGGCTGGCCGTCGCGCCCGAAGACCGGCAGCACGACGAATTCGGTTGCCGGGAGCGCGTTTTCGAGGACGTCGGTGACCGATTGTAGCGTCACCATGGTCATCAGCGTGGTGAGCTGACGGGTCACCCGCGCGGTGGGTTCCAGCGACGCCAGCACGGTGGCCAGTCGGTGGTGCAGCGATTGGTGGGTGTCGTCGAACCGCCACGCGCCGTAGCCGCGCGCGCGGATATCGGCGAGGACTCGCCGGTGCTGGGCTGTGTCGGCGGCGGTGAGTCGCGGCGTCACCCGGCGCAGCCAGGCCTCGACGACGTCGTCGTCGCGCCAGGCCATCGCGACCAATCCGAACGGCGGGTCGATGGGGAAGCGCTGCCCCACAGCGTGCTCGCCGTCGGTGCCGTGGCCGAACGCATCGACCGTCATGAGGTGCTTGTCGCCGATCTTGGACATCGAACAGCCCGCGCCGAGGGTCTCATGCAGGAAGCGCAGCGCGTCACGCCCGCGGTCCAGCAGCGGAAATTGCGTCCGCAGGCCGTCTACCAGCCCGAACAGGCCACTGCCCAGCGCGTAGCGGCGGTCCCCCCGCCGGGCCGCCCAGGCGCCGCGTTCCAGCTCGGCCAGGATCAGCGCGCAGGTCGACGTGCTGATCCCGCACGTCCTGGCGAGCTCGCCCGACGTCCGGCCCTGCGGTGCGTCGGCGAGCGCGTTGAGCACGTCCATCACACGAGCGGTGGGCGGCGACTTGGCGGTTGACGGGCTCACCCGCGGCTCCCTAGCATCGGTCCAGAATATCGATAAGTTCGTCCTAATATTAGGAGATAGTGTGCTCAGGGTAGGGGTGTGGGGACCGGGCTCGATGGGGCTGATCGCCCTGCGTGGGGTGATCGATCACCCGTCGCTGCAGCTCGTCGACCTCGTCGTGCACAGCGACGCCAAGGCAGGCCGCGACGCGGGGGAGTTGTGCGGCGTCGCTCCGGTGGGCGTCGCGGCCACGCAGGACCCGACAGCGATGCTCGCCGGCGACGCCGACGTGGTGGTGTACGCGGCGGGCGCCAACCTGCGGCCGCTGGAGGCCGTCGACGACATGGTGTCGATCCTTCGCGCCGGTAAGAACGTGGTGTCGTGTTCGGTGGTGCCGCTGGTGTATCCCGAGGCGGTCGATTCGGCGTTTACCGAGCCGCTGCGGCAGGCTGCGCTGGACGGCGGCGTGTCCTTCTTCACCACCGGCATCGACTCCGGATTTGCCAATGACATTCTGCCGCTGGTGCTTACGGGTGTGTCGCGGGTGATCGAGTCGGTGCGGGTGACCGAGATGTTCAACTACGCCACCTACCCCGACAAATCCGCGGTGTACGAGATCCTCGGGTTCGGCAAGCCGCCGGAGTTCAGCGCGTTCGCCGCCACGCCCGGGGTGTTCACATTCGGCTGGGGACCCGTGTTGCATCAGCTCGCCGCCGGCCTGGGTTGCAAAATCGACCGCATCGACGAGAACGTCGAGCGCGTGCCGGCGCCGGAGTCGTTCGACACGCCGACCGGCCGCATCGAGGCCGGGACGATCGCGGCGATGCGCTCGACGCTGACCGGCTACGTCGGTGGCAACGCGACTTTCGTCCTCGACCACGTGACGCGTATGCGCGACGACATCGCTCCGGACTGGCCGCAACCGCACATCTCGATTACTCCCAAGGACCTCGGCTATGGGCAGGCGAGCGGCCGCGGCCTCTACCGCGTCGAGATCGAGGGCTCGCCGAGCATGCGCTGCGAGTTCGAGATGGCCGACGACCACGACCACGACCTGGGCGCGCGCATGGCCGGCGCGTCGCGGATGGTCAACGTCATCCCGGCGGTGTGCGCCGCGCCGCCCGGTCTGCTGTCCGCGCTGGACCTGCCGCTGGTGACCGGGGCGGGTCTGGTGCGGGCTGTTGAGGGGCCCTCGCCGGATTCGCGGCTGTTCTAGGCCTTCGCGGAGAGGCGGGTGATGCACGTTGGCTGCGCCGAAGCGTGACATAAGCCGACATTCGGCGTCAGGGCACAAAGACCAGTGCCGCCACGGCGAACGCGATCGGGACGCCGAGCACGGCGGAGGCGACGATCTTGACGCCCCGGCCGGCGCTCAGGCGGACGGGCTGACCCCCGTCTGCGCTGACGATCCGGTAGTTCAGGATCGCGTTGCCGATGGTCGAACCCGTCCTACCTTTGCGGTAGCCCCAGTTCCAAAAGCAATACGCCACCGCGAACGCGGAAAACAACAGCGCTAACGGGATCCCCCAAAAATGGGGCTTGCTTCGCACTGCGGGCTGGACCACGAAAAAGAAAAGGGCCAAATAGCCCACACAGATCAGCGGCACCGGAACCACGTCGAGAAGCGCGGCCACCATACGACGCCCGCCGCCGATCGGCCGGCCCGACGTTCTGTCGATCGCGACGAGGCGACGCCGCGGTTGCTGCGCGCGTACCGTCGGCGCCTGTAGCGTCGGCGCCTGTCGCGGAATCGGGTCGGTGGCGGCGCCGCGGGCCGCGTAGGCCAACTCCAGCGTGCTGGCAAACCGCTGGCTGGGGTCTTTAGCGAGGCCCCTGTCGGTCACCGGGTCGAACCCGGACAGGGCCGGGTGGCTTCTCGACGGCCGCGGGGGTGGCGCGTGGACGTGTCCCGCGTACTGCTGCTCGAGGCTGTCACCGGGGTACGGCTGCGTTCCGGTCAGGCACTGGTAGAGCACGCAGGCCAGCGAGTAGACGTCGGCGCGGGCGTCGGCATCGTTGGCGCTGAATCGCTCGGGGGCCATGTAGTGCCAGGAGCCCACGAACGAGCCGGTTCCCGTGAGACCGGTCTCGCCGGCGGTGCGTGCGATCCCGAAATCGATCAGGTAGGCGTAGTCGTGTTCGTCGAGCAAGATGTTCGACGGCTTTACGTCGCGGTGCACCAGGCCCGCTTTGTGTGCGGCATGCAATGCCCTGGCGACCTGCTCGACGATCCGAACCGCCCGGTCGGGCTCGAGCGGGCCGTCGTTCAGCGTGCTCTGCAGGTCGCGGCCCTCGATCAGCCGCATGTCCACGAACAGTCGCCCGTCGATCTCGCCGTAGAAGTGGATCGGGATCACATGCGGATCGTTCAGACCGGCCGCCGCGTGCGCTTCGCGGCGGAACCGCTGCTGAAACAGCTCGTCATGGGACAGGTGCTGCGGCAGCACCTTCAGCGCGACGATCCGGTCGGTGGCGGTGTCGAAGGCTCGCCAGACCTCGCCCATCCCGCCGCGGCCCAGCAATTCGATGAGCCGGTAACGGCCGAACGGGGTTCCCGGCGGCGGATCGGTCATGGGTAGCGCCTCTCATTTCCCGGCTGCTGGGCCTTCTGCCGAGTGTCCGGTTGATGCACGGTCATCTGCACAAGGCGTAACACAAGTGTTCACGTTCGCCCGGCGCTCTACCACCCGGCTTGCTGGACAATGGATCAGGTGGACGACCGGGCTGAGACCGATCTGGCGTGGGACCTGGCCGATATCGCCTGTCTGCTGGTCCCGGACGGCGATCGCATCGACATCTACACCGCGATCGGCGCGGGCTATTCGTACTCCGCAATCGAGCGGATGCTGAGGGCGATCCACCGCGAGGGTGTGCCGGTGAGCCCCGCGCTGGCGGCCAGGCTGACCGACTGGCTCAGCGCATACGCCCATCACCGCGACACGCCCCGGCTGCACGCACTCCTCGAGTCCATCCGGTCGGCCGGCTGACCCGCGCCCGTCGTCAGATCGTCGCCGGCAGCCCGAACTTCGCGAACAGGGCGTTGTCCAGGAACGCCACCACGTGTGACACGCCGTCGGCCATCATGTCCAGGACGTGCAGCTGGAAGGGCACGTGCACGGCGCCCTGGCGCATGTACATGGCGGCGGCGGGCTGGCCGTTGGCGATCAGCGGCAGCATCCGCATGTCGCCGGCGCCGTCGGCGGGACACTGCTGATGGATGAGCGTGATGATGTCCCGCGCGCCCCGGTACCAGCCGGTGTACGGCGGCATCTCCCAGATCGCGTCGGCGGTGAACAGCTCCACCAGTCGGTCGATGTCGTACGTCTCGAAGGCCGCGACGTAGCGGCCCAGCCTGTCCTGCGCCTCGGCGGAGTCCGGCGCGATCAGCCGGTCGTCGGTGCTGGGCCCGACGGCCTCCAGCTGCGACCGGGCGCGCTGCAGCAGACTGTTGACGGCGACGGTGGTGGTGCCGATCGCGTCGGCCACCTCGGCGGCCTTCCACTGCAGCACGTCACGCAACAGCAGCACCGCGCGCTGGCGGGGCGACAGGTGCTGCAGCGCGGCGACGAACGCCAACCGCACCGACTCCCGCGACCCGACGATGACCGACGGATCGGCGGGATGGTCGGTGGGCTCCGGCAGCGGTTCCAGCCAGGGCACCTCGGCGCGTTCGACCAGCTCGGCCGTCGGGTCCGAGCTGGTCGTGCCCAGCCCCGTCGGCAGCGGCCGTCGCGCCCGGCCTTCCAGCGCGCTCAGGCAGGTATTGGTGGCGATCCGGTGCAGCCAGGTCCGGATCGACGACTTGCCCTCGAACCGGTCGTAGGCTTTCCAGGCGCGCAGCAACGTCTCCTGCACCAGGTCCTCCGCGTCGTGCAGCGACCCCGTCATCCGGTAGCAGTGCGCCAGCAGTTCACGGCGGTACGGTTCTGCGTGCGTGGCGAAATCTGCATCGGAATCTTCCGCGAGCACACTCACGCAAAAGAGCCTACTTAGAGTTCCCGACAAACCCGCCCGGGGAGCCATTACGCTGCCCGTAATGACTACCAACCGCACTGAACGCAATTTCGACGGCGTGGGCGGCGTGCGCATCGTCTACGACGTGTGGACGCCGGACACACCGCCGAAAGCCCTCGTCGTGCTGGCGCACGGGTTTGGCGAGCATGCGCGGCGCTACGACCATGTCGCGCAGCGGTTCGGCGAGGCCGGGTTGATCACCTACGCGCTGGACCACCGGGGGCACGGGCGCTCCGGCGGCAAGCGGGTGATGGTGCGGGATGTCAGCGAGTTCACCGCCGACTTCGACACGCTGGTGGGCATCGCCAAGCGGGAGAATCCCGGCCTCAAGTGCATCGTGCTGGGGCACAGTATGGGCGGCGGGATCGTCTTCGCCTATGGCGTGGAGCGCCCGGACAACTACGACCTGATGGTGCTGTCCGGTCCGGCAGTGGCCGCCCAGGAGATGGTGAGTCCGCTGGTGGTGCTCGCCGCCAAGGGACTCGGCATCCTGGCGCCCGGTCTGCCGGTGCAGGCGCTGGACTTCACCGCCATTTCCCGCGACCCAGAGGTGGTGGCGGCCTACGACAGCGACCCGCTGGTCTACCACGGGCGGGTGCCCGCCGGTCTGGGCCGGGCGCTGCTACAAGTCGGCGAGACCATGCCGCAGCGGGCCCCGGCGCTGACGGCGCCGCTGCTGGTGGTGCACGGCTCCGACGACAAGCTGATCCCCGTCGCCGGCAGTCACCGCCTGGTGGAATGCGTGGGATCCAACGACGTCGAGCTCAAGGTGTATCCCGGGCTGTACCACGAGGTGTTCAACGAGCCGGAGCGCGACCAGGTGCTCGACGACGTGGTGACCTGGATCAACAAGCGGCTGTGAGGCGGCGTCCCCGAGTTGTCATACCCCTGCACTAGCTTGGCGATATGACCGACGACAAAATGCTGGCGCGCATTGCCGCGCTGCTGCGTCAGGCCGAGGGCACGGACAACCCGCATGAGGCGGACGCGTTCATGGGTGCCGCGCAGCGGCTGGCCACGGCGGCCTCCATCGACCTGGCGGTGGCCCGGTCGCATGCGGCCAACCGTTCACCCGCGCAGGCGCCCACGCAGCGCACCGTCACCATCGGCACCGCCGGCACCCGCGGGCTGCGGACGTACGTGCAGCTTTTCGTGCTGATCGCGGCCGCCAACGACGTGCGCTGCGACATCGCGTCGAATTCGACGTTCGTCTACGCCTACGGGTTCACCGAGGACATCGACGCGACCCACGCGTTGTACGCCAGCCTGGTGGTCCAGATGGTGCGCGCGTCGGACGGCTACCTGGCCTCGGGCGCGCACCGGCCCACGCCGACGATCACCGCGCGGCTCAACTTCCAGCTCGCGTTCGGAGTCCGGGTCGGCCAGCGGCTGGCCGAGGCCCGCGAGCAGGCCCAGCAGGAGGTCGCCAAGGATCGTAGCCGCGCGCCTGGCACGGCGATCGCCTTGCGGGACAAGGAGTTAGAGCTGCGCGACTACTATCGCGGCGCCTCGAAGGCGCGGGGCACCTGGCGCGCCAGCAGCGCGACGGCGGGTTATTCGTCGGCGGCGCGGCGCGCCGGTGACCGCGCCGGCCGGCATGCGAGGCTCGGCAACAGCCCCGAGCTGCCCGGGGCGCGGAGCGCGCTGGGCCGGTGACCCAGGCGGCCTCGCCGCGGGATTCCCAGCGCGCCAAGGTTTATGCGGCCGAGGACTTCGTCCGGACGATGTTCGACCGGGCCGCCGAGCACGGCTCCCGCGCGGTGGACTTCTTCGGCACGCAGTTGACGCTGCCGCCGGAGGCGCGGTTCGGGTCGGTGGAGTCCGTGCAGCGCTACGTCGACGACGTGCTGGCGCTGCCGGCGGTGCGCCGCAACTGGCCCGGGGTGTCGTCCCTGCGGGTGCGGGCCCGGCGGGCGGCCACCGCCGCGCACTACGAAAATCGCGACGGCGCAGGCACCATCGCGGTTCCCGACCGCGACACCGCCGACTGGGCGATGCGCGAGCTGGTGGTGCTGCACGAAGTGGCGCACCATTTGTGCCAGACGCAGCCGCCGCACGGTCCGCAGTTCGTCGCGACGTTCTGCACGCTCGCGGAGCTGGTGATGGGCGCCGAACTTGGGCACGTGCTGCGCGTCGTCTACGCGAAGGAGGGGGTGCGGTGGAGCTAGATCCCGACGATCCCGACGCCCGGGCGCGCTCGGTCGAAGCGCAGATGACCGACGACGAGCGGTTCTCGCTGCTCGTCGGGGTGATGGGCGCCGGTGAGATGTGGCCGGTGCGCGACGAGCGGATCCCGCCAGACGTTCCGATGAGCGCCGCGTACGTGCCGGGGGTTCCCCGGCTTGGCGTTCCGGCGCTGCGGATGAGCGACGCGGGGCTGGGCGTCACCAACCCCGGCTTCCGGGCCGGTGACACCGCCACCGCGCTGCCGGCGGGTCTGGCGCTGGCCGCCGGTTTCGACCCGGGGCTGGCCCGGGCCGCGGGGTCGGTGATCGGCAGGGAGGCGCGCTGGCGCGGGTTCAACGTGCAGCTGGCCGGCGCCATGAACCTGGCCCGCGATCCGCGCAACGGCCGCAACTTCGAATACCTTTCGGAGGACCCGCTTTTGACCGGCGTGATCGCGGCGGCGTCGGTCACCGGCATCCAGCACCAGGGCGTCATCTCGACGGTCAAGCACTACTCGCTGAACTGCAACGAGACCAACCGGCACTGGCTGGACGCGATCATCGACCCCGACGCGCACCGCGAATCGGACCTGCTGGCCTTCCAGATCGCGATCGAGCGCGCGCAGCCCGGTGCCGTCATGGCGGCCTACAACAAGGTCAACGGCGACTACGCCGCGGCCAACGACATCTTGCTGAACCAGGTGCTGAAAGGCGACTGGGGATACCGCGGCTGGGTGATGTCCGACTGGGGCGGGACACCGGGCTGGGAGTGCGCGCTGAGCGGTCTCGACCAGGAGTGCGGCGCCCAGATCGATGCGGTGTTCTGGCAGTCGGAGGCGTTCACCGAGCCCCTGCGGAGCGCTTACGCCGACGGCAGGCTGCCCAGGGAGCGGTTGTCGGACATGGTGCGGCGGATCCTGCGGTCGATGTTCGCGGTCGGCGTCGACCGGTGGGAGTCGGTCGCCGAGCCGGATATGGCGGCGCACAACGAGATTGCGCTGCAGGTGGCGCGGCAGGGCATCGTGTTGCTGGCCAACCGCGGCGCGCTTCCCCTGGCGCCGTCGGCCCGCGTCGCCGTCATCGGCGGGTATGCGCATCGCGGGGTGCCGACGGGCTGCGGCTCCAGCGCCGTCGTTCCGCCCGGCGGGTACGCGGAGGTGATCCCGATCGGCGGCCCCGGGCTGGCGGGCGGCCTGCGCAATCTGTACCTGTTGCCGTCGAGCCCGCTGGACGAGCTGAGAAAGCAGATCCCCGATGCGCAGATCGACTTCGACCCCGGCGTCAGCCCGGCCGAGGCCGTGTTGGCGGCGCGGCGGGCGGACGTCGCGATCGTCGTCGCGATCCGCGTCGAGGGGGAGGGCCTCGACGCGGCCGACCTTTCGCTGCCGTGGGGGCAGGACGAGGTGATCGCCGCCGTCGCGGAGGTCAATCCCAACACCGTCGTGGTGCTGCAGACGGGCAATCCGGTGGCGATGCCGTGGCGCGATTCGGTGAACGCCGTCGTGCAGGCGTGGTATCCGGGCCAGGCCGGCGGCCGGGCGATCGCGGAAGTCCTTGCCGGACAGGTGAACCCGTCGGGTCGGCTGCCGATCACGTTTCCGGTCGGTCTCGACCAGACGCCGCGTCCCGAGCTGCCCGGCCTGGGCGAGCCCGTCGGGACGCCGAACACCGTCGACTACTTCGAGGGCGCCGACGTCGGCTACCGCTGGTTCGCCGCGCAGGCCCGGGTCCCGATGTTCGCGTTCGGACACGGGTTGTCCTACACCGCGTTCGAGTATCGCGACCTGACGGTGAACGCCTCCGATACCGTGACGGCGAGCTTCACCGTGCGCAACGCCGGCGCTCGCGGCGGCGCGGACGTCCCGCAGCTGTACCTGACCGCCGCGCCGGCCGGACCGCGGTTGCGGCTGCTCGGGTTTGAGCGGGTGCAGCTGGAACCCGGCGAGAGCAGGCGGGTGACCATCGCGGCGGATCCCCGCCTGCTCGCGCGCTACGACGGCGCCGCCCCGGGCTGGCGCATCACCCCGGGGCGGTACGCCGTGGCCGTCGGGGCCTCGGCGGCGGCCCTGAAGCTGCGCGCCGACATCGAGCTGGCCGGCCGGGTGTTCGCTACTTGACCTCGACGAGCTCTTCGCCGCAGACGCAGCGGTAACTCTCGCCCGAACCGGAGCAGTGGCATTCGACCTCGACGCGAACGCGGCAGCCGCAGCCGTCGTGGCCGCAGGTCAGCAGGGTTCCCGGTGCGTAGTCAGTCATTTCGTAATCCCCTATCTGTCTGGGTGACTTGGTGTTGCGCTTGCAACCCTATACCCGGTAGGGGTATCTGGCAAGGATCGGCGCCGCGCTAGTTTGGACGGCATGCCCGAAACTCCCACACCGCAAGACGTCGACGCGTTTCTGGACACCACGCTGATCGCCGAGGATCCGGTGCTGGCGGAGGCGGTCCAGGCCAGCAACGCGGCGGGCCTGCCGCCCATCGCCGTGTCGGTGCAGCAGGGCAAGTTCCTGAGCCTGCTGGCCGGCGCGATCGGTGCCCGCCGCATCCTCGAGTTCGGCACGCTGGGTGGTTTCAGCACCATCTGGCTGGCGCGTGGCGCGGGGCCGCAGGGGCGCGTCACCACGCTGGAGTACGAGCCCAGGCACGCCGAGGTCGCCAAGGCCAACCTGGAGCGGGCCGGGTTGGCCGACCGGGTGGAGGTGCTGGTCGGTGCCGCGCTGGACACGCTGCCGACGGTGACGGGTGGCCCCTTCGACCTGGTGTTCATCGACGCCGACAAGGAGAACAACCTCGCCTACCTGGACTGGGCACTGCGGCTGACCCGACCGGGCTCGGTCATCGTGGTGGACAACGTGATTCGCGACGGCCAGATACTGACCGAGTCCGATGATCCGAGGGTCACCGCGACGCGTCAGACCCTGCAGGTGATGGGCGAGCATCCGCGGCTGGACACCGCGGCGCTGCAGACGGTCGGGGCGAAGGGCTGGGACGGCTTCGCTATCGCGCGGGTCAGTTAGCGCGGCGTCAGATCCTGCACGGCCTGCGCGGCGGAGGTGATCCTGCCCAGCCGCAGCGCCGTTTCGCCGGCGTACAGCGCCGCGCGGTCGACCCACGAGTCGGGCATCCGGCGGTCCGGCGCCGCGGGTGAGAACAGCGGCCGGCGCGGTGACTGCAGCCGCACTACGTCGCCCAGCTCGCGGTAGAGCGGCGCCGCCATCGGCCGGCTGGCCGCGTTGAGCATGGCGGGCAGCGTCTTGGCGCGGCCGTCGTCGCGGCACCAGCGGCGGGTGGCGGCGTTGGGGATCACCCGATGCCGCAGCGGCCAGGTCAGTCCGAACAGGTTGGTCTCGATGGTCCTGTCGGCGTTCATGATTCGCCGCTGATACTCGCTGTTGGCGTTGACCTCGTGGGTGAGCAGGAAGCGGGTGCCGGCGACGACGCCGCTGGCTCCCGCCGCCAGCGCCGCGTCGGTGTCGGAGGCGTCGGCGATGCCGCCGGCCAGAAACACCGGGCGGGTCCGGGCCGCGGCCAGCGCCCGCGGCAGGAACTCCAGCGCCGGCTCGGCGCCCACCAGGTGACCGCCGGCCTCGCGCCCCTGCGCGATCAGGCCGTCGGCGCCCCAGCCGATGGCGCGACGCGCCTGTGCCCGGCTGCCGACCATCACGAAGACGAAGATCCCGGCCTCACGCAGGTGCTCGACGACGCTGCGGGTCTCGCCGAACGCCAGCACCGCGACGTCCACCCGGCTGTCGACGCACACCTCGATGTGGCGGCGACCGACGAAGCGCATCAACAGGTTTACCGCGACGGCCCGGCCCGGCGCCTCCGTGCGCACCCGGTCGATCGAAGCCCGCAACTGCCACGGCGTGGCCAGCCCCAGCGTGCCCAGGCCGCCGGCCTTGGCGACCGCGGCGGCCAGCGGCGCACCCGCCAGGCCACCCATGCCCGCCTGGCTCACCGGAACGTCGAGGCGCAGCCGGTCGAGGATGTCGGTGGTGGCGGTCATTGCCGCCGACGTTACAGGCCGTCAGCACCGTCCTGGCCGGGGCCGCCGGGGCCGCCGTTGGTGCCGTTGGGCGCGGTGCCAACGCCCCCGTGGCCGCCCTGGCCGCCCGTCCCGCCGTCGCCACCGACCGCGCCGTTGCCGTCGCCGCCGTCGCCTCCGTCCCCGCCGGTGCCGCCGGTGCCGCCATCGCCGCCGTTGCCGCCGCCGGACGACTTCCCGCCGGCGCCGCCGTTCCCGGCGGTTCCGCCGTTTCCGCCCGCGCCCCCGGCTTGGCCGGCAACTGCGCCGTTTCCGCCGTTGCCACCCGTGCCACCGGTCCCGCCAAGGCCGCCGTTGCCGCCGTTGCCGCTGCCCGACGCGGTGCCGCCGAGACCACCGGTGCCGCCGGACCCGCCCGCGCCGCCCGCCTGGCCCGGAGCGCCGTCGGCCCCGGTGCCGCCCTGGCCGCCCTCCCCGCCGGGACCGGCGTTGTTGGAGTTGTAGCCGGGGCCGCCGATGCCGCCGTCGCCGCCGGTCCCGCCGCCGCCCGCGCCGCCGATGCTGCCCGCGCTGCCGGTGCCCGAGCCGGGTTGTCCGCCCGCGCCGCCGCCGCCGCCCGCGCCGCCGGTGCCGCCCATCAGGCCGTCATCGGTGGAGCCGTCGATCCCGCCGTAGCCGCCGGAGCCGCCGTGGCCACCGCCGCCGCCGGCGCCACCGCTGCCGTTGTTGGCTCCGACACCGGCCACACCTCCGACGCCTCCGGTGCCTCCGGCTCCGCCGGCGCCGCCGGCATAGCCCGTCTGGTCAGTACCGCCGCTGCCGCCGTAGCCGCCGTAGCCGCCGCTGCCGCCTTGGCCGCCGTTGCCCGCTGCCAGGCCGCCGGGACCCGCGAGCCCGCCGGTGCCGCCGGTGCCGCCGGTACCGCCCGCCCAGCCGGCCGTCGATTCGCCGGTATCGCCCTGGCCGCCCTGGCCGCCGACGCCGCCGTCGCCGCCGTTGCCGCCGATCCCGCCGGTGCCGGGATTGCCGCCCGTACCGCCGGTGCCGCCCGTGCCGCCCACGGCGCCGGCCGAATCCTGGCCCGTGCCGCCGTAGCCGCCGCCACCGCCGACGCCGCCGGTGCCGCCGTTGCCGCCGACACCCGCGGCCCCGCCGGTGCCAGGCTCTCCGCCGGTGCCGCCGTTACCGCCCGCGCCGCCCGCGAAGCCGTTTTGCTGGTAGTTGCCCGGGCCGCCCCAGCCGCCGCCCCCGCCGGTGCCGCCGACGCCGCCGTTGCCGGCCGTTCCGCCGGCTCCACTGTTCCCGCCGGTGCCGCCGACGCCGCCGTTCCCGCCGGTGCCGCCGACTTGTTCGAGGTCGCCGGCACCGCCGAAGCCGCCCTGGCCGCCGGTGCCACCGGTCCCGCCGGTGCCATACGCGGCCTGGCCGCTGCTGGACATGCCGCCCGCGCCGGCGGCGCCGCCCGTACCGCCGGCGCCGCCCGTGCCGCCCGGGCCCGTCTCGCCATTGCCGCCGTAACCGCCGTACCCGCCGTCGCCGCCGTCGCCGCCGTAGCCGGCGTAGCCGCTGGACCCGGCTTCAGCGCCCGTGCCGCCCGCCCCGCCCGCGCCACCGACGCCGCCCGTGCCCGCAGCGGCGACGGCGCCGGGGCCCTTCCCGGCCCAGCCACCGTAACCGCCCTGGCCGCCGTCGCCCCCGTAGCCGCCCTGGCCGCCGCCGGAACCCGTGTCCGGGGTGCCGGAGCCGCCCGTGCCGCCGGCTCCGCCGACCCCACCCGTGCCGCCGGCGCCGTTGGTGCCGCCCTTGGTCGCGCCGCCACCGTTGCCGCCGGCGCCGGCGAGGCCGCCGTTGCCGCCTTGGTGCCCGGAGTCGGCGAGGCCCGCCGCGCCGGCCCCGCCCGCACCGCCGGTGCCGCCGGCGCCGCCGGTGCCGATCGTGCCGCCCGTGCCGCCCCTGCCCGCGAGTCCGTTGACGCCGCCCTCGCCGCCATCGCCTCCCTTGCCGCCGTCGCCGGCGCCGCTACCGGTGTCCGCGGTGCCTGAACCGCCCGCCCCACCCGTGCCGCCGACGCCGCCCGTGCCGCCGCTGCCGTTGGTGCCACCGGCGCCGCTGTTGCCGCCGGCCCCGCCCCAGCCACCGGCGCCGCCGTTGGTGCCGTTACCGCCGGTGCCCGCCGCGGCGCTGGCCCCGGCCCCGCCCAGGCCTCCGGTGCCGCCCATGCCGCCGTCGCCGTAGGTGCCCGCCGTACCACCACGACCGCCGGTCCCGGCCGCGCCACCGGCGCCGGCGTCGCCGCCCGTGCCACCGTGGCCGCCGCTGCCGGCGCCGGTGCCGGTGTCGGCAGCGCCGGTGCCACCGACTCCGCCGATTCCGCCGTCGCCGCCGCGCCCACCGCTGCCGTTGGTGCCGGAGACGCCCGCGTTGCCCCCGGCGCCGCCGACCCCGCCGTTGCCGCCGGTGCCACCCGTGACGCCTTTCCCGGTGCTGGCCGGGCCGGCGTCGCCGCCGTCGCCGCCGTCGCCGCCGGCCCCACCGACGCCGCCCTGGCCGAATAGCCCGCCACTGCCGCCGACGCCGCCGTTGCCTCCGGCACCGCCGGCGTTGCCGGCCAGGCCGGCGATTCCGGCTCCGCCCGCGCCGCCGGCGCCACCGATGCCCGACAGCGATCCGCCGGCGCCCCCGGCGCCGCCGTTGCCGCCGGCGCCGCCCATGCCGCCGTTGCCGCCGTTGCCGATGAGCCCCGCCGCGCCGCCGGCGCCACCGGTTGCCCCGGCGTTGGTGCTGGCCCCGCCGTTGCCGCCGTTGCCGTACAGGATGCCGCCGGCGCCGCCGGCCGTGCCGACGCCGTTGACCGTCGTTCCGTTGGCGCCGTTGCCGACCAGCGGGCGGCCGAGCAGCAGCATGGTGGGCGTGTTGACGAGCCCCAGCAGGCCGTCCGCCGCGCTGGCGGCCTCGGTGGCGGCATACGCATGCACACCGGACAGCAGGTTGCGCGTGAACTGCTCATGGAACGTCGAAGCCTGCGCGGCCAGCGCCTGATACTCGCTGGCGTGCTCGGAAAACAGCGTCGCCACGGCCGTCGACACCTCGTCGGCCGCCGCGCGGGCCAGGTTCGTGGTGGTGCCCGCCGCGGCGGAGTTGGCGTTGGCCAGCAAACCGCGGAGGCGGTCGACGTCAGCGGCCGCGACGGCAACGCTCTCTGGTGAAATCAGGACGTGAGTCATTAGCACCTCGCGAGTCATCAGGGCTCCCCCGAGCAACGGGTGGCCCGATGCTATCGGCTGGAATTGACGCGGGTGCCGAAAAGCGCGGAAACACAGTTGCGGCTCTAACGCCCGTACCCCGGCCGGGTGTGTGGATGGTCGGCATGTGGGGCCCTTGAGGTGGGATTTCGGCAAGGATCGGCAACCAGCTGTGTGCGTGTCGAAACGCAATTCCCGTAGGCAGCTGTCCGCGGTCGCCAAGAAGATCCTGGCCGATGCCCCGATGGGGTGCCGGTGAGGTGCGGCGATGTGAAGGCGGACGGGGCTGCGAGCTGACGCCGGCGTCGTTCCGCGGGCGCTCTCGCGGGCAAGCGACGGGCCGCAGCGCGGCGAAACCGTACGCCTAGCCGCAGACCGCGCCGATCGCCGCCGAGCCGACCAGCTTGACGTACTTGGCCAGCACGCCGGTCTTGTAGCGCGGCGGGGGAGGCCTGAAACCCTCTCCCCGAGCGGCGAATTCGTCGGCGTCGGTCAGCACGTCCAGAGTGGCCGCCTTGACGTCGAGACGGATCCGGTCGCCGTCGCGCAGGAAGGCGATGGGCCCGGCGTCGACGGCCTCGGGCGCGATGTGCCCTACGCACAGGCCGGTCGTCCCGCCGGAGAACCGGCCGTCGGTCAGCAGCAGCACGTCCTTGCCGAGCCCGGCGCCCTTGATCGCGCCAGTGATGGCGAGCATCTCGCGCATGCCGGGCCCGCCCTTGGGGCCTTCGTAGCGGATCACGACGGCGTCACCGTGGGTGATGGTGCCGTCTTCGAGGGCGTCCAGGGCGGCCCGCTCGCCGTCGAAAACCCTTGCGGTGCCTTCGAACACGTCGGAATCGAAGCCGGCCGTCTTGACCACCGCGCCCTCGGGCGCCAGCGAACCGCGCAGGATGGTGATGCCGCCGGTCGGGTGGATCGGGTTGTCCAGGGCGCGCAGCACCTTGCCGTCCGGGTCGGGCGGGGCGATGTCGGCGAGGTTCTCGGCCACCGTCTTACCGGTCACCGTCAGGCAGTCGCCGTTCAACAGGCCCGCGTCCAGCAGGGTTTTCATCACCACCGGCACGCCGCCGATGTGGTCGACGTGGGACATGACGTGCCGGCCGAACGGCTTGACGTCGGCCAGGTGCGGCACCTTGGCGCCGATCCGGCTGAAGTCGTCGAGGGAGAGCTCGACGTCGGCCTCGTGCGCGATGGCCAGCAGGTGCAGCACCGCGTTGGTGGAGCCGCCGAATGCCATCACCACCGCGATCGCGTTCTCGAACGCACCCTGCGTCATGATGTCGCGCGCCGTGATGCCCTGGCGCAGCAGTTCGATGACGGCCTGGCCGCTGCGGCGGGCGAACCCGTCGCGGCGACGGTCGGTCGCCGGGGGAGCCGCGCTGCCCGGCAGCGACATGCCCAGCGCCTCGGCGGCGCTGGCCATGGTGTTGGCCGTGTACATGCCGCCGCACGCGCCCTCGCCGGGGCAGATCGCGCGCTCGATGGCGTCCACGTCCTCGCGGCTCATCAGCCCGCGCGAGCACGCGCCGACCGCCTCGAACGCGTCGATGATGGTCACTTCACGCTCGCTGCCGTCGGACAGCTTGGCCACGCCCGGCAGGATCGAGCCCGCGTAGAGGAACACCGCCGCCAGGTCCAGGCGGGCGGCGGCCATCAGCATGCCGGGCAGGGACTTGTCGCAGCCGGCCAGCAGTACCGACCCGTCGAGTCGCTCGGCCTGCATCACGGTCTCCACGCTGTCCGCGATCACCTCGCGCGAGACCAGCGAGAAGTGCATCCCCTCGTGGCCCATCGAGATGCCGTCGGACACCGAGATCGTCCCGAACTCGAGCGGGTAGCCGCCCGCGGCGAACACGCCCTCCTTGACGGCCTTGGCCAGCCGGTCCAGCGACAGGTTGCACGGCGTGATTTCGTTCCACGACGACGCGACCCCGATCTGGGCCTTGGCGAAATCCTCGTCGCCCATGCCTACCGCCCGCAGCATGCCGCGGGCGGCGGCCTTCTCCAGGCCGTCGGTGACGTCGCGACTGCGGGGTTTGATGTCGGGGCCGGTCATCGTTCAAGTATGCGGTGTCCGCGCGGGCGGAAATACCACGGGTTATACCCCGCTAGGGTATATCCGGTATGCTGGCGAACGTGACCGCTACCTCCACCGAACACGGATACTCCCAGCAGAAGGACGACTATGCCAAGCGGCTGCGGCGCATCGAGGGCCAGGTCCGGGGCATCGCGCGGATGATCGAGGAGGACAAATACTGCATCGACGTCCTCACCCAGGTCAGCGCCGTCAACAGCGCGCTGCGGTCGGTGGCGCTCAATCTGCTCGACGAGCATTTGAACCACTGCGTGACGCGGGCGGTGGCCGAGGGCGGCAGCGAAGCGGACGACAAGCTTGCGGAGGCCTCGGCCGCCATTGCGCGCCTCGTTCGTTCCTGACCGCGTGTTGAATCCCATAGGTGGTTAAAACCCGTCGTCGCAGTGCGTACGGTTAGGGTCAGCGTGATCGGGCCGGGTGCAAAAGCGCAGCCCGGGCGAGAACCGCGAGACGCCTACCATGACCGAAACCGGAACCGCCGCCCCCGCGCGCACGTGGACGCCACGGATCGCCGTGCAGCTGTCCGTGCTGGCCGCCGCGGCCTTCATCTATGTCACCGCCGAGCTGCTGCCGGTGAGCGCCCTGTCGGCGATCGCGAAAGATCTCAAGGTCAGCCTGTTCCTGGTCGGCGCCCTGGTGTCCTGCTATGCGGGGGTGGCGGCGGTGACGACGGTTCCGCTGGTGCGCTGGACCGCGCATTGGCCGCGCCGGCGGGCGCTCCTGGTGAGCCTGTTCTGCCTGACCACGTCGCAACTCGTATCGGCGCTGGCGCCCACCTTCGCGGTGCTGGCCGCGGGGCGGGTGCTGTGCGCGATCACCCACGGCCTGCTGCTGTCGGTCATCGCACCGATCGCGACGCGTCTGGTGCCGGCCTCGCATGCCGGGCGGGCGACGGCGTCGACGTATATCGGGACCAGCCTGGTGTTGGTGGTCGGTAGCCCGCTGACCGCGGCCTTGAGCCTGATGTGGGGTTGGCGGCTGGCGGCGGTGTGCCTGACGGTCGCGGCCGCCGTGCTGACCGTGGCGGCGTGGCTGGTGCTGCCCCAGATGACGCTCAGTGAGGACCAGCTGCAGTACGTGGGCCGACGGTCGACGCATCACCGCAACCGGGCGCTGATCATCGTCAGCCTGATCACCATGGTCGGCGTCACCGGACACTTCGTCTCCTACACCTATTTCTTGGTGATCATCCGTCAGGTCGTGGGCGTGCGCGGACCCAACGTCGCCTGGTTGTTGGCCGCCTACGGCATCGCCGGGGTGCTCGCGCTGGCCATGGTGGCGCGACCGCTGGACCGTCGGCCCAAAGGCGCGGTCATCGTCTGCATGGCAGGCCTGACGATCGCGCTGGCGGTGCTGGCCGCCCTGGCCTTCGGCTGGCATCGCTCCGCGACGACGGCGTTGGTGATCGGGACCGGTGCGATCGTGCTGTGGGGCGCCATGGCGATGGCCGTGACGCCGATGCTGCAATCCGCGGCGATGCGCAGCGGCGCCGACGACCCCGACGGCGCGTCCGGCATGTACGTGACCGCGTTTCAGGTGGGCATGATGGCGGGCCCGTTGGCCGGCGGCCTGCTGGGCGAGCGCAGCGTGGCGGGAATGCTGACCGCCTCCGCGGCGCTGGTGGGCATCGCGTTGGTCGGCATGGCGGTGAACCGGCGGGTGCTGGACGTTGCGGAGCCAACTTCACAGGAGGACTGATCTCCGCAGTTCAAGGTCGGTTTTTTGCCGTCTTGTAAGCGGTTTGGCGGCGTCCGAATTAGGTAGCTGGCCGTTGTGCTGTGCCACACTGGTCCGAGACTGAGAACTGGAGGACCGCCGAGAAATGCCTATGTCGCACTGGATGAGGGGCACCCTCCTTGCCGCTGTGAGCCTGCTGATGTCGGTGTTGTTCGCGGCCACCGCAGTGGCAGACCCAGACCCGCCGGCCCCCGACCCGGGCCCGGTCGTGGCGCCCGCCGACGCACCCCCGCCGCCGCTGGCATTGCCGCCGTGGCTGGCGCCTCCGCCCCCGCCCGACGCACCCCTGCCGCCGCCGCCCGGCGAGCCCGTTCCGGCCGCGGTTCCCAGCGGTCCGGTCGCCGGACAGGACCCGACGCCGTTCACCGGCGCGCCCCCGTTCCGGCCGCCGACGTTCAATCCGGTGAACGGCGCGATGGTCGGTGTGGCCAAGCCGATCATCATCAACTTCGCCGTGCCGATTGCCGACCAGGCCATGGCCGAGCGGGCCATCCACATTTCGTCGATCCCGCCGGTGCCGGGCAAGTTCTACTGGCTGACCCCGACGCAGGTGCGGTGGCGCCCGCTGGCGTTCTGGCCGCCCAACACCGCGGTGAACATCGACGCCGCCGGCGCCCTGTCGAGTTTCCGCACCGGTGACTCGCTGATCGCCGTGGCCGACGATGCGACCCACCAGATGACGATCACCCGCAACGGGACCGTGGTGCAGACGTTCCCCATGTCGATGGGTATGGCCGCGGGCGGTCACCAGACCGCCAATGGCACCTACTACGTGCTCGAGAAGATGCCGACCGTGGTGATGGACTCGTCGACCTACGGCGTGCCCGTCAACTCGGCCAACGGCTACAAAGTGACCGTGTCGGATGCCGTCCGCTTCGACAACAGCGGCAACTTCGTGCACAGCGCGCCATGGTCCGTCGGCGACCAGGGCAAACGCGACGTCAGCCACGGCTGCATCAACCTGAGTCCTGCCAATGCGAAGTGGTTCTTCGACAACTTCGGCAGTGGCGACCCGATCGTCGTCAAGAACTCCGTCGGCGTGCCCAAGAACGACGGCTCCAACGACTGGGAGCTCTGACCTTCGCTTCGCCGGCGCTGTTTGCGGGCGTTTGCGGCGCTTCGCCGGTGTTGAGTCTGCGGTGAGTGTGGTCGCTACTCGCACATCGCCGCAGTAGGCGCAGAGTCAACGCCAGTAGTTCACCCGCGGGCCTAGTCAGCGCCGCGAATTATGTATACCGTCATACATATGCCGACGCTGAGTCCGCGTGAGCGAATGGTGGTGTCCGCCGCGCTGCTGATCAGGGAGCGTGGCGCGCATGCGACCGCTATCTCCGACGTCCTCGAGCACAGCGGCGCGCCGCGAGGATCGGCGTATCACTACTTCCCCGGCGGGCGCACGCAGCTGCTGTCCGAGGCGGTCGACTACGCCGGCAATCACGTCGCCGCCATCATCGACCGCGCACCGGGCAGCGTCGAGATACTCGACACCCTGATCGACAAGTACCGCCGCCAGCTGCTCGACAGCGACTTCAAGGCCGGCTGCCCGATCGCCGCGGTGTCCGTGGAAGCCGGCGAGCCCGCCGACCGCGAGCGGATGGCGCCGGTGGTGGAGCGGGCGGCCGCGGTGTTCGACCGCTGGTCCGACCTGATCGCGCAGCGCTTCGTCGCCGACGGCGTCGCGGCGCCGCGGGCGGGCGAGCTCGCGGTCCTCGCGACGTCGGCGCTTCAGGGCGCGCTGCTGCTGGCAAGGGTGCGTCGCGATCTGACGCCGCTGGAAATCGTGCACCGTCAGTTGCGCGACCTGCTGCTCGCCGAGCTACCGGAAGGGAACCCGCGATGACCACCGATTGGCAGCCGACGGCCTGCATCCTCTGCGAATGCAACTGCGGCATCGTCGTGCAGGTGCAGGGCCGCGAACTGGCCCGCATCCGCGGCGACAAGGCGCATCCGGCGTCGCAGGGCTACACCTGCAACAAGGCGCTGCGACTGAACCACTACCAGAACGGCCGCGGCCGCCTGACCTCCCCGCTGCGCCGCCGTCCCGACGGGACCTACGAGGAAATCGACTGGGACACCGCGATTGTCGAGATCGCCGAGGGGTTCAAGCACATCCGCGACGCCTACGGCGGCGACAAGATCTTCTACTACGGCGGCGGCGGGCAGGGCAATCACCTCGGCGGGTCCTACAGCGCCGCATTTCTGAAGGCGTTGGGCTCGAAGTACCGGTCCAGCGCGCTGGCGCAGGAGAAGACCGGTGAGGCGTGGGTGGATTCGCACCTGTACGGGGGTCACACGCGCGGCGAGTTCGAGCACGCCGAGGTGTCGGTGTTCGTTGGAAAGAACCCGTGGATGTCGCAGAGTTTCCCGCGGGCGCGCGTGGTGCTCAACGAGATCGCCAAAGACCCGGACCGGTCGATGATCGTCATCGATCCCGTCGTCACCGACACCGCCAAGATGTCCGACTTCCACCTGCGCGTGCATCCGGGCACCGACGCCTGGTGCCTGGCGGCGCTGGCCGCCGTGCTGGTGCAGGAAAACCTTTGCAACGAGGTGTTTCTCGCCGACCACGTCCATGGCGTCGACGCCGTCCGCGATGTCCTGCGCGACGTGCCGGTCGGCGAGTACGCCCAACGCTGCGGCGTGGACGAGGAGTTGCTGCGGGCGGCGGCGCGCCGCATCGGCACGGCCTCCAGCGTCTCGGTGTTCGAGGACCTTGGCGTCCAGCAGGCCCCCAACAGCACGCTGTGCTCCTACCTGAACAAGCTGCTGTGGATCCTCACCGGAAACTTCGCGAAAAAGGGCGGCCAGCATCTGCATTCGTCGTTCGCGCCGCTGTTCGGCCAGTACTACGGCCGCACGCCGGTGACCGGCGCGCCGATCAACGCCGGCCTGGTGCCCAGCAACGTCATCCCCGAGGAGATCCTGACCGACCACCCGGACCGCTTCCGGGCCATGATCGTCGAGAGCAGCAATCCCGCGCACTCCCTTGCCGATTCGGCTGCGTGCCGCAAGGCGTTCGAGGCGCTGGAGCTGCTGGTGGTCATCGACATCGCGATGACCGAAACCGCCCGGCTCGCGCACTACGTGCTACCGGCCGCCTCGCAGTTCGAGAAGACCGAAGCCACGTTCTTCAACCTGGAATTTCCGCACAACGCAATGCAATTGCGCCAGCCGCTGCTGGAGCCGCTGCCGGGGACGCTGCCCGAACCGGAGATCTGGGCGCGGCTGGTGCGGGCCCTGGGCGAGGTCACCGAGGACGATCTGCGGCCGCTGCGCGAGGCTGCGCGGCACGGCCGTCAGGCGTATACCGAAGCGTTCCTGCGCGCCACGGCCGACCCGACGGTCTCGAAGCTGGCGCCCTACGTGCTGTACGAAACGTTGGGGCCGACGCTGCCCGACGGGCTCGCCGGCGCCGCGGCGCTGTGGGGTTTGGCCCAGAAGACCGCGATGAAGTATCCCGACGCCGTCCGGCGCGCGGGCCACGCGGACGGCAACGCGCTGTTCGACGCGATCCTGACCAGCCCGTCGGGCGTCACGTTCACCGTGCACAACTACGAGGACGATTTCGCGCTGATCACCCACGCCGACCGCAAGATCGCGCTCCAAATCCCCGAAATGCTGGACGAAATAAGGGGTTTGGCGACCGCGCCCGCCCGGCTGACCACCGCGGAGCTGCCGATCGTGCTGTCGGTGGGCGAACGTCGCGCCTACACCGCCAACGACATCTTCCGCGACCCGTCGTGGCGCAAGCGTGACGCCGACGGCGCGCTGCGGGTGAGCGTGGAGGACGCGCAGGCACTCGGGCTGGTCGACGGCGGCAGGGCCCGCATCACCACCGCGGCCGGCAGCGCCGAGGCGACCGTCGAGATCACCGAGACCATGCTGCCCGGACATGCGGCCCTGCCCAACGGTTTCGGGCTCGACTACGTCGGCGAGGACGGGCGCACCGTCATCCCGGGCGTCGCGCCGAACGCGCTGACCTCGACGGAGTGGCGGGACCCCTACGCGGGCACCCCCTGGCACAAGCACGTCCCCGCGGACATCCGGCGAGCAGTAGGCGGGTGACCCCCTAGTTCCAGATGCGGACGCGGCTTTGCGGGTCGAGGAACAGCGCGTCGTCGGCACCGACGTCGAAGGCCTCATAGAACGCGTCGACGTTGCGGATGACGCCGTTGCAGCGGAACTCCGGCGGCGAGTGCGGATCGGTGGCCAACCGCCGGATCGCCTCGGCGTCACGCGATTTGGTCCGCCACACCTGGGCCCAGCCGAAGAACACCCGCTGCACCCCGGTCAGCCCGTCGATCACCGGAGCGGGCTCGCCGCCCAGCGAAAGCTGATACGCCAGCAGCGCGATGGACAGCCCGCCCAGGTCGCCGATGTTCTCGCCGATGGTGAACGCGCCGTTCACGTGATGTCCGTCGCCCAGGTCTCGCGGCGTGTACGCGTCGTACTGCTCGATCAGCGCCTTGGCCCGCTGGCCGAACTCGGTGCGGTCGGCGTCGGTCCACCAGTCGACCAGGTTGCCCTCGCCGTCGTACTTGGCGCCCTGGTCGTCGAAGCCGTGGCCGATCTCGTGCCCGATCACGGCGCCGATCCCGCCGTAGTTGGCGGCGTCGTCGGCGTCGGCGTCGAAGAACGGCGGCTGCAGAATAGCTGCGGGAAAGACGATTTCGTTCATTCCCGGGTTGTAGTAGGCGTTCACGGTCTGCGGCGTCATGAACCACTCGTCGCGGTCGACCGGGCCACCGAGCTTGGCCAGCTCGCGGTCGTTGTTGACGGCGCAGCCCCGCCGGTAGTTGCCGTACAGATCGCCGCGGTCGATCACCAGCTTGGAGTAGTCCCGCCACTTGTTCGGGTAGCCGACCTTCGCGGTGAACTTGTCCAGCTTGGCCAGCGCGCGCTCGCGCGTCTGCGGGGTCATCCACTCCAGGTCGCCGATGCTGACCCGGTACGCCTCCTGCAGGTTTGCCACCAGGGTGTCGATGCGGGCCTTGGCGCCGGGCGGGAAATGCTTTTGCACATAAAGCTTTCCGACCGAATCGCCGATCAGGCCCTGCACCAGCGAAACCGCGCGCTTCCACCGGTCGCGGATCTGCTCGGTGCCGCTAAGCAGGCGTCCGTAAAATTCGAATTCCTCGGCGACCAGGGCGTCGGTCAACAGAGCGGCCCGCGTGCTGATCAGCCGCCAACGCGCCCAGCGCTTCCAGTCGTCGAGGTCCTCGCTGCTCCACAGGCCGGCGAAGGCGGTGATGTAGTCGGGCTGGCGCACCACGAGTTCCGGGGCGTTCTCCGGGGTGGTGCCCAGCGCCGTCAGCCAGCCGGCCCAGTCGAAACCCGCACCCTCGTCCTGCAACTCGGCGAAGGTGCGCAGGTTGTAGGTCAGCTCGGCGTCGCGGCGCTTCACCACGTCCCAGTGCGCGGCGGCCAGTTTGGTCTCCAGCGCCACGATGCGCGCCGCGGTGTCGGCGTGGTTGCCTGATTCCCCGTACACCAGGGCGAACATCCGGGCGATGTGCCCGGGGTAGGCCGCCAGGATTTCGGCGTGCTGGGGGTCGCGGTAGTAGGACTCGTCGGGCAGCCCGAGGCCGGACTGCGTGAAGTGCAGCAGGTAGCGCGACGAGTCCTTGGAGTCGGTGTCCACGTACAGCCCGACGCCGCCACCCATGCCGACCGCCTCCAGCGTGCCGAGGGCGACGGCCAGCGCGTCGCGGTCGGCGGCGGCGTCGATGGTGGCCAACTCGTCGAGCAGGGGTTGCACGCCCCGGCGTTCGACGGCCTCCTCGTCCAGGAAGCTGGCGTAGAGGTCGCCGATCCGCTGCTCGTCCGACCCCTCATGGCCGCCGGACTGGCTGGCCTCGATGATCAGGTCGCGCACATGCTCCTCGGCCCTGTCGTACAGGGCGCGGAAGGCGCCGTCGGTGGCCCGGTCCGCCGGCATGTCGTAATCGGCCAGCCAGCGGCCGTTGACGTGGCCGAATAGGTCGTCTTGCGGGCGGGCGTCGGGGTCGACGTAGCTCAGGTCGATGCCGGAGCGGATGGCCTCTACAGTCACCCCGCCATCCTTCCATTGTTTTTTGGATGCAACGATCTTGCCCATGTCTGACGACGCCGAAGAGGTCGAAGACTTCGACGACGAGGACGTCGAGGACGTCGAGCCGGCCCTGTCCGGCTACGGCGTCGGGTCGATCTTTTTGGCGCTGCTGTCGGTCGCCGCGGTGGTGCTCGGCGGGCTGATCTGGCATGCGCACCGTTCGGACACCGCGGAGCGCCGGTACCTGAGCAGCGTCATGCAGATGGCGGCCGACTGGACGGGCGTCCTGATCAACATGAACACCACCAATCTCGACCCCAGCCTGCAGAAGCTGCACGACGGCACGGTGGGAGACCTCAACACCTACTTCGACGGCGTGGTGCAGGACTACCGGAAGGTGGCGCAGAAGCTGCAGTCGCAGAGCGTCGGCCGGATCGAGTCGGTGGCGATCGAAACGGTGCACCGCGACCTCGACACCAAGCCCGACAATCCGCATCCCGTCATCACCACCAAGCTGCCGGCTTTCGCGAGCCGGACCGACTCGGTGATGGTGGTCGCGACTTCGATCAGCGAGAACGCCGGCAGCAAGCCGCTGACGGTGCATTGGAGCCTGCGCCTGGACGTCTCCAACATCGCCGGCAAGTTGATGATCTCGCGGCTGGAGTCCATCAAATGAGAAACCGGTGGCGGTTGCTGGCGTTCGACGTCCTGGCGCCGCTGGGGACGATCGTCGCACTGCTGGCCATCGGGGTGGTGCTGTCGTGGCCGCGGTGGTGGGTATCGGTCTGCTCGGTGCTGCTGCTGCTGATCGTGCAGGGGATGGCGATCAACTTCTGGCTGCTGCGCCGCGACTCGGTCAGCCTCGGCACCGACGACGACGCGCCCAGGCTGCGGTTGGGCGTCGTCTTCCTGTGCACCGCCGCGCTGTCGGCGGCGGTGCTGACCGGGTACTCGCACTGGACCACGCCGGACCGCCAGTTCAAGGAAGACGCCAAGTCGGTGGTGCAACTCTCCATGCAGATGGCCGAGGCGGAGGCGTCGTTCGCCCCGGCCGATCCCAGCCACTCGATCGACCGGGCCGCCGCGATGATGGTGCCGGAGCAGGCGGACGCGCTCAAGGATCAGTACCGGAAGTCCACCGCCGACCTGGCCAAGCAGAACATCACCGCCACGGCGTCGACGCTGGCGGCCGGGGTGGAGGCCATCGGGCCGACGGCGGCCAGCGTGGCGGTGATCCTGCGGGTGACGCAGACCATGCCCGGTGAGCCGCCGAGTCAGGCCGCGCCTGCGGTGCGGGTGACGCTGACCAAGCGCGGCAACGATTGGCTGGTGGTGGGCGTATCGCCGATCCGCCGGAGCTAGGGCTAGTGGCCACCGCGACGCGGCGGCCGGTCACGTCAGCAGATCAGCATCTGGTGAGCACGACGTCACCGCCGCCGTGATTCCCGATCCGCGCGCCCGCTATCGCCGTAGCGGGGTCGGGCCCCCAACCGCCGTGCCAACTGTTCGGGGACGCGACCAACGCGACGCACTGCATCGACGAAACAGCGAATTTGCAGTCGCTGGCCCCGCTCGATTGGCATCGCTTGAGGGCTTGTGCCTCTGCGTTCTGCTTGGTGCTGAAATTCTCGGCGGTCCCCCAATGCCCGAACGGATCCCCGTCGGACGCGTAAATTGCTTGCCACCCCGCCATCGCCTGCGCGGGCGTCGCCGTTGCCAGTCCGGCGCTGATCAATCCGGCCGCGGCAAGTGCTACCCATTTGCCCATGATTTTCCCCCTCAATGAAAATGCTGTGCGTATGCACAAGGGAAAACATACAAACCCGGCGGTGTTTGCCGCATGAGTATCGGACTACCTGTTTTGAGGCGTTCTGATTACCCTGCGCGCTAGTTCGTCTCGGCCGCGCGGGTCGACTTCACCTTGACGAAGCGGTCGGACAGCCGGCGCATCCGGACCATCAGCGACGCCGACGGGCTGATGCTGCCGTCCAGGTAGGCCACCATGTCGTCGGGCTCCACCCCGATCCGGGACGCGAACTCCTGCTCGGCCAGCCCGGAGCGTTCCATCAGCAGCCGCACGTGGCGGGCCACCTCGGCGCGCTCGTTGACCTCGAGGTGCTGGCGGGCGCGTTCCAGCACCTCGGCCAGCGCCTTGGAGATGCCGTACGGCCGGGTGCCGTGCAGGATCTCCTCCACCTGGCGGGCCGTGCGGCCGTAGGGGTCGCGCTTCAGCGCGGCGGCGATCCGCTTCCAGGTCGCGATGTCCCCGCCCTGCATCGCGGCGCGGATGGCCGACGTCGGCCAGAACTCCACCGGCTGGCTGGGGTCGTAGCTGCGCCGCGCCGGGGCGTGGGAACGTCGGTCGGCTGCCAACGTCACCTCGCCTCCTCCAACATCGCAACTGCCACCGATAGGCAGCGTTGCCTGACTTCTTCCCAGTCTGCCCGGGCGTCGGGTTCGGTCAACTGACCCTCGTCGAGGTCCGACGGATGGGGATCCGCGAGCCGACGAACCAGCTGACTCGCCATCCATTGTCGCCTCGCATGCGACGCGCGTGGCTGAGAACAGTAATACCTGTCCATCCCGGCAAGCACCACGGCGGCGGTCTCCGGTTCCATGGTTTCGACCATGTCGGCAAATTCGGCGTAGTCGCGCCGACTGTTACGGCACATGATCAGGTAGCCCTTGAGGCGCAGCGCTTCGGCGCCGGTCGGAACCAGTAACCGGTCGCCGGTGGGCAGCTGGACGTGCGTGGTCTCCACGGGACTGCGGCGCTCGTACTGCGGCCGCCTGCCGGACTCCGGGCTGTCCGCCTCGAGCGCGTCGATGGCGACCGAGAGGCGGCCACGCCACAGCGTCACCGGATGCACCGGGCGAGCGCCCCACGGAATCGCCCAGGCGATGCCGTTGCGGGCCGCCAGGCCGCCCACCAGCTTCCGGGCCGCCGACTTCTGGCCGGTCTTGGTGTCGACCGAGACCACTCGCACGGCCGCCGACTCTCCGGCGTCGTCGTCCTGCGGCGCGTCGACGTCGGCCGGCGGGTCGACGCGTTCGTTCCGTTCGCAGCCGGTGAACGCGAGCGGGTCGGCGACACAGATGGCGTCGGGCGCCAGCAGCTTCAGCTTCGCCGCCGACTTGAGCACCATCCGCAGGTCCGCGTTCGGCGCCACCAGCGCCGAGATGTCCTCCGGGATGACGATGACGTCGGCGAGGTCGACGTCGGGCAGCGGGCGGTCGAAGTCGACCGACGGCAGCACCCGCAGCATCCACCGCGGCATCCACCAGTTCCACTGCGCGAACACCGCCATCAGCGCCGGGACCAGCACCAACCGCACCACGGTCGCGTCCACCGCGATTGCCACGGCGCAGGCGACGCCGATCTCCGCGACCAGCGGCATGCCGGCGAACGCGAAGCCGATGAACACCGCGATCATGATCAGCGCGGCGCTGGTGATGGTGCGCGCGCTGGTGCTCACCCCGTAGGCGACGGCGTCGCGAGTGTCCCCGGACAGCAGGAAGCGCTCCCGGATGCGGGTCAGCAGGAAGATCTCGTAGTCCATCGACAACCCGAACGTCATCGCCAGCACCAGCGGGGGCACCGTGCTGTCGATCGACGTAATGTGCGCGAACCCGAGCTTTTCCAGCCAGCCCCATTGGAACACCACCACCAGGCTCCCGTAGGCGGCGGCCACCGACAGCAGCGTCATCAGCACGCCCTTGAGCGCCAGGAACACCGAGTGGATGGAGAGCAGCAGCATGAAGAACGCGATCAGCGCGACAAACAGCAGCACCAGCGGCTCGGTCTGCGACACCTGATCGTCGAAATCCTTGATCAGCGCGGTCTGGCCGCCGACGTTGACGTGCACGGACTCGGCGTCGGAGACCTTCGGCAGTTGCGTGCGCATCCACGTGACGGTTTCGCGGGCGCGCAGGTCCTCCGGGTCGACGGACAGCACCGCGGACAGCAGCGCTCCGCCGTTGTCGTCGGCGAACACCGGCGGTGCCACCGAGCGGACGTTGGGCGCCTCGGTCATCCGTTGCCGGACGGCGCCGATGAGCTGGCCGTGATCGGACGCGTCGCCGCCGGGGAAGGTGACCAGCACCTGAACCGGGCCCAGCGCGCCGGGTCCGAGCGCCTGCGACGCCGCGGCCACCCCCGCGCGGATCTCGTGTGCCGAGTCGAACTGGCGCAGCAGGCTGTTGCCCATCACCATCGACAATGCCGGCGCGGCCATCACGATCAGCACCAGCGACGCCGCCAGCGCCGAGATCCACGGCCGGCGCATCACCCAGCCCACCCAGCGGGTCCAGAACCGGGATTGGCTGCGCTCCGGGCGGCGCGACCAGTGCAGCAACGCCGCCCGCTTGGCGGCCTGGCGGCCGAACGTCGCCAGCACCGCCGGCGTCAGGGTGGCCGCCGTCAGCATCGCGACCGCGACGGCCAGGATCGCGCCGGTCGCCATCGACTTCAGCGCCGGGGTGTTGATCAGGTAGATCCCGGTGAGCGACGCGATCACGGTCATGCCGGACAGCACCACCGCCAGGCCGGAGGTGGCCATGGCGGCGTCGACGGCCTCGTTCGGCCTGCGGCCCGTGCGCAGCTCCTCGCGGAAGCGCATCAGGATGAACAGCGAATAGTCGACGGCCAGCGCGATGCCGAACATGGACACCGTCGACGTCACGAACACCGACATGGTGGTGTGCATCGACAGCAGATAGACCAGGCCCATGGTGACCACGACGGTGCAGACCCCGAGGGCCAGCGGGATCGCCGCCGCGGCCAGCGAACCGAACACCGCGAGCAGGACGATCAGGATGATCGGCAGGTTCCATTCCTCGGCCTTGGCGATGTCGTGCTTGGTGTTGGCCGCCGCGGCGGCGCTGAGCGCGCCCTGCCCGATGACGTAGAGCCGCACATGGCCGTTCGCCGTCTGCCCGGCCTGGTCGCCCTTGACGCCGACCTGGGTGCGCAGCTTCTTGGCGATGTCGCTGGTGTTGCGGGAGTCCAGCCGCAGGGAGACCACGTACGGGCGGTCGGGCTGCGGGGGCCGCTGGGTGGGATTGGGCACCTCGGTGACGCCGGGGAGTTCGGTGGCGATGTGGCGCAGCTGGGCGACCGCGTCGCTCATGTCCTGGTAGCTGGCGTCCGCGCGGGGGGCCGCCACCAGCGCCAGCGACGACGCTCCCTGCTCGCGATAGTGCTGTTCGAGTTGGTCGTGCACCGTGATCGACTGCGAACCGGCGACTTCGAAGCCGCCGCCGGTGAGATGCCCCGACTGCGTCAGCGCCAGATACACCGCCGGCACCAACGCGAGCAACCAGCCTGTGAAGACCAACCAGCGGAATCTGCGCAGGCTGCGGCTGAGGCGCATCATGAGCTGCTGGATTGTCGGACTCCCCGTATTTCTCGCGATTCCTCGCGCAATGCGTGTTGGCGAGCCTACCGCAGCGGTCTGTGGATGAAGCCGGGTTCTTGGTATCTGAGCTGCGACGACGGCATTAGGACGAGGAAGTTACGGAACCGTTGTCGAATCGAGAGCGGGCTGGAATTTGGACTGGCCGTCCGCATCTCCGAAGATGAGCGGATGGCCGTTGAGCACGAAGGGACGCCCTTCGGGCGGTATCGGTTGGTCGAGTTGCTGGGCCGCGGTGGGATGGGTGAGGTCTGGCGGGCCTACGACCCGGTCAATGCGCGGTTTGTGGCGCTCAAGGTGTTGCCCGTGGCGTTCGCCAACGACGCGGTGTTCCAGGAGCGGTTCCGCCGGGAGGCCCGGTCCGCGGCGGCGCTCGACGAGCCCCATGTGGTGCCGATCTACGACTCCGGCGAGATCGACGGGCGCCTGTTCGTCAGCATGCGGCTGGTCCGGGGCCGCGAACTGCAGGACCTGCTGCGGGCCGGCGCGCTGCCGCCGGCGCGGGTGGTCGCGATCATCGAGCAGATCGCGTCGGCGCTGCACGCCGCGCACGAGGTCGGGCTGGTGCACCGCGACGTGAAGCCGTCCAACATCCTGGTCGGCGCCGACGACTTCGCGTACCTGATCGACTTCGGGATCGCCCGCGCCGTCGGCGAGACCGGCTTGACCAGCGTCGGGTCGACGATCGGCACCTGGGCCTACATGGCGCCCGAGCGGTTCACCGACAGTGGGGTGGCCGACGCCCGCGCCGACATCTACGCGCTGGCGTGTGTGCTGCATCAGGGCCTGACGGGCCAGGAGCCCTTTCCGGCCGACGGCATCGAGCAGATCGCCATGGCCCACCTGACGCAGCCGCCGCCGCGGCCGTCGCGGCTGCGGGCCGGGATTCCGGAGGCCATGGACGCCGTGATTGCCACCGGCATGGCCAAAGACCCCCGGCAGCGCTACGCCACCGCCAAGGACCTGGCCCGGGCCGCGCGGATGGCGCTGCACGCCCCGCCCCGCCAGCCTGCCCCTCGGTACGCACCGCCGGTGACGCCGCCGCCGGTGACGCCACCGCCAGTGACGCCGCCGCCGGTGACGCCGCCGGCGGTGACGCCCCGGCCGCAGCCGCAGCTCCAGCCCCAGCCCCAGCCCCGGCGCCGTCGTCGCACCCTGGTCCTTGCCGCGGTGGCGGTGGCGGTCGCGGTGGCTATCGCCGCCGGCGTGGCCCTGATCGTGATGAACAAGGGCACGTCGACCGGTACCACCAGTGCGCAGGTGGTCCTGCCGTTCGCCGGGTTGAACCGTCCCGGCGGTCTGGCCGTCGACGGCAACGGCACCGTGTACGTGGTCGACACCGGCAATAACCGCGTGCTGTCGCTGGCCCCGGGTGCCGGCGCGCAGAAGGACCTGGGGTTCGTCGGCCTCAACCTGCCCCACGGTGTGGCGGTGGACGGCAACGGCGGGATATACATCGCCGACACCGGCAATGACCGGGTGATCAAGGTGGACGCGTCCGGCGTGACGACGGTGCTGCCCTTCACCAGCCTTGTCGGACCCCAAGGCGTGGCGGTCGACGGCAACGGCGCGGTCTACATCACCGACACCGGCAATCGCCGGGTGCTCACGCTGCCGGCCGGGTCCACCGAACAGGCGCAGGTGGCGTTCACCGACCTGGTCCGGCCCGACGGTGTCGCAGTCGACGGCAGCAGCTCCGTCTACGTCAGTGACGTCGGCAACGGCAACAACCGGGTGGTCAAGGTGGACGGGGCGTCCGGACAGCAGACGGTGCTGCCATTCAGCGGCCTCAACAACCCCTGCGGCGTCGCGGTCGACAGCAGCGGCGCGGTCTACGTCGCCGACCGGGACAACCATCGGGTGGTCAAGCTGCCCGCCGGGTCCGGCGCCCAGACGGTGCTGCCGTTCGCCGGCCTCAACGGGCCCTACAGCGTGGTGGTCGACGGCATCGGCGACGTCTACGTCAACGACAACGGCAAGAACCGCGTCGTCAAGTTGCCGCAGCGCTGACCCGCATCGCGAGTCAGCGCTGTCCAGCGCCGCAGCTAGTCGGCCGGCTCAGGCGGCTCGGGCGGTAGTGGACCCTGCAGCGCCGTCTCCGTCGGGTCGGCGAGCGGCTCGCCGAAGTGGTCGCGCACGACGGGCAGCGGGCCGGTGATGGGGTCGTCGTCGGAGTCGTCGACATTCTCGGTGCGGAACACGAAGAAGAACACCACCCAGCCGACGGCCGCGATGAACAACCAGCTGATCAGCCGGTAGATCAGCATCGCGGAGATGGCGTTGGGCAGGGACATGCCGCTGGACACCAGACCCGGCACCAGCACCGCCTCCACGATCAGCAGGCCGCCCGGCATCAGCGGAATCGTGCCCACCGCGCGGGCGGCCGCGTACGCCACCGTCAACCCCGCGACGGACGCGTGATCGCCGGCCGCGTAGGCGGCAAAGCCCAGGCACGCCACATCGGCGACCCAGTTGAACAGCGACCACCCGAACGCCACCGACAGGTCGCGCCGCCCCAGGCTGACCGACTCCAGCTGCATCAGCGTCTCGCGCCACTTCGCCAGGCCGGTGTCGGCCGGTTTGCCGCGAATCGAATTGGCCCACGACAGCACCCGGGTGCCGATCCCGTCGATCAGCTCCGGCCGCGACGCCACCGCCTGCGCCAGCAGCAACAGCGCGACGAAACCGCCGAGCGTGAACAGCAACGAGAACGGGTTGTTCTTCGCGCCCAGGAAGAAGGCGCCGCCGAGGCCGAGCAGTGCCAGGCCCACCGCCTGCAGCACGCCCGACATCACCAGCTGCCAGGACGCCACCACCGTCGACGCACCCCAGAGCCGTTGCTGACGGAACAGGAACGTCGCCGACAGCACCGGCCCGCCCGGCAGCGTGGTGCTCAGCGAATTGGCGGCGTAGAAGGCGGCTTCCGACCGCAGTTGCTTGACGTGCACGCCCGCGGACCCGAGCAGCGTGCGCTGGATCTGCGCGAAGCTGTGCATCGACGCGACGGCCGCCACCACCGCCGCGATCAGCCACCACCAGTTGGCGTGGTACGTACTGACGAAGGCCTTGGCCAGCTGATGCCACCCGAGGGACACCTCGACGGCCAGCACGATCCCGACGATGCCCAGGATCACCCACCGCACCCACCAGTACTTGCTGCGGGGTGCGTCCTCGCGCTGGGTCCGCAGGCTGCGGGCCGGGGCGTCGTGCGACACGTGGAATAGGGTAACCGTGCTGGTGGCGGCACCATCCGAGCACTTGGCGACCGTGTCGGGATAGTGACCGGATCGTGCCGGCCATGAAGGGTCGCGACGACAGATAGGCTTGCGCGATGTCGGCAAATCTCGACGACGAATCGGTCTCCCCCCTCGTTCGCAAGACCGCAGCCTGGGCGTGGCGGCTGCTGGTCATCGTGGCCGCCGCCGTCGCGCTGCTATGGGTGGTCGACAGGCTCGAGGTCATCGTGGTCCCCGTGTTGCTGGCGGTGATGCTCAGCGCTTTGCTGGTACCGCTGGTGGACTGGCTGGACATGCGGGGCGTACCGCGCGGCATTGCCGTGTCGCTGGTTCTCCTGGGCGGCTTCGCGATCCTGGGCGGCATCCTGACGTTCGTCGTCAGCCAGTTCATCGTCGGCCTGCCCGACCTGGTCACGCAGGTCGAGCACAGCATCGACTCCACCCGCAAATGGCTGATCGAGGGCCCCGCGCACCTGCGCCGCGAGCAGATCGACAACGCGGGCAACTCCGCGATTCAGGCGATCCGCAACAACCAGGAGAAGCTGACCAGCGGCGCGCTATCCACCGCGGCCACCATCACCGAGCTGGCCACCGCGGCGGTGTTGGTGCTGTTCACGCTGATTTTCTTCCTGTACGGCGGTCGCAACATCTGGCAGTACGTCGCGCAGATCGTCCCCGCCCATGTGCGCGACCGCGTCCACGAGGCGGGCCGCGCCGGATACGGCGCCCTGACCGGATACGTGAGGGCCACGTTCCTGGTCGCCCTGACCGATGCGGCCGGGGTCGGGACGGGGCTGGCGGTCATGGGTGTGCCGCTGGCGCTGCCGCTGGCCTCGCTGGTCTTCCTCGGCGCGTTCGTGCCGCTGATCGGTGCCCTGCTCTCGGGTCTGCTGGCCGTGGTGGTGGCGCTGCTGGCCAAGGGCATGGTCTACGCGCTGCTGACGCTGGGTTTGCTGATCGTGGTCAACCAGCTCGAGGCGCATGTGCTACAGCCGCTGGTGATGGGTCGCGCGGTGTCGATTCACCCGCTGGCGGTGGTGCTGGCCATCGCCGCGGGCGGGGTGCTCGCGGGGATCGTCGGCGCTTTGCTCGCGGTCCCCACAGTCGCGTTCCTCAACAACGCGATGCAGGTGCTGCTGGCCAACGACCCCGAGGCCGAGGCGGAAAAGGCCGAGGACGACGAGGAAGTCGGCGCCATCATGCAGGCCGCGCCCGACGATCCCGACTGAGTGCCCTCGCAACCCCGTCTACACCCCCGCGAGTGTTGGGTTATGTCACGCCTGAGGGCCAGATGCGTGGCATAAGTCGACAGTCGGCGGGGGAGAGGGCAGGAGTTACAGCCGGCCCTCGCGGCGCAGCAGGTCCTGGGCGGACAGTCCACCACCGACGCGGCGCCTGGGCCGCGCCTTGTCGCCCTGCCCGCCGCGGGCATTCAGCTTCTCGGTCGCGGCCTCCGAGTCGTCGGAGCGCATGACGGGCAGCGCGGCGGTGGGGTCGGCGGGGTCGCCGTTGGCCTCGCTGGGACGGTCGGCCTTGTTCGAAGCAACCGGGAGGCCGCGGGTCTGGTCGGCGGACGGCGCCGGCCGTGTCGGGCCCGACGCGGTGGTCGCCGACTGCATGCGTCCGGTCGCCGCGCCCGACGGCAGCTCCTTCGAGGTCGGAGCGGGCAGCTCCTGGGTCGGGCGGATCGCCGGACGGGGCGCCGGCGGCTCCGGCGCGCCGGGATGCGTCGGGTCGTGTTGCGGTCGCTGCGCCTGGGTGACGGCGGCCGCCGCAGTGACGGCAGGACGCGTGGACCGGCCCTCGATCGAGGGGCGCTTGTGCTCGTCGGGCAGGTCGATCTCGCCCAGCCCGATCTTGTTCTGCAGCCGGCGGGCCCACCGCGGGGCCCACCAGCAGTCGTCGCCGAGCAGCTTCATCACCGACGGCACCAGGAACATCCGGACCACGGTGGCGTCCAGCAACAGCGCCGCCATCAGGCCGAACGCCAGGTACTTCATCATCACCAGGTCGGAGAACACGAACGAGCCGGCGACCACGGCGAGGACCAGCGCGGCGGCCGTGATCAGGCGCCCGGTGGTCGCGGTGCCGATCCGGATCGACTCCTGGGTGGACATGCCGTTCTCCCGCGCCTCGACCATTCGGGAGACCAGGAAGACCTCATAGTCGGTGGCCAGGCCGTAGCCGACCGCGACCACCAGCGCGATGATCACCACCATCAGCGGCGTCGGCGTGAAGTTCAGCAGTCCCGCGCCGTGCCCATCGATGAATATCCAGGTCAGGATGCCCATGGTGGAACCGAGCGTCAGCACGCTCATGACGGCGGCCTTGATGGGAAGCACCACGGATCCGAAGGCCAGGAACATCAACAGCATGGTGGTGGTGATCAGCACGACCACCATCAGCGGCGCATTGTCCACCAGGCTGTGGATCGAGTCCTGTTCCAGCGCGGGTGTGCCGCCGACATAGAGCTGCAAACCCTTGGGTGGCGTGATCGAGCGCAGCTCTTCGAGTTTCTTGGCCGGATCCGCATCGGCGCTCACCGCGTTCTGCAGCACGCGGACCGACGGATCCTTCGAGGCGCCCGGGGCCTCTTTACGTTCCTGCCACATGTTCGCCGGGTTGTTGTCCTGCTCGACGAAGCCGGGGATCGACATGGCCTTGGCGCGCATGTCGGCGACCTGCTGGTCGGTGACCGGCTGATGGTTGGTCGACTGGATCACCAGGGTCAGCGGGTTGGTGCGATACCCGGGGAAGAGCTTGTCGAAGTGCTCCTGGGCCAGGCGCGCCGCGTTGTTCGGCGGCAGATATTTCTCGCTCATGCCGCCCAGCGACATGTTGCCCAGCGGGATCCAGAGCAGGATCATGCCGACGGCGATCGGGATGGCGAACGCGAGCGGGCGCTTCATCACGAAGTTGACCAGCTTGCCCCAGAACCCGGCCTCGACCTCTTCGCGGGTCTTGGTCTTCTGCAGCCGGTCGGCCAGCCAGTTCAGGTATGCCCGCGACACCTTCCAGTTCCGCAGGAACGGCACCCGGAACGCGGTCCGTACGCCGAGCGCGTCGACGTGCTTGCCGAGGACGCCGAGGCAGGCCGGCAGCAGCGTGATGGACAGGATCGCGGCCAGCGTCACCGCCGTGATCAGGGCGTACGTCAACGACTTCACGAAGCCCTGCGGTAGCAGCAGCAGGCTGGCGCCCGAGGCGGCGATCAGCACCGCCGAGAACACCACGGTCCGGCCGGCCGTCATCACCGTGCGCCGTACAGCGGCCTCGGTGTCATAGCCCTCGGCGATCTCTTCTCGGAACCGGCTCACCACGAACAGGCCGTAGTCCACCGCGATGCCGAGACCGATCAGGGAGACGACGGGCTGGGCGAAGAAGTGCACCGGCCCAAACATCGCGATCAGTCGCAGGATGCCCAGCGAGCCGGCGATGCTCAGACCACCAACCATCACCGGGAGGCAGGCCGCGACCGCCCCGCCGAAGACCAGGAACAGCACCACGGCCACCAGCGGCAGCGCCAGCACCTCCATGCGTCGCTGGTCGGTGGCGATGGTGCCGGTCAGCGCGCTGGCGATCGGTTGCAGGCCCGCGAGTTGCACGGTGCCGCCGTCCAGCTTCTGCAGCGCCGGTTCGATGTCCTTGTAGTTGGTCAGGATGGTGTCGTCGTCGTCACCCTTGAGCGGGATTGAGACGAACGTGTAGTGCTTGTCGTCGGTGGCCATGCCCTTGACGAGCGGGCTTTCGCTGTCAGGTGCCTTCAGGTAGCCGCCCCAGAGGAGCACCTGCTTGGGGTGGTCCGCGACGAATTTGTCCAGCTCGTTTTTGATCTTCTTCGACCACACCGGGTCGTCGACGGTCTTGCCCTCCGGGGCGTGGAAGATCGCGACGATGTGGCCGGTACGGTCACGGCCGTACACCTGGTCGCCCAGGACCGAGGCCTTGACCGACTGGCTGCCGTCGTCGTAGAAACCACTCTGCGTGACGTGCTTGCCCAGGCTCATGCCGAAGACGCCGCCGCCGAGGCTCAGCGCAACCATGACCCCGATCACGATGAACCGGTAGCGGTACACAGTTCGACCCCACCAGGCGAACACGTGGACTCCTTACTGGATCTTTAGCGACCCGCGCTGCGACTTCTGTCTTGGGGCTTTTCTGTTTTTCTCACACACGCGAGGTCAGCAGCGAAGACAGCGGCCGGAACGGCTGCAGCCAAGCGCCCTGGTCAGGCAGCGAATCCAGGCCAATTCGCGGCAACGGTTCCCGGAAAACACCCGCGATATCTTCCAGGTCGACGAACTCTAAGGTATCCGACGCTAACGCCCAACTGGCATGTTCACGAAATCCGAGCACCTGAACGGCGATCCCGCCGCGGGCGATCTCCTCCAGCGGCTGACGGAACGCCTGGCCGTCGGCCGAGGCCACCACCAGCGCCGCAAGCCCCTCGCCGTGTCGCAGGGCGATGTGCTCGAGCATGTCGCGATCGACGTCGCTGTCCTCGTCGATCTTCGGCTTGGCAAAGACCGCAAATCCCACGTTACGCAGCGCGTCCACCCACGGCCGGACGACGTCGGCGCTGCCGGGCGCGATGTTAGTGAAAACGGTGGCCTCGGGTTCGACGGATTCGTCGGGACGGTTCGCCGCGACCTCGGCGGTGCGGGCCAGCAGCCAGCGGCCCAGCGCGTCGAAGCGCGGGCGTTCCGCGCCCGTCGGCCGTCGGCCCAGGATGGAACCCAGCCCCATGTCCAGGTTCGGGGCATCCCACACCAGCAGCACGCGCGTGACGGGGCGGCTGGACAGGCCGTCCGGCTCCGGGGGTGCGACCGCCGCCTCGTCAGTCACGCTCATGGTCATCTAGTTCTCGGGTCTCTTCCAGATCAATTCCGCGACGGCGCTGCCGACGTCCTGGGCCTTGGTCTCGTACTTTGTGGTGGGACGGACCAGGGAGATCGGCGGCGCCTCGCCTGGCTCGACCCTGCGCAGCCGGGGCTCGGCGTCGCCGACCTCGGCGATCTGCTCGGCGTACCCGGCGTGGTCGGTGGCGGCGTGCAGCACGCCGCCGGGGCGCAGCCGCTCGCTGATCAGCCGCACCGTGGCCGGCTGCAGCAGCCGGCGCTTGTGGTGGCGAGCCTTGGGCCACGGGTCGGGGAAGAACACCCGCACACCGGTCAGCGAATCCGGCGCGATCAGATGCAGCAGCACGTAGGTGGCCTCGCCGCGGATCAACCGGATGTTGGTCACCCGCTCCCGGTCGATCGCGCACAGCAACTGCGCCAGCCCCCGCTTGTAGACCTCGACCGCGATCACGTCGATGTCCGGCTCTTCGGCCGCCATGGCCAGCGTCGACGTGCCGGTACCGCAGCCGATTTCCAGCACCAGCGGCGCCTCGCGGCCGAACCAGGCGCGGGTGTCCAGCGGCGCGGGCTCCTGCTCGACCGTCACGGTCCTGCCCAGCCGCGGCCAGAGCCGCTCCCACGTCTCGCGCTGCGTGGTGGACAGGGCGGAGCGCCGCGAGCGGAACGCGGTGACGGGTCCTCCCGCAAGGACATCTCGCCCGGCGGCTCCCTGCTCGGAGATCCCCACGCCGGGTTGCGCATGCATTTGTCCATGGTGGCCCATGAACGCCCGATGTAGCCGCACGTGGTCCAGATTGATACCCAACAGTTGCCTTCAGCTGGTAACAGATAGACAGGCTGGCTCGCATCTGCGCGCCGCAAGTGCCACGATTCGCATGCGGGAGCTGACCGGACACCGGGGATAGGGGCACCAGATTTTCATCGATGAGCTGGCACGATTCGCCGCCGTCAGCGCCGATGAGCGGGTCACGGCGATCGCCGAGGCGGCCGCGGCGCCGCTGCGGGTCGCGGTCCGCGGACGCCCGGGGGTGGGCCGCAGCACGGTCGCGCGTGCGCTGGACGCGCGCGAAGCGTCCGAGTCCGCCGATGCGGTCGATGTGGTCGTCTACGTGACGGTCGAGGTGCTCAAGCCCGAGGACGTCACCGCGATAACCGCGGAGCGGCGTCCGGTGTTGGTCGTGCTCAACAAGGCCGACCTGACCGGTTTCGCCGGGGACGGGCCCCTGGTCGCGGCCCGGGCCCGCTGCGCGCAGCTGGCCCAGCTGGTCGAGGTGCCCGTGCTGCCGATGATCGGGCTGCTGGCGGTGGCCGCGGTCGACGGCCTGCCCGACGGGGCGTGGGCCGGCCTGCGCGCGCTGGCCGACGGCACTGGAGACGTCGCGCCCGCCCTGCTCGGCGCGCTGGACATGTTCGGCACCGCGCTCGGGGTCGCCGCCGTCCGCAACGGGTGGACGCCGGGCCGGCTGCGCGCGCTGCTGCGGCGGATGAGCTGCGTCGACGACGTCGTCGCGGCCATCGACGACGCCGGAGCCGGGGTGCGCTACCTGCGGGTGCTGGACGCCGTCGCGGAACTGGAAGCCCTCGCCGTCGGCGCGCAGCACCTGGGGATCGGCGAGTTCCTGGCCCGCGACGACACCGTGCTGGCCCGGATGGCGGCGGCCGAGCTGGTCGAAGCCGGATCCCCCGCCGTGCGTCGGGCCTGCGCCGCCGACATCACGCGGGGATCGCTTCGGCTGGGGGCGGGGCGGTGAGCGGGGACGAGGCGGCCGGCGAGGTCGACGCGCTGGTCTCGGCGATCGGGCCCCGGCTGGATGCGCCCGCCATCAACCGCCGCGACGTGGTGCTGGTGACCGGCCCGTGGATGGCCGGGGTGAGCGGCGTGGTCTTTGCGCTGCGCGAGCGGCTGCCGGAGCACAAGTTCGTAGAGTCGACGGACCTGGGCCCCGGCGACGCGCCGCTCGCCACGGTGTTCGTGGTGTCGGCCGCCGCCGGGCTGACCGAGTCCGACTGCGCCCTGCTGGACGCGGCCGCCGAGCACACCGACGTGGTGATCGGCGTGGTGTCCAAGATCGACGTGCACCTGACCTGGAACGAGGTGCTGAACGCCAACCGCGACAAGCTGTCCGCCCACGCGCGGCGCTACCGGCGGGTGCCCTGGGTGGGTGTGGCGGCGTTGCCCGAACTGGGCGAGCCGCGCGTCGACGAGCTGGTCGACGCGGTCCGGACGCAGCTGGACGGTTCCGACATCCCGCGCCGGAACCGGTTGCGGGCGTGGGAGTCCCGGCTCCAGACGGTTGCGAAGCGGTTCGACCGCGACGCCGACGGCGCCGGCCGGCGGGCCCGGGTCGACGCCCTGCGCGACCAGCGCAGCGCGGCCCTGCGGGAGCGTCGGCAGTCGAAGACCGAGCACACCATCATGCTGCGCGGCCAGGTCCAGCAGGCCCGCGTCCAGCTGTCCCACTTCGCGCGCAACCGCTGCTCGACGCTGCGCAGCGAGCTGCAGGAGGACGCCGCGCGGCTGTCCCGGCGCAAGATGCCCGGCTTCCAGGAGTACGCCCACCGCCGGTTCGGCGACGTCGTCGTCGAGGTCAGCGACGGCACCTCCGCGCACCTCGCTGACGTGGCCCAGGTGATGGGCGTGCCGGTGGAGCTGCCCGCGGTGGACCAACTGCCGACCGTCGAGGTCGCCGCCCCGTCGCTGAAGTCGCGGCGCCAGGAAACCTGGCTGATGGTGCTGCTGGGCGTCGCGTTCGGCCTGGGTGTCGCGGTGACGCTGAACCGCCTGCTGGCCAGCCTGGCGCCCCGCCTGTCGCCCTGGCTGGCGGCGGTCGGATACGCGGCCTGTCTTCTCGTCGGGCTGGTGCTCACCGTCGCGGTGGTGCGGATCCGTGGGTTGCTGCGCGACCGGGCGGTGCTGGACCGCTGGGCCGGCGAAGCGACCGAGACGCTGCGGTCGGTGACCGAGGAGCTGGTCGCCACGCGCGTGCTGATGGCGGAGACTTTGCTGAATACCGCGCTGAGCGCCCGCGACGAGGCCGAGAACGCTCAGGTGGCCGACCAGGTCAGCGCCATCGATACCGAACTGCGCGAATACGCCATCGCCGCGGCCCGGGCCGCCGCGGTGCGCGACCGCGAGATGCCGACGGTGCAGGCGGCGCTGGACGCGGTGCGTGCAGAACTCGGTGAACCGGGTATACGTGAGCCTAACTAGGCGTTTTCCCGCGTTTTTGCGTCTTCTGAATCGTTGTTGTGAGGAGGCTTATACCCGCCCAGGCCTTCCGCGACAAGTTGCTCGCGATAACCTGTATAGAAAGCTTTACCGTGTGAACAGTTGTGTCGGCACACGCAAGACGCCCGCCAAGTAAGCAGATAATTCAGGAGAGTTTCGATGACCTCAGCGACCATTCCCGGTCTGGACGATGCGCCTACCAAACACCAGGGGCTGCTGTCCTGGGTAGAGGAGGTCGCCGAGCTCACCCAGCCGGACCGAGTGGTCTTCGCCGACGGCTCCGACGAGGAGTTCAGCCGGCTCGCCGCCCAGCTGGTCGAGGCGGGCACCTTCACCAAGCTGAACGAGGCCAAGCACCCGAACTCCTACCTGGCGCTGTCCGACCCGTCGGACGTGGCCCGCGTCGAGTCGCGGACCTACATTTGCTCCGAGCGCGAGGTCGACGCCGGCCCGACCAACAATTGGATGGACCCCGCCGAGATGCGGTCCACGATGACCGAGCTCTACCGCGGCTGTATGCGTGGCCGCACCATGTGGGTGGTGCCGTTCTGCATGGGCCCGCTGGGCGCCGACGACCCGAAGCTCGGCGTCGAGATCACCGACTCCGAATACGTCGTCGTCTCGATGCGCACCATGACCCGCATGGGCAAGGCCGCGCTGGACAAGATCGGCGACGACGGGTTCTTCGTCAAGGCGCTGCACTCCGTGGGCGCTCCGCTGGACGACGGCCAGAAGGACGTCCCGTGGCCCTGCAACGACACGAAGTACATCACCCACTTCCCGGAGACCCGCGAAATCTGGAGCTACGGCTCGGGCTACGGCGGCAACGCGCTGCTGGGTAAGAAGTGCTACTCGCTGCGGATCGCCTCGGCGATGGCCCACGACGAGGGCTGGCTCGCCGAGCACATGCTGATCCTCAAGCTGATCTCCCCGGAGAACAAGGCCTACTACTTCGCCGCCGCCTTCCCGTCGGCGTGCGGCAAGACCAACCTCGCGATGCTGCAGCCCACCATCGAAGGCTGGCGCGCCGAGACCCTGGGCGACGACATCGCCTGGATGCGGTTCGGCAAGGACGGCCGGCTGTACGCGGTGAACCCGGAGTTCGGCTTCTTCGGCGTGGCGCCGGGCACCAACTGGAAGTCCAACCCCAACGCCATGCGCACCATCGAGGGCGGTAACACCGTCTTCACCAACGTCGCGCTGACCGACGACGGCGACGTGTGGTGGGAGGGCCTGGAGGGCGAGCCGCAGCACCTGATCGACTGGAAGGGCCGTGACTGGACTCCCGAGTCCGACGAGAAGGCCGCCCACCCCAACTCCCGCTACTGCACCCCGATGTCGCAGTGCCCGATCCTGGCGCCCGAGTGGGACGACCCGCAGGGTGTGCCGATCTCGGGCATCCTGTTCGGCGCCCGCCGCAAGACCACGGTGCCGCTGGTGACCCAGGCCCGCGACTGGCAGCACGGCGTGTTCATGGGCGCGACCATGGGCAGCGAGCAGACCGCGGCCGCCGAGGGCAAGGTCGGCACCGTGCGCCGCGACCCGATGGCCATGCTGCCGTTCCTGGGCTACAACGTCGGCGACTACTTCCAGCACTGGATCGACCTGGGCAAGAACTCCGACGAGTCCAAGCTGCCGCAGGTGTTCTTCGTCAACTGGTTCCGCCGCGGCGACGAGGGCCAGTTCCTGTGGCCGGGCTTCGGCGAGAACAGCCGGGTGCTCAAGTGGATCGTCGATCGCATCGAGCACAACGCCGGCGGCCAGGACACCCCGATCGGCATCGTGCCCACCCCCGCGGACCTGGACCTGGACGGCCTGGACGTCGGCGCCGACGACGTGACCAGCGCGTTGGCCGTCAACGCCGAAGAGTGGCGGTCCGAGTTGCCGCTGATCGAGGAGTGGTTCGAGTTCGTCGGCGACAAGCTGCCGACCGGCATCCGCGACGAGTTCGACGCGCTCAAGCACCGCCTGGCCGAGGCCGACTAACAGCTGCGCGTCGTACAGTCGGCGCATGCAGATTCGTCAGCATGTCGGCGCCGACAAGCCCGCCGTCATCCTGCACCCGTCGGGCACGGTCGTCACGTTCGACGAGCTCGAGGCCCGCGCCAACCGGCTGGCGCACCGGTTCCGCGCGGCGGGCCTGCAGGAGGGCGACAGCGTCGCGATCCTGATGGAGAACAACGAGCACATCCACGCCGTCATGTGGGCGGCCCGGCGCAGCGGGCTGTACTACGTGCCGATCAACACCCACCTGACCGCCGCCGAGGCCGCCTACATCGTCGACAACAGCAATGCCAAGGCGATCGTCGGCTCGGCGGCGCTGCGCGAGACCTGCGAGCGGCTGGCGGAGCACCTGCCGGACGGCCTGCCCGAGCTGCTGATCCTCGCGGACGGGGACCTGACGGGTTGGGAGCGCTACCCGGAATGCGTTGCGGACCAACCGGACACACCGATCGACGACGAGATCGAGGGCGACCTGCTGCAGTACTCGTCGGGCACTACCGGGCGCCCCAAGGGGATCCGCCGCGAACTGCCGCACCTGCCGCCCACCGAGGTGCCGGGCATGATGTCGGCGCTGGTCGGGTTCTGGATGACGCCCGAGTCGATCTACGTGAGTCCGGCGCCGCTGTACCACACGGCGCCGTCGGTGTGGTCGATGAGCGCGCAGGCCGGCGGGATCACGACTGTCGTGCTGGAGAAGTTCGACCCCGAGGGCTGCCTGGACGCGATACAGCGCCACCGGGTAACCCATGGCCAGTTCGTGCCCGCGATGTTCACCCGGATGCTGAAACTCCCTGAAACCGTGCGGAATTCGTATGACCTGTCCAGCTTGCAGCGGGTGATGCACGCGGCCGCACCGTGCCCGGTACAGATCAAGCAGCAGATGATCGACTGGTGGGGCCCGATCGTCGACGAGTACTACGCCTCCTCCGAGGCCATCGGATCCACGCTGATCAGCGCCGACGAGTGGCTGGCGCACCCGGGTTCGGTGGGCAAGCCGATGCTCTGCGAGATACACATCCTCGACGAGGACGGCAACGAGCTGCCGCCGGGGCAGGCCGGCGAGGTCTACTTCAGCGGCGGCAACACCTTCGAATACCTCAACGACACGGCCAAAACCGCGGCGTCGCGGGACAAACACGGCTGGACTACGGTCGGCGACGTCGGCTACCTCGACGACGAGGGCTACCTGTTCCTGACCGACCGGCGTCACCACATGATCATCTCCGGCGGCGTGAACATCTATCCGCAGGAGACCGAGAACCTGCTCGTCACCCACCCAAAGGTGTTGGACGCGGCGGTATTCGGCGTGCCCGACGACGAGATGGGGCAGCGCGTCATGGCGGCGGTGCAGACCGTCGACCCGGCCGACGCGACCGACGAGTTTGCCGACGAGCTGCTGGCCTGGCTTCGGGATCGCCTGTCGCACTTCAAATGTCCGCGCGTGATCGCGTTCGAGCCGCAGCTGCCGCGCACCGACACCGGCAAGCTCTACAAGAACGAGCTGATCGACAAGTATTCGGCGTGAAATCCGGCCCGCCCGGCGTGACCGTCGCCGTAGGTCCGCCAACAGACGAAACGTCGCTCGATGCAGCGACTTTCACGCTGACCCAGGAGCCGTCCGCCGACCGCCGGGTGGTCACCGTCGATTCGGTGCCCGACGCGCTGGCCGAGCTGACGGCGCGCTGTGAGCGGTGGCCGCAGGCCAGCGCCGTGTGCGACGACGTGCTGCGCGCGATCGACCCCGCCGGGCCGACGCTGGCGGGCGTGGTGACCGAGTCGCTGGCCTACTCGACGCTGCAGGCGGGCCCGGAGTTCGCGCGCTGGCTGTCCGAACGCGGCCCGGCCCGGATGCCCGAGATTGCCGACCCCGTGCGGGCCGAGCGCGACGGCGACACCCTGCGCATCAGGTTCAACCGGCCGCAGCGCCACAACGCGTTCTCCACCGACGCACGCGCGGCGCTGCTGGAGGCCCTGGCGGTGGCGCAGCTGGACCCCTCGGTGACCGGAATCGTGTTGGGCGGCAACGGCCCTTCGTTCTGCAGTGGCGGCGACCTCGCCGAGTTCGGCACGTTCGCCGACCCGACGAGCGCGCACCTGGCCCGCACCAGGCACAGCCCCGCGCTGGTGCTCGACGAGCTGACCGCCCGGCTCGGCCGGGCCTGCCGCGCCGAGGTGCACGGCCGGGTGCTGGGCAGCGGGCTGGAGATGGCCGCGTTCTGCGGATGGGTTCAGGCGCACGGTGATTCGGTGTTCGGGCTGCCGGAGTTGGCCCTCGGCCTGATCCCGGGCGCCGGCGGCACCGTCAGCGTCACGCGGCGAATCGGCCGCTGGCGCACCGCATACCTGGTGCTGTCCGGGCGCACCGTCGACGCGCAGACCGCGCTGGCGTGGGGACTGATCGACGCGCTGCAGTAAACCCGCTGCCCGTCAGGGGGTTTGGCTGACGGTGGTGGTGACGTGGGGGGCCGGCGTCTGGGGCGTCGGCGCCAGCAGCAGGAAGGCGACCGCGCCGACGGCGGCCAGGACGGGACCCGTGATCGCGCCGGCCAGCGCCCACCGCTTGGCCCTGGTGGACGCCTTCTGCGCCTCGGGGTACTTCCCGTCGGTCCATAGGCCGTTGACCCGCCTGGCGTAGACGATCGACACGATCCCGAACGGGGCGAAGCACAGCAGGGTGCACAAAATCCCCCACAGCAGGTAGCTCTCGGGTTCGCGCTGACCGTGGAAATCGGGGTGCTGGACCTGCCAGCCGGGCTTCGAGGGCTGCCAATCCGGTTGCCGCGGTGGATTGGTCATGGCGCCAAAATATACAGTCAGATTCCGCCGCGGGCCACCAATTGACCGGCGATCACGTTGCGCTGTATCTCGTTGGTGCCCTCCCCGACGATCATCAGGGGGGCGTCGCGGAAGTAGCGCTCGACGTCGTATTCGGTGGAATAGCCGTAACCGCCATGGATGCGTACCGCGTTGAGCGCGATCTCCATCGCGACCTCCGACGCGAACAGCTTGGCCATGCCGGCCTCCATGTCGCAGCGCTCGCCGCTGTCGTAGCGCTCGGCGGCGTACCGCGTGAGCTGACGGGCGGCGGTGAGTTTGGTCGCCATGTCGGCGAGGTAGTTGCCCACCGCCTGGTGCTTCCAGATCGGCTGGCCGAAGCTTTCCCGCTGCTGGGCGTAGGCCAGCGCGTCCTCCAACGCCGCCGTCGCGACCCCGAGGCTGCGGGCGGCCACCTGGATGCGGCCCGTCTCGAGGCCCTTCATCATCTGCGAAAAGCCCTGGCCCGGTTGGCCGCCCAGGATCGCGGACTCGGGGACCCGGTAGTCGTCGAACGACAGCTCGCACGACTCGACGCCCTTGTAGCCCAGCTTCGGCAGATCCCGCGACACCGTCATCCCGGGGCCGTGGCCGACCAGCGCGATCGAGATGCCCTTGTGCCGCGGCGTGGCGCTCGGATCGGTCTTGCACAGCAGGGCGATCAGCCCGGACCGGCGGGCGTTGCTGATCCAGGTCTTGGCGCCGTTGATGATCAGGCCGCCTTCGCCGTCGGGCAGCGCGGTGGTGGTCATGTTCTGCAGGTCGGACCCGCCGCCCGGCTCGGTCAGCGCCATCGTGGCGCGCAGTTCGCCGGTGGCCATCGGCGGCAGGTACGTCCGGCGCTGCTCCTCGGTGCCGAACAGCGTCAGCAGCTTGGCCACCACGGTGTGCCCGCCCATCGCGCCGGCCAGGCTCATCCAGCCGCGGGCCAGCTGCTCGGTGACCTGGACGTAGCACGGCATCGACACCGGCGACCCGCCGTACTCCTCGCCAATGGCCAAGCCGTAGATGCCGATCCGCTTCATCTGCTCGATCCACGCCTCGGGGTAGGTGTTGGCGTGCTCGACCTCGCGGACGGTGGGCTTTACGTCGCGATCGACGAACGCCCGTACGGTCGCGACGAGCATGTCCTCTTCGGCTGTACTCACTCGGCAGTCCTCACTATGGGCGACCTCCGTGTTGACCCTCGCTTCGACAGCCTGCCAGCATGGGGCGTTGTGACGGTGAACGGGTACGCGGGTTTGCGCGAGGGCGGAGCCTACTTCGACGATCTCTCGGTGGGCCAGGTGTTCGACTGGGCGCCGTCGGTGACCCTGTCGTCGGGACTGGCGGCCGCGCACCAGGCGATCCTGGGTGACCGGATGCGGCTGGCTCTGGACGGCGACCTGTGCACGGCGGTGACGGGCACGCCCGGCCCGCTGGCGCATCCGGGGCTGGTGTGCGACGTGGCGATCGGGCAGTCGACGCTGGTCACCCAGCGGGTCAAGGCCAACTTGTTCTACCGCGGCCTTGAGTTCCACCGCTTCCCGATGATCGGCGACTCGATCTACACCCGCACCGAAGTGGTTGGGCTGCGGGCGAATTCGGTGAAGCCGGGACGCCCGCCGACGGGTCTGGCCGCGCTGCGGATGATCACCATCGACCAGGCCGACCAGCTGGTGCTGGACTTCCACCGCTGCGCGATGCTGCCCGCCAGCCCGGACTGGCGGCCCGGCGAACCCGGCGACGACCTGTTAGCGGTCGGCGCGGACGCCCTGGCGCCGGCCGTCGACCCGACCGAGCACTGGGACGGCGACATCTTTCGAATTCGGGTGCCGGGACCACATTTCGATGCTGGCCTGGCGGGGCAGGTGCTGCGCAGCACCGCCGACGTGGTCAGCAGCGCGCCGGAGCTGGCTCGCCTCACGCTGAACATCGCTGCCACCCATCATGATTCGCGGGTCGGGGGCCAGCGGCTGGTCTACGGCGGGCACACCATCGGCCTGGCGCTGGCGCAGGCCAACCGGCTGCTGCCCAACCTGGCGACGGTGCTGGGCTGGGAGTCCTGCGACCACACCGGTCCAGTGCACGAGGGCGACACGCTGTACAGCGAGTTGCACATCGAGTCGGCCGAGGCGACCGCGCACGGCGGCGTGCTCGGGCTGCGGTCGCTGGTGTACGCCGTCGGTTCGGCCGACGAGCCCGACCGCCCGGTGCTGGACTGGCGGTTCCGCGCGCTGCACTTCTGAGCGCGGGCGCCGCGGTTAGGCGCGTCGGCGCGGGGTGCGAGAGGCGCGGGGCGGGCGGGGCGCGGGGCGCGAAGAGTGAGCGAGCGGGGGTTAGCCGTCCTGACCGTCCTGCCCGTTTCCGCCGGTGGTGCCGGGTCCGCCGGGCAGGCCGGCCGGGATGCCGCCGGGGCCGGGGGTTCCGGCCGCGCCGCCGGTGCCGCCGCTTCCGCCGGTGCCGTTGCCGCCGCCGGTACCGCCCGTGCCGGCCGCTCCGCCGGCGGCGCCGTCGCCGCCGTCGCCGCCCTTGCCGCCGCTGGGGGCGTTGCCGCCGGTGCCCCCGGTGCCGCCCGCCAGGGTGTCGCCGTTGCCGCCGGTGCCGCCGCTCAGGCCGGTGCCGTTGCCACCATGGCCGCCGTCGCCGCCGCTGCCGCCGGTGCCGCCGTCGCCTGACGTCGTTCCGCCGGAGCCGCCGACGGCGCCGTTGCCACCCAGGCCGCCTTCGCCGCCGGTGCCGCTGTTGCCGCCGGTGCCGCCGTTGGGGTTGCCCGACGTGCCGGTCGCGCCGGTGCCGCCGGTCCCGGGTGTCCCGCCGTTGCCGCCGGTGCCGCCGGTCCCGCCGGTCCCGCCGTCGCCCGCGCCCTGCGCGTTGCCGCCGTACCCGGCGTTGCCGCCGTTGCCGCCCTGGCCGCCGTCGCCGCCCTGACCGCCATTGGGTGAGCCGGACACGTAGGACCCGTCGGCGCCGGTGCCGCCCGTGCCGCCGGTGCCGCCGGTGCCGCCGTTACCGCCGTCGCCGCCGTTGCCGGAGGTCGAGCCGCCCAGACCGCCGTTGCCGCCGTGGCCGCCGTTACCGCCGGGGTTGCCGACGCCACCCGGATCGCCGGGGTTGGTTCCGCCGCTGGTGCCCATCGTGCCGGCCAGGCCGTTGCCGCCGGACCCGCCGTTGCCGCCGTTGCCCTGCGATCCGCCGTTGCCGCCGTTGCCGCCGTTGCCGCCGTCGCTGAAGCTGTCGCCGGAGGTCGGGCTGTAGCCGTTGCCGCCGGTGCCGCCGTTACCGACCGTGCCGACCACCGGGTGGCCGGGCGTGCCGTCGGTGCCGGCCGGGTTGCCGGTGCCGCCGGTGCCCGCGGTGCCCGCGGTCCCCGGGTCGCCGCCGTTGCCACCGTTGCCGCCGTCGGGGTGGGCCGCGGTGCCGGGCGCACCGGCGCCGCCGTTGCCGGGGGTGCCGGCGTTGCCGCCGTCGCCGCCGTCGCCGCCGGCGCCGGTGCTGCCCACGGTGCCGCTGGTGACCGTGCCGCCGAGTCCGCCGTTGCCGCCGTCGCCGGCGTTGCCGCCATTGCCGCCGTTGCCGCCGTCCTGGCCGGTGCCGCCGTCCACGCCGTTGCCGCCGTTGCCGCCGTTGGCGCCTTGGCCGCCGGCCCCGCCGTTGCCGCCGTCACCGGAGATGGTGCCGCCCTTGCCGCCGGCACCGCCGTCGCCGCCGGACCCGCCGTTGGTCGCGTTGCCGCCGCTGGCGCCGGCCGCCGTCGGGCTGGTGCCGTCGGTGCCGGCCCGGCCGTTGCCGCCGGCGCCGCCGTCGCCACCGGCGCCGTAGGTGCCGCCGTTGCCGCCGGCGCCGCCGGACCCGCCGTCGCTGAACGAGTCGGCGCTCGTGGGGCTGTAGCCGTCGCCGCCCTTGCCGCCGCTGCCGGTGCCGCTGACGAAGGTGCCGTCGACCCCGTCATTGCCGGGTGTCGAGCCGCTGCTGCCGCCGGTGCCGCCGGTGCCGATGGCCGTGGTGCCGCCGTTGCCGCCGGCCCCGCCGTTGGGGTTGGCGGCGTTGCCGGCCGCGCCGTCGCCGCCGTGGCCCGCGGTTCCGGCGTTGCCGCCGTCGCCCGCGTCGCCGCCCGCGCCGTCGGTGCCCGCGGTGCCGCTGGTGACCGTGCCGCCCGCTCCGCCGTTGCCGCCGTTGCCGCCGTCGCCGCCCTTGCCGCCGTTGCCGCCGTCCTGGCCGGCGCCGTTGTTCACCCCGGCGCTGCCGTCGTCACCGTCCACGCCGTTGCCGCCGTTGCCGCCGTTGGCACCCTTGCCGCCGGCGCCGCCCTGGCCGCCGTCGCCGGAGATGGTGCCGCCCTTACCGCCGGCGCCGCCGTTGCCGCCGGACCCGCCGTCGGTGCCCGCGGTGCCGCTGGCGCCCGCGCCGGAGCCGTTGCCGCCGTCGGTGCCGGCCACGCCGTTGCCGCCCTTTCCGCCGTCGCCGCCGGTGCCGTAGGTGCCGCCGTTGCCGCCGGCCCCGCCGTTGCCGCCGCTGGCGCCCGGGGTGGTCGGGTTGTAGCCGTCGCCGCCGTCGCCGCCGCTGCCGGTGCCGCTGACGTAGGTGCCGTTGGAGCCGGCGGCGCCCGACGTCGAGCCGGTGCCGGGCGTCCCGGCGGTCCCGATGCCGGTGGTGCCGCCGTTGCCGCCCTTGCCGCCGTCGGGGTTGGTGAGGGTGCCGTTGGCGCCGTTGCCGCCGTGGCCCGCGGTCCCGGCGTTGCCGCCGCTGCCCGCGTCACCGCCCGCCCCGTCGATGCCGTCGGTGCCGCCGACGGCCGTGCCGTGGGTGCCGCCGTTGCCGCCGTTGCCACCGTTACCGCCGACGCCGCCGTTGCCGCCGTTCTGGCCGCCGCCGATGCCGGTGCCGTACTCGTTGACGTCGGTCACGCCGTCTCCGCCGGCGACGCCGTTGCCGCCGTTGGTACCGCTGCCGGCGTTGCCGCCCTTGCCGCCGTCGCCGCCGGTCATGCCGACGCCGCCGTTGCCGCCGTTGCCACCCTTGCCACCGTTGCCGCCGGCGCGGCCGTTGCCGCCGCTGTCGCCGGGGTTGACGCCGTCGGCGCCGGCCACGACGGCGGACTTGCCGTCTCCACCGGCCCCGCCGTTGCCGCCGTTGCCGATGTTGCCGCCGTTGCCGCCGTTGCCGCCGTTGCCGCCGCTGGTGCCCGCGCCGAGGGCGTTGTAGCCCGCGCCGCCCTGACCGCCGTTGCCGGCCGGGCCGACGACCGGGTCGCCGTCGTTGCCGCCGATGCCACCGGTGCCGACGGCGCCGGCCGCGCCGCCGGGTCCGAAGGCGCCGGCGTTGCCGCCGTTGCCGCCGTTGCCACCGTTGCGGAAGACAGACGTGCCCGCCGCGCCGGCGCCGCCGTTGCCCGGTGTTCCGGCGTTGCCGCCGTCGCCGCCGTTGCCGGAACTGCCTGTGCTGCCGCCGGACCCGTGCGCGGCCGTGCCGCCGAGGCCGCCGTTGCCGCCGTCGCCGCCCTTGCCGCCGTCGCCGCCGTTGCCGCCGTTCTGGCCGCCGCCGAGGCCAGTGCCCGGGGTGAGCTGCCCAGCCGTCCCGTACTTGCCGTTGGCGCCGCTGCCGCCGTTGCCGCCGTTGGCGCCGTTGCCCGCGTTGCCGCCGTCGCCGGCGTCGCCGGCCTGTGCGCCGCCGTTGCCGCCGGCCCCGCCGTCGCCGCCCTTGCCGCCGGCCACACCGTTGCCGCCGTTGGCGCCCGGGGTGGTGGCGTTGCTGCCGTTGCTGCCCTTCACGCCGTTGCCGCCGTCGCCGCCGTGGCCGCCGTCGCCGTAATCCCCGGCGTTGCCGCCGGCGCCGCCGTTGCCGCCGCTCTGGCCCGCGGTGGCCTGGCTGTAGGTCGGGCTGTAGCCGTCGCCGCCGTCGCCGCCGTTGCCGGTCATGGTGGTGGGCGTGTTGCCGTTGTGCCCGTCTGCCCCGGGCGAGGAGCCGGAGCCGCCGCCGGCGCCGTTGCCCACGACGGTGCCGGTGTGGCCGCCGTCGCCGCCGTTGCCGCCGTCGTGGTGGGTCGCGGTGCCGTCGGCGCCGTTGCCGCCGTGGCCGCCCGTGCCGGTGTCGCCGCCGTTGCCGCCGGCTCCGCCGACGCCCGCGGTGTTGTCACCGCCGACCGCTCCGGCGTTGCCGCCCGCCCCGGCGTTGCCGCCGTTGCCGCCGTTGCCGCCGTCGCCGCCGTCGAAGTGGGAGATGCCGCCGTCGGCGCCGTTGCCGCCGGCCCCGCCGTTGCCGCCGTTGCCGCCGACCCCGCCCGCGCCGCTGGCGCCCGCGAGCACGCCGCCCTTGCCGCCCTGGCCACCGATGCCGCCGTCGGCGCCGTCGCCGCCGCCGGTGCCATTCGCGCCGGGGGTGGACCCGTTGCTGCCGGTCGAGCCGTTGGCGCCGTTGCCGCCGGCGCCGCCGACACCGCCGATGCCGTAGTCGCCGGCGTTGCCGCCGAGGCCACCGTTGCCGCCGTTCTGGCCCGGGGTGGTGGGGCTGTAGCCCGCACCGCCCGCCCCGCCGTTGCCGACGGTGTCGTGCGGTGTGTCGCCCGGCGTGGGGACGTGGCCGGTGGCGGTGCCGCTGCCCGCGGTGCCCACCCCGCCGCCACCGCCCGGGTTGCCGCCGTCGCCACCGGTGCCGCCGTCGACGTGGCCGCTGGTGCCCGCCGCGCCGACGCCGCCGACGCCGCCGAACCCGCCGTCGCCGCCGTCGCCGGCGTTGCCGGAATTGCCGATGGAGCCGTGCGGGGCCGCCCCGGCGTCGCCGCCGGTGCCACCGATGCCGCCGGTGCCGCCGTTGCCGGCGTCTCCGCCGGTGCCGCTGTTGTAGGTGAAGTTGCCCGTCGCGCCGGTGCCGCCGGTGCCGCCCTGCCCGCCGGTGCCGCCCGCGCCGCCGCTGCCGCTGTTGCCGACGACCGTGCCGCCGTCGCCGCCCTTGCCGCCGTCGCCGCCCTGGCCGCCGACGCCGCCGTCGCCGCCCAGGCCGTTGTTGACGCTGATCACGCCGGTGCTGCCGTGCTGGCCGGTACCGCCGACGCCGCCGTTGCCGCCGTTGCCGCCGTTGCCGTACGCCCCGGCGTCGCCGCCGTCGCCGCCGCTGTAGCCCTGCAGGCCCGCACCGGGGACGCCGATGGCGTTGCCGCCGTCGCCGCCGTTGCCGGTCATGTCGGTCGGGGTGTCGCCATGTGAGCCGTTGACGCCGTTGCCGGCCGCGCCCGAGGCGCCCAGGCCGTAGTCGCCGCCGGCGCCGGGGTTGCCACCGTCGCCGCCGTTGCCGCCGCCGGTGAAGCCGTCGCCGCCCTTGCCGCCGTGGCCGCCGGTGCCGCCGTCGCCGCCGCTGCCGCCGTTGCCGCCGTAACCGTCGCCGACGCCCGCGGGGTTGGCCGCGCCGTCGCCGCCGGCCCCGCCGGTCGCGCCGTTACCGGCCGCGCCGCCGTCGCCGCCGTGGCCGGCGTAGGTGCCGCTCTTGCCGCCGTCGCCGCCGTCGCCGCCGTTTCCGCCCTTGTCGCCGTCGGCGCCGTCGTCGCCGGGGTTCTGGCCGTTCTGCCCGGCCCCGCCGGTCGCGCCGTTGCCGCCGTGTCCGCCCTTGCCGCCGTCGCCGTAGTCGCCGCCGTCGCCGCCCTTACCGCCGTTGCCGCCGTCGGTGCCCGGCACCGTGGCGTTGTAGCCGTCGCCGCCGTCGCCGCCGTTGCCGGCGGTGTTGGTGGGTGTGGTGCCCGCCGCGCCGTCCGCGCCCCTGGTCCCATGCGGCGAACCGGTGCCGCCGGCACCGCCCGTGCCCCCCGCCGCGCCGGTGCCCGGGTTGCCGCCATGGCCGCCGTCGCCGCCGTCGATGTGGTCGATGGTGCCGTCGGCCCCGTCGCCGCCGTTGCCTTCGGTGCCGCCGTTGCCGCCGTTGCCGGCGTTGCCGCCGTCACCGCCCGCGCCCGTGGTGCCGTGGGCCGCCGTCCCGCCGTTCCCACCCTTACCGCCGTTGCCGCCGACGGCCCCGTCGCCGCCGTCGCCGCCGTTGCCGCCGTCTTCGCCGTCGTGGGTGCCGTTGGCGCCGTCGAGGCCCTTTCCGCCGTTGCCGCCGTTGCCGCCGTCGCCGCCGTGCCCGCCGGCGCCACCGTCGCCGACGACCGAGCCGCCCTTACCGCCCGCGCCGCCGTCGCCGCCCAGGCCGCCGGCCTGGCCGTTGCCGCCGTTGTCGCCGGGGTTGGCGCCGTTGGCCCCGTTGTTGCCGTCCGCGCCGCTGCCGCCGTCGCCGCCGATGCCGCCGTTGCCGTGCGTGCCGCCATTGCCGCCGGCCCCGCCGTTGCCGCCGTTGGTACCAGGAATGGAGGCGCTGTAGCCCACGCCGCCGTTGCCGCCGTTGCCGGCAATGCCGGTGAAGCCCGCGCCGGTGGTGCCGTCGTCGCCGTCGGCGAAGCCGGTGCCGCCGGCACCGCCCGCACCGCCCGTGCCGGGGTTGCCGCCGTTGCCGCCGGCCCCGCCGTCGATGTGGCCGAGGATGCCGGCCGCGCCGTTGCCGCCGTCGCCGGGCGTGCCTGCGGCCCCGCCGTTGCCGGCGTTGCCGCCGTTGCCTGTGGCGCCCGCGGTGCCGTAGAGGCCCGCGCTGCCGCCGGCGCCGCCGTTGCCGCCGCCACCGCCGACTCCGCCGTTGCCGCCGTCGCCGCCGTCCTGGCCGCCGCCGAAGCCGTTGCCATAGTCGTTGCTGCCGGACACGCCGTTGTTGCCGGTGCGGCCGGTCCCGCCGGTGCCGCCGTTGCCGCCGGTCCCGCCGTCGCCGCCGGCCCCGCCGTCGCCGGAGGTCGAGCCGCCCGCGCCGCCGGCACCGCCGGTGCCGCCCTTGCCGCCGGCCTGGCCGGTCTGGCCGTCGTCGCCGGGGTTCAGGCCGTTGTCGCCGCGCGCGCCGTCCACACCGTTGCCGCCGTCGCCGCCGTGGCCGCCGTTGCCGACCGCGCCGCCGGCCCCGCCCGCGCCGCCGTCGCCGCCGTTGGCACCGGCAGCCGTCGAGGTGAACCCGACGCCGCCGTTTCCGCCGTTGCCGCCGCTGGTGACGACGGCGCCGTCGGCACCGTCGGTACCGTCGATCCGGCCGTTGCCGCCGCTGCCGCCGGCACCCGCGGTGCCCGGGTCGCCGCCCTTGCCGCCGGCGCCGCCGGTGGTGCTCGCTGCGGTGCCGGCCGCGCCGTTTCCGCCGTCGCCGGGCGTGCCCGCGTCCCCGCCTGCGCCGCCGTCGCCGCCGACCCCCTGCGTGCCGTTGCCGGCGCCCGCGTAGCCGGTCCCGGCCGCGCCGCCGGTGCCGCCGGTGCCGCCGGTGGCGCCGTTGCCGCCCCCGCCGCCGGCCTGGCCGCCGCCGGTGCCGTTGTCGTAGTCATCGCTGCCGGAGACGCCGTTGGCGCCGGTCACACCGGTGCCGCCGTCGCCGCCGTCGCCGCCCTTACCGCCGGCCCCGCCGTTGCCGGCGTGGCTGTTGGCGCCGTGGCCGGACCCGCCGGCCCCGCCGTTGCCGCCGTTGCCGCCGTTCTGGCCGTTGCCGCCGCTCGCGCCGGGCTGGACGCCGTCGGCGCCGTTGTCGCCGGCCATGCCGTCGCCGCCGATTCCGCCGTTGCCGCCGTTGCCGACAGAGCCGCCGTCGCCGCCGGCGCCGCCGTTTCCGCCGTTGGCGCCGGCGACCGTGGCGTTGTAGCCGTTGCCGCCGTTGCCGCCGTTACCGGCCGGGCCGGTGACAGGGGTGCCTGCGGAGCCGTTGCCGCCGGCGACGGTGCCCGTGCCGCCGGTGCCACCGGTGCCCGCCGTCCCGGCGTTGCCGCCGTGGCCGCCCTTGCCGCCGTCGGGGTTGCTGAGCGTGCCGTCCGCGCCGTTGCCGCCGTCGCCGGGGGTTCCGGCCGCGCCGCCGTTGCTGGCGTTGCCGCCGTTGCCGGTGGCCGCCGTGCCGCTGCCGCTGCCGTTGGCGCCGCCGGCGCCGCCGTTGCCGCCGTTTCCACCCTTGCCGCCGTCGCCGCCGTCGCCGCCGTCGTATCCGGCGGTGTGGGGTGTGGCGCCAGCCGTGGTGCCGTCGTGGCCGAGCGCGCCCGCGCCGCCGGCACCCGCGGCGCCCGCGTCGCCGCCGTTGCCGCCGACGCCGCCGAGACCCGCGGTGCCCGCCGTGCCGCCGCTGCCGGCGCCGCCCGCGGCGCCGCCCTTACCGCCGACGCCGCCGTCGCCGCCCTTGCCCGCGTTGCCGCCGTTCTGGCCGTCTTCGCCGTCGCCGGAGGTGACCTGCCCGTTGCTGCCCTTGACGCCGGAACCGCCGTCGCCGCCGTCGCCGCCCGTGCCGCCGGCGCCGCCGTTGCCGCCGTGGGTGCCGGCTCCGCCGCTCAGGCCGCCCGCGCCGCCGGCGCCGCCGGTGCCGCCGGTCTTGCCGTCGGTGCCGCTGTCGCCGGGGTTGACGCCGCTGTCGCCGTCGGCGCCGATGAAGCCGTTGCCGCCGTCGCCACCCTTGCCGCCGTTGGTGCCGGTGCCGGCCGCGCCGGACAGTGCGGTGCCGCCGCCGCCGTTGGTGCCGCCCGCGCCGACGGTGCCGGCGGTGCCGCCGTTGCCGCCCTTGCCGCCGGCGCCACCGTTGAGGTTTGTTGCGTTGCCGTCGGCGCCGCGGCCGCCGTCGCCGGCCAGGCCGCCGCTGCCGGCGTTGCCGCCGACGCCGCCGGCGCCGTTGCTGCCGTTGACGGTCCCGGTGCCACGTGTGCCGCCGTTGCCACCCTTGCCGCCGTTGCCGCCTGCCCCGCCGTCGCCGCCGTCGGTGCCGGCCCCGAGGTTGACGCCGTTGGTGCCGGTGGTGCCGGCCAGGCCGTTGCCGCCGTTGCCGGCGTTGCCGCCCTTGCCGCCGGCGCTGGCGTTGCCGCCGTTGCCGGTCGCGCCCGTGCCGCTGCCGCTGCCGTTGGCGCCGCCGGCGCCGCCGTTGCCGCCGTTGGCGCCGTTGCCGCCGCCCCCGCCGTTGCCGCCGGCGTACCCGGCGATGTGCGCCGCGGTCCCGTCGTGGCCGACCGCGCCCGCGCCGCCGGCGCCCGCGCTGCCCGCGTTGCCGCCGGCCCCGCCGACGCCGCCGAGGCCCGCGGTGCCCGCCGTGCCGCCGCTGCCGGCGCCGCCCGCGGCGCCGCCCTTGCCGCCCCCGCCGCCGTCGCCGCCCCTGCCGGCGTTGCCGCCGACCGTGCCGTCGCCGCCGACGCCGCTGCCGGCCACGCCCGCCGTGCCGTCGATGCCGCTGCCGCCGGTGCCGCCCGCGCCGCCCTTGCCGCCCGCGCCGCCCGCGCCGCCGGTGGTGCCGACGCCGCCGCTGGTGCCGCCTGCGCCACCGGCCCCACCCACGCCGCCGGTCTTGCCGTCGGTGCCGTTGGGGTTCGCGGCGTTGACGCCGTCGCTGCCGTTGGCGCCGACGTAGCCGTTGCCGCCGTCGCCACCCTTGCCGCCGTTGGTGCCGGTGCCGTTGCCACCGGCGGTCGCGGTGCCGCCGCCGCCGTTGGTGCCGCCGGCCCCGCCGAGACCCCTGGCCCCGCCGTTGCCGCCCTTGCCGCCGGCGCCGCCGTCGAGGTTTGTCGCGTTGCCGTCGGCGCCGCGGCCGCCGTCGCCGGCCGCGCCCGCGCTGCCGCCCTGGCCGCCGACGCCGCCGGCGGCGTTGCTGCCGTTGACGGTTCCGGTGCCGCCGGTGCCGCCGTTGCCGCCCTTGCCGCCGGTGCCGCCGGACCCGCCGTCGCCGCCGGCCGTGCCGGCCCCGAGGTTGACGCCGTTGGTGCCGGCGGTGCCGGTGAGGCCGACGCCGCCGTTGCCGGCCGCGCCGCCCTTGCCGCCGGCGCTGGCGTTGCCGCCGTTTCCGGTCGCGCCCGTGCCGCTGCCGCTGCCGTTGGCGCCGCCGATGCCGCCGTTGCCGCCGTTGGCGCCGTTGCCGCCGGCCCCGCCGTTGCCGCCGTTGTACCCGGCGATGTGGGACGCGGTGCCGTTGGCCCCGGTCGCGCCGGCGCCGCCGACACCCGCGATCCCCGCTGCCCCGCCGTTGCCGCCGGCCCCGCCGGCGCCCGCGGTGCCCGCCGTGCCGCCGCTGCCGGCGCCGCCCGCGGCGCCGCCCTTGCCGCCCCCGCCGCCGTCGCCGCCCTTGCCGGCGTTGCCGCCGACCGTGCCGTCGCCGCCGACACCGCTGCCGGCCACCCCCGTCGTGCCGTCGACGCCGCTGCCGCCGGTGCCGCCGTCGCCGCCCTTGCCGCCGGCCCCGCCGTCGCCACCGTGGGTGCCCGCGCCGCCGCTGGTGCCACCGGCGCCGCCCGCGCCGCCGGTGCCACCGGTCTTGCCGTCGGTGCCGTTGGGGGCCGTGCCGTTGGTGGCGCTGTCGCCGTTGGCGCCGATGTAGCCGTTGCCGCCGTCGCCACCCTTGCCGCCGTTGGTGCCGGTGCCGGCCGCGCCGGACAGCGCGTTGCCGCCGCCGCCGTTGGTGCCGCCCGCGCCGACGGTGCCGGCGGTGCCGCCGTTGCCGCCCTTGCCGCCCGCGCCGCCGTTGACGTTCGTCGCGTTGCCGTCGGCACCGCGGCCGCCGTCGCCGGCCAGGCCGCCGCTACCGGCGTTGCCGCCGACGCCGCCGGCGCCGTTGCTGCCGTTGACGGTCCCGGTGCCCCGCGTGCCGCCGTTGCCGCCCGCGCCGCCGTTGCCGCCTGCCCCGCCGTCGCCGCCGTCCGTGCCGGCCCCGAGGTTGACGCCGTTGGTGCCGGCGGTGCCGGCCAGGCCGTTGCCGCCGTTGCCGGCGTTGCCGCCCTTGCCGCCGGCGCTGGCGTTGCCGCCGTTTCCGGTCGCCGCCTGGTTGGCGCCGTTGCCGTCGAAGCCACCGACGCCGCCGTTGCCGCCGTTGCCGCCCTTGCCGCCGGCCCCGCCGTCACCGCCGGCGTAGCCGGCGATGTGTGCCGTCGTCCCGCTGGCCCCGGTCGCGCCCGCGCCGCCGACGCCTGCGCTGCCCGCAGACCCGCCGTTGCCGCCGGCTCCGCCCGCGCCGACGGCGCCCGCCGTGCCGCCGGTGCCGGCGCCGCCCGCGCCGACGGCGCCCGCCGTGCCGCCGGTGCCGGCGCCGCCCGCGGCGCCGCCCTTGCCGCCGGCCCCGCCGCTGCCGCCGCTGCCGGCGTTGCCGCCGGCGGTCCCGCTACCGCCGATACCGCTGCCGGCCACCCCGGCCGTGCCGTCGATGCCGCTGCCACCCGTGCCGCCGTCGCCGCCGTGGCCGCCCGCCCCGCCCACGCCGCCGGTGGTGCCGACGCCGCCGCTGGTGCCGCCGGCGCCGCCCGCGCCGCCGGTGCCACCGGTCTTGCCGTCGGTGCCGTTGGGGTTGGTGGCGTTGACGCCGTCGCTGCCGTTGGCGCCGACGAAGCCGTTGCCGCCGTCGCCACCCTTGCCGCCGTTGGTGCCGGTACCGGCCGCGCCGGACAGCGCGTTCCCACCGCCGCCGTTGGTGCCGCCCGCGCCGACGGTGCCGGCGGTGCCGCCGTTGCCGCCCTTGCCGCCCGCGCCGCCGTTGACGTTCGTCGCGTTGCCGTCGGCACCGCGCCCGCCGTCGCCGGCCAGGCCGCCGCTACCGGCGTTGCCGCCGACGCCGCCGGCGCCGTTGCTGCCGTTGACGGTCCCGGTGCCCCGCGTGCCGCCGTTGCCGCCCGCGCCGCCGTTGCCGCCTGCCCCGCCGTCGCCGCCGTCCGTCCCGGCCCCCAGGTTGACGCCGTTGGTGCCGGCGGTGCCGGCCAGGCCGTTGCCGCCGTTGCCGGCGTTGCCGCCCTTGCCGCCGGCGCTGGCGTTGCCGCCGTTGCCGGTCGCCGCCTGGTTGGCGCCGTTGCCGTCGAAGCCACCGACGCCGCCGTTGCCGCCGTTGCCGCCCTTGCCGCCGGCCCCGCCGTCACCGCCGGCGTACCCGGCGATGTGGGCCGCGGTCCCGTCGTGTCCGGTCGCGCCGGCCCCGCCGACGCCCGCGATCCCCGCGGACCCGCCGTTGCCGCCGGCCCCGCCGGCGCCCACCGCGCCGCTGGTCCCGTTGGCTCCGCCGGAGCCGGCCGCGCCGCCCTTGCCGCCGACACCGCCGTCGCCGCCGCTGCCGGCGTTGCCGCCGGCCGTCCCGCTGCCACCGATGCCGGATCCGGCCACCCCGGTGGAACCGTCGAAGCCGTTGCCGCCCTTGCCGCCGTCGCCGCCCTTGCCGCCGGCCCCGCCGTCGCCGCCGTGAGTGCCCGCGGTGCCGCTGCCGGCGCCGCCGGCGCCGCCCGCCCCGCCCGCGCCGCCGGTCTTGCCGTCGGCGCCGTTGGGGGCGGTGCTATTGGTGGCGCTGTCACCGTTGGCGCCGACGTAGCCGTTGCCGCCGGCCCCACCCTTACCGCCGTTGGCGCCGGTGCCGTCACCGCCGGACAGGGCGGTGCCGCCGCCGCCGTTGGCCCCCCCGTCGCCGCCGGCGCCGACGGCACCCGCGTCGCCGCCCTTGCCGCCCGCGCCGCCGTCTCCGTTGTTGATGCCGGTGACACCGGCCGCGCCCTTGCCGCCGTCGCCGGCCGCGCCCGCGTTGCCGCCCTTGCCGCCGACGCCGCCGGCCGCGTCGCCACCCGGAGTGGTTCCGGTGCCGCCCGTGCCGCCGTCGCCGCCCTTGCCGCCGGCTCCGCCGTTACCGCCGTCGCCGCCGTCCGTCCCGACGCCGAGGTCGACGCCGGCCGTGCCCGTCGCGCCCTTGACGCCCGCGCCACCGGCGCCGCCGGCGCCGCCCTTGCCGCCGGCGCTGGCGTTGCCGCCGTTGCCGGTGGCCGCCTGGTTGAGGCCGTTGCCGTCGGTCCCGCCGACGCCGCCATTGCCGCCGTTGCCGCCCTTGCCGCCGGCCCCGCCCGCGCCGCCGTCGTATCCGGCGTTGTCGTTGATGCCGGCCGTGCCGTTGGCGCCCGACGCGCCCGCACCGCCGGCGCCCGCTCCGCCCGCGTTGCCGCCGTTGCCGCCGGCCCCGCCGGCGCCGACGGTGCCCGTGGTGCCGTTCGCGCCGCCGGATCCGCCGGCCCCGCCCTTGCCGCCGGTGCCGCCGGCGCCGCCGTTGCCCGCGTTGCCGCCGTCCTGACCGTCGCCGCCCACGCCGTTGCCGAATTGCCCAGCGCCGCCGTTGATTCCGGTGCCGCCGTTGCCGCCGTTGCCGCCTGTGCCACCGGCGCCTCCGGCGCCTCCGTGCGTGCCAGTGGTGCCACTGCCCGCGCCGCCGGCCCCGCCGTCGCCGCCCTTGCCGCCGGTCTTGCCGTCGGTGCCGCTGTCGCCGGCGTTCACGCCGTTGTCGCCGTTGGCGCCGGTGTAACCGTTGCCGCCGTCGCCGCCCTTGCCGCCGTTGGTGCCGGTGCCGCTGCCGCCGGATAGCGCCGAGCCGCCGCCGCCGTTGGCCCCGCCGTCGCCGCCGGCGCCGGCGGCGCCCGCGTCGCCGCCCTTGCCGCCCTGGCCGCCGTCCACGTAGGTGCCGGTACCGGCGGCTCCCCGGCCGCCGTCGCCCGCTGCTCCGGCGTCGCCGCCCCTGCCGCCGACGCCGCCCAGCCCGTCGCTGCCGGCGTGCGTCCCGGTCCCGCCGGTGCCGCCGTCGCCGCCCTTGCCGCCGACGCCGCCGTCGCCGCCGTCGCCGCCGGCCGTGCCGATGCCGGCGTTGACGCCCGCCGTCCCGGCCGTGCCGGCCAGGCCCGCGCCGCCGGCGCCGGCCGCGCCGCCCTTGCCGCCGCCGCTCGCGTTGCCGCCGTCGCCGGTCGCCGCCTGGTTGGCGCCGTTGCCGTCGAACCCGCCGGCGCCGCCGTTGCCGCCGTCGCCGCCCTTGCCGCCCTTGCCGCCGTCCCCGCCGTCGTAGCCGTCGACGTGGGACGAGGTGCCGTCGTGGCCGACCGCGCCCGCGCCACCGGCCGCCGCGCTGCCCGCGTTGCCGCCGTCGCCGCCGGCGCCCCCGGCGCCCACGGCGCCCGTCGTGCCCAGGGCTCCGCCGGAGCCGCCCGCGCCGCCCTTGCCGCCCGCGCCGCCGTCGCCGCCGCTGCCGGCGTTGCCGCCGGCCGTGCCGTTGCCGCCGATGCCGTTGCCGGCCTGTCCGATGACGCCGTCGATACCGCTGCCGCCGTCGCCGCCGGCGCCGCCCGCGCCGCCGACGCCCCCGGCGCCGCCGGTGGTTCCGAGGGTGCCGCTGCTCGCGCCGCCGCCGCCGCCCGCGCCGCCCACGCCGCCGGTCTTGCCGTCGGTGCCGTCGGGATTGGCGGCGTTGACGCCGTCGTCGCCGGCGGCGCCCGTGGCGCCGTTGCCGCCGTCGCCACCCCGGCCGCCGTTGGCGCCGGTGCCATCCCCGCCGGACAGGGCCGTGCCGCCGCCGCCGTTGGCCCCGCCCGCGCCGCCGGTCCCGACAGCGCCCGCGTTACCGCCCTTGCCGCCGCCGCCGCCGTCGACGTAGGCGTCTGTGCCGTTGGCACCGCGGCCGCCGTCGCCCGCGGTACCGGCGTCGCCGCCCTTGCCGCCGACGCCGCCCAGCCCGTCGGTGCCGGCGTGCGTCCCGGTCCCGCCGGTGCCGCCGTCGCCGCCCTTGCCGCCGACGCCGCCGTTGCCGCCGTCGCCGCCCGCCGTGCCGGCGCCGAGGTTGACGCCCGCGGTCCCGGCCACACCGGCCAGGCCCGCGCCGCCGGACCCGGCCGCGCCGCCCTTGCCGCCGTCGCTGGCGTCGCCGCCGTCGCCGGTCGCCGCCTGGTTGGCGCCGTTGCCGTCGAGCCCGCCGGCACCGCCGTTGCCGCCGTTGGCGCCCTTGCCGCCCTGGCCGCCGTTGCCGCCGTCGTAGCCGGCGATGTGCGCCGTAGTCCCGTCGTGGCCGTTCGCGCCGGTCCCGCCGGCGCCCGCGCTGCCCGCCGCGCCGCCGTCGCCGCCGTCGCCGCCGGCGCCCGCCGCGCCCTGCGTGCCGTCGGCCCCGCCCGAGCCGCCTGCCCCGCCCTTACCGCCCGCTCCGCCGTCGCCGCCGGCCCCGGCGTCGCCGCCTTTCAGGCCGTTGCCGCCCGCGCCCGCGGTGGCGTCGCCCTTGGCGCCGTCGACGCCCGAGCCGCCGGCCCCACCGGCGCCGCCCAGGCCACCGGCCCCACCGGCGCCGCCGACGGTGCCCAGCGTGCCGCTGCTCGCGCCGCCCGCGCCGCCGTCGCCGCCCTTGCCGCCGTCCGTGCCGTCGGTGCCGCTGTCGCCGGCGCTGACGCCGTTGTCGCCCTTGGTGCCGGCGACACCCGCGCCGCCGTCGCCACCCCGGCCGCCGTTGGCGCCCGTGCCATCGAGGCCGGAGAGCGCCGTGCCGCCGCCGCCGTTCGTCCCGCCCGCACCACCGGTGCCCACGGCCCCGGCGTCGCCGCCCTTGCCGCCCGCGCCGCCGTCGCCGTTGTTGACTCCGGTCTCGCCCTTCGCGCCGCTACCGCCGTCGCCCGCCGCGCCCGCGTCGCCGCCCTTGCCGCCGACGCCGCCCAGCCCATCGCTGCCGGCGTGCGTCCCGGTCCCGCCGGTGCCGCCGTCGCCGCCCTTGCCGCCGGTGCCGCCCTTGCCGCCGTCGCCGCCGTCCTGTCCGGCGCCGAGGTTGACGCCCGACGTCCCGGCCGCGCCGGCCAGACCGGAGCCGCCGGCCCCGGCCGCCCCGCCCTTGCCGCCGTCGCTGGCGTCGCCGCCGTTGCCGTTGGCCGCGGTGCCGACGCCGTTGCCGTTGGCCCCGCCGGCGCCGCCGTTGCCGCCGTCGGCGCCCTTGCCGCCGGCCCCGCCGTCGCCGCCGCCGTAGCCGTCGATGTGCGCCGCGGTCCCGTCGTGGCCGTTCGCGCCGACGCCGCCGGCGCCCGCCGTGCCCGCCGCGCCGCCGTCGCCGCCGACCCCGCCCGCGCCCGCGGTGCCCGCGGTGCCGCTGGCCCCGCCCGAGCCCGCCGCGCCGCCCTTGCCGCCGCCGCCGCCGTCGCCGCCGCTGCCGGCGTCGCCGCCGGTGTGTCCGCTTCCGCCCGCGCCCGTGGTCGCGAGCCCGTTGGCGCCGTCGACGCCCGAACCGCCGACGCCGCCGTCGCCGCCGCGGCCACCGGCTCCGCCGGATCCTCCGTGGGTCCCGACGCTGCCGCCGGCCGCCCCGCCGGCCCCGCCGTCACCGCCCGTGCCGCCGAGCTGGCCGTCGGTGCCGCTGGCGCCGGCGCTGACGCCGTCGTCGCCGGCCAGGCCGGTCGCGCCGTTGCCGCCGAGCCCGCCGTTGCCGCCGTTGCCCTGGTTGCCGCCCGCGCCGCCGCTGCCGCCGTTGCCGCCGTTGGCGCCCGCCGTGGTGGGGCTGTAGCCGTTGCCGCCGTTACCGCCGTTGCCGCCGACACCCGGGGGCGCGGTCCCGTTGGCGCCGTGGTCGCCGATGGTGGAGCCGACGCCGCCGGCGCCGCCGATGCCGCCGCCGGCGCTGTTGCCGCCCTTGCCTCCGTTGCCGCCGTTGGGGCTGCTTGCGTCGCCGTTTGCGCCGTCGCCGCCGTTGCCGCCATAGCCGCCGGTGCCGCCGTCGCCGCCGTCGCCGCCGGCGCCGAGGATGCCGCTGCGGCCGAGGAAACCGCCCTGCCCGCCCGCCCCGCCGTTGCCGCCGGTGCCACCGTGGCCGCCGCCGGTGCCGTCGGTGCCGTCGCCGCCGTCGCCGCTGGGGAAGGTCCCGTTTGCGCCGTCGACGCCGTTCACGCCGTTGCCGCCGCGGCCGCCCAGGCCGCCGTTGCCGCCGTTGCCGCCGTCGCTGAACAGCAGGCCGCCGCGGCCGCCCTTGCCGCCGTTGCCGCCGTTGCCGCCGTCGCTGTCGGCCCCCGCGACGTTGCTGATGCCGTCCCCGCCGTTGCCGCCGTTGCCGCCGACACCGCCGCTGCCGAGGAGCCAGCCGCCGCGGCCGCCGTCGCCGCCCGTGCCGCCGTCGATGCCCGCGCCGGAGTTGCCGCCGACGCCGCCGGCCCCGCCGGTACCGAACACCAGGCCGGCTTCGCCGCCCGCCCCGCCCTTACCGCCGGTGAGCGCGGCGCTGCCGCCCGCGCCGCCGGCCCCGCCCGGCCCGAACAGTCCGCCGCTGCCGCCGGTTCCGCCGGCGCCGCCGGCCCCGGTGAGGCCGATCCCGCCGACGCCGCCCGCGCCGCCACCGCCGGCGGACAGCCAGCCGCCCCGGCCGCCGTCGCCGCCGGTGCCGCCGGTACCCGCGGATCCGCCGTCGCCGCCGGTGCCGCCGCCGCCGACGAGCAGGCCGCCCTCGCCGCCGTGTCCGCCGTGACCGCCCAGCGTCGGGCCGACACCGCCGATGCCCCCGGCGCCGCCCGCGCCGCCGGTGCCGAGCAGCCAGGCCCGTCCGCCGTCGCCGCCGATGCCGCCGGTGCCGGTGGCGGTGGTGTTGGCGCCGCCGGCGCCGCCGACGCCGCCGTTGCCCGACAGCCATCCGCCGTCGCCGCCGGACCCGCCGGCGCCACCGCTCGCGCCGCCGCCGCCGGCCCCGCCGGCGCCACCCGCGCCGAGCAGCCAGGCGCGGCCGCCGCTACCGCCGATGCCCCCGGCCCCGGTGCCGAGGGTGTCCAGGCCGCCGGCCCCGCCGGAGCCGCCGCTGCCCCACAGCAAGCCGCCGTTGCCGCCGGCCCCGCCGTTGCCGCCGTTGCCGCCGTTGACGATCGACGTCGCGCCGCCCGCCCCGCCGGAACCGCCCTCACCGATCAGCCCGGCCGAACCCCCGGCGCCGCCGGCCTGACCGGCCGCTCCGGATCCGCCGTTGCCGCCGTTGCCCAATATCCAGCCGCCGGCGCCGCCGGCCTTCCCGCTGTTCGCCGCGCCGTCGGCGCCGTCGCCGAATAGCGGCCGCCCGGTCAGCAGCTTCCACGGCGAGAAGATCCCGAGGTCCGCCAGGCCCTGCAGCGGCGCCGCGCTGGCGGCCTCGGTGGCGGCGTATTGGCTGCCACTCGCCGTCAGGGTCCGCAGGAACTGGTTGTGGAACACCGACGCCTGCGCGGTCAGGGCCTGAAAGTCCTGGCCGTGCGTGCCGAACAGCTCCGCTATGGCGATGGACACCTCGTCGGACGCCGCCGCCAGCAGGTTGGTGGTCGGGACGGCGGCGGCCGAATTGGCCTGCTCCAGCGCCGCACCGAGCTTGTCCAACTGCAGCGCCGCGGCCGAGAAGGCGTCCGGGGTCGCGATCACGTAAGACATCTGAAAACCCTTCTTGGACCGCGTTAGACCGGTGCGCCGGGTTGGCCGGGCAGGCCGGGCTGGCCCAGCAGCCCGCCATCACCACCGAGGCCGCCGCCCCCGCCGGTCCCGGGGGGCGTGCCCGCCCCGCCGGAGCCACCGGTGCCGCCGCTGCCGCCCAGGCCGATCCACCCGGCGTCTCCGCCGTCGCCCGCGTCGCCGCCGTGGCCGCCGACGTTGTTGTTCAGGTTTGCGCCGCCCGTGCCGCCGGCCCCGCCGGTCGAGCCGTTGCCGAAGAACAGCCCGGCGTCTCCGGCGTCGCCGCCGTGCCCGCCGGCCGCGCCGACGCTCCCGCCGCCGTCACCACCTGCCCCGCCGGCACCGCCCGCCCCGCCCGGGCCGAACAGCGTCGCGGACGAACCGGCCCCGCCGGACCCGCCGGCCCCGCCGGTCGCGCCCAACGCGCCCGTCCCGCCGTCGCCGCCGGCCCCGCCGGCCGCGCCGTAGCCGAACAGCAGTCCGCTGTCCCCGGCGTCGCCGCCCTGGCCACCGGCCCCGGCCGCCGAGCCGGCGCCGGCCTGTCCGCCGTGGCCGCCGGCGCCGCCGGTTCCGCCGCTGCCGGCCAGGACCGCGGCACCGCCCGCGCCGCCGCTGCCGCCACGGCCGCCGCTGGCGGACGCGTTGCCGACGCCACCGGCGCCGCCGGCGCCGCCGTCACCGCCGCCACCGAGCACCCAGGAGCCGCGGCCGCCGGCGCCGCCGTCACCCCCGATGCCGGACCCGGGCACCGTCGTCAGCCCGGCGCCGCCGGTCCCGCCCGCGCCGCCGAAGCCGAACAGCACCCCGCCGTTGCCACCGGCCCCGCCCTCGAAGCCGTTGCCGTCGGCGATGACGGCGATGCCGTGGCCGCCGGTGCCGCCCGCGCCGCCGTTGCCGATCAGCCAGGCGTTGCCGCCCGCCCCGCCGGCGGTGTCGACGATGCCGCCGGTGCCGCCCGCGCCGCCGTTGCCGAGCAGGAACCCGCCGTCGGCGCCGCGCTGGCCGGTGCCGCCATCGCCGCCGTTGCCGACGAACAGGCCGGCCTTGCCGGCCGCGCCGCCGCCCACACCGTTGCCGCCGTCGCCGCCGTTGCCGAACAGCGGGGCGTTGCCGCCGGCGCCGCCGTTGCCGTTGGTCGAGGTGCCGGTGCCGCCGTCGCCGCCGTCGCCGGCGTTGCCGAACAGGAACCCGGCGTTGCCGCCGCGGGCGCCGTTGCCGGCAATGCCCGAGATCGCGCTGTTGCTGTCGCCGCCGGTCCCGCCGTGTCCGCCGTTGCCGATCACCCACGCGTCGCCGGCCGTTCCACCGGCCCCGCCGGAGCCGCCGGTGAAGCTGGTGGTGCCGCCGTTGCCGCCGTCGCCGCCGTTGCCGACGAAGAAGCCGCTGTTGGCGCCCGCGCCGCCGCCCCCGCCCGCGGCGCTGACGCTGGTGCCGCCGGCCCCGCCGTCGCCGCCGTCGCCGAACAGCCAGGCGGTGCCGCCGGCCCCGCCCGCGCCGCCCGCGCCGGTGCCGCCGGTGTTGCTGCCGCCGAGCCCGCCGTAGCCGCCGCCGCCGAACAGGAATCCGCCGTTGGCGCCGGCGCCGCCGGCCCCGCCGAAGGCGCCCGCGCTGTCGCCGCCGGCGCCGCCGAATCCGCCGTAGCCGACGATCAGGGAGTTGCCACCGGCCCCGCCGGCGCCGCCGTTGCCTGCGGCGCTGTCGCCGCCGCTGCCACCCCAGCCGCCGTTGCCCAGCACCCGGGTGACGCCGCCCTCGCCGCCGGCCCCGCCGGCTCCGGTGCCGCTGGCGTCGCCGCCGTCGCCGCCCCAGCCGGCGTTGCCGATGAGCGAGGCGTGCCCGCCCGCGCCGCCGGCACCGCCGGCCCCGCTGCCCGCGCCGTTGCCGCCGTCGCCGCCGGCTCCGCCGTGGCCCCAGAACGTCCCACCGGCCCCGCCTGCCCCGCCGGCCCCGCCGGCCGCGCTCGCGCTGGATCCGCCGGCGCCGCCCGCCCCACCGGTTCCGAATATCCACGAGCGCCCACCGGCCCCGCCGAGCCCGCCGGTGCCGAGTCCGCCGGTGCTGGCGCCGCCGTCGCCGCCGGAACCGCCGCTGCCGAAGAACAATCCGCTGTTGGCGCCGGCCCCGCCATTGCCGCCGTTACCCGTCGACGAGGCCCCGCCGGCCCCGCCGTTTCCGCCGTCGCCGCTGAAGAACCCCGCGGCACCGCCGGCTCCGCCGGTTCCACCGGCCGCTCCCGAGCCGCCGTTGCCGCCGCTACCCAGCAGCCATCCGCCGGCGCCGCCGGCGTTGCCGCTGCCCGCCGCGGCGTTGGCGCCGTTGCCGAACAACGGCCGGCCGGTCAGCCACAACCACGGCGAGAAGATGGCCGGTTGCGACGGGTACGGAAACGCCGCCGCGTTCGCGGTCTCGGCGAGGACATACTCGGCGGAGCTGGCCGACATGGCCCGGATGAACTGGTCGTGAAAAGCGGCCGCCTGGGCGCCGACGGACTGGAACGCCGCGCCGTGCGCGCCGAACAGCCGCGCGATGGCGGTGGACACCGCGTCCTGCCCCGCGGCCAGCAAACTGGTCGTCGGGGCGGCGGCGGCGCTGCGGGCCACCTCGATGGTGGAACCGAGCTTTGCCAGGTCCGATGCGGCGGTTGACAGCGCGTCCGTAGTCGCGATCACGTATGACATTCGGGGACCACCCAATTCGCTAGGTCACGACCTAGGTGGTGCTAGGTCGTGTATCGGCCCCCCGGCACGGTTCGCCCAGTTTTTGGGCGTGTTAAAGCGATATTCGTGCTCCCCTCCGGAGCAGAACGGCGTTCCGTCCCGGGCACGAATATTTGGTCTGCAATGCAGGTCTTTGGGCATGGCCGCGGCACCCGACCGGCCCGATAAGAAGGATAAACATATCGGGGCTCTATATACCTACTATTCCGCAAAATCGGCTGAATCATTCTTTTGGTATCTATACGGAGCCTGCCCATCAGCCATGCCCGGTTGACCTATTTTCGCGATACCGATGGTTCCGCCTCGACTCGCTTCGCAGCCGTGAAGTACCGTTGACATTCAAATACCCACGGTATTTAATCGGCGCCATGCCGACCCGCCTGCGCCGCGTCGAACAGGTCGAGCGCAACCGCGGCCTGGTCCTGGCGGCGGCCCAACGGGTCTTCGTCGCTCGCGGGTATGCGGGGGCCACGCTGGAGGCCATCGCCGAGGAGGCCGGGTTCTCCAAGGGCATCGTCTACTCCCAGTTCGGCGGCAAGCCCGACCTGTTCTTCGCGTTGCTGGAGCTCCGGGTCGAGGAGCGCGCGGCGCATTACCGACGGGCGGTGACGGGGCGCAGCGGCGCCGACGCCTTCCAGGCCGTACTCCGTGCCGGCGACGAAGACAGCGCATCCGATACCGGGTGGCAGTGTGTGCTGGCCGAGTTCCGGGCACACGCCGCGCGCGACCCGGAGCTGGACCGACGCTACGCCGACGTGCACACCCGCGCGGTCGACAACCTCGCCGCGGTGCTTGCCGAGGTCTACTCGACCGCCCGCCTGACGCCGCCGATCCCCGCCCGGTCGCTGGCCGAATTCTTCTTCGCCGTCACCACGGGCGTCATCCTGGAGCGCAGCGTGAATCCGGCCGCCATCCCGGACGGCGATATGGCCCAATTACTCTTTCCCGCAATGGGATTGACGTGGTGACCGCGCCTGCTAACCGAGGAAGCGTCTTCTCTGCTCGGTGATCTGCTCGGCGCTCATGAGCCCGGAATCGGCCAGTTTGGTGAGCAGCGACTGGGCTTTCGCGGCCAGTTCGGACAGCTCGGTGGCAATGTCGCTCACCAGCTGGGCCTGCGGTTGCGGCGACGGCGTCGGGGCGCTGCGCCCGGCTGTCCGGACGCGCTGGTCGCCGTGTCCCAGGCCGGCGGTACCGCCGACGACGCGCCCGGCCGCACCGGCGAGCGCCATTTCGGCGAACAGGTTGCCGGAGCTTCTCGCCAACGCTTCGGAAGCGCCGGTGCTGATCGGCAGGGCGTAGGCAACCGTGCGGTATGCCGGGGCCGACGCCGCCCAGCCTGGCGGGACGGACAATCCGCCGACGGGGATTCCCCGGCCGAGGTTGGCGGCCACGGACTGCGTCGATGGTCCACCGTTCGGCCCGCCCAGGATCCACTCCGGCAGCCTCGCGGCGCCCGGTCCGTTGCCGGTGAATGGTCCCTTGCCGGCGGCGTAATCACGGTCGGCATTGATCAGGAGGCCTCGCATCGTCGTCGACGCCGACGTGAACGAGGCCGTGGCGCTTGTCGAAGAAGCGGAAATACTCGTCGTCGCTATCGGAATGTCGATGGCTGTCAACGGGATCACCACCAACGTGAGGGCGACCAGGATCTGGTTCAGCGTGGGCCCGCTGAGCAGATCCGACAGCGAAGCCAGCGGGGTTGCCGACGGTGTTGTCAGCGCCTGCAGCACCTGTGGCAACGCGGTGATCACTTCGGGCCCCAGCGCAGCGGCAACCCCCGACGGGTTTGTGGTCGACGGCGGCGAACTGAACGGCACCAACGTCGACGCTGCGGCCGAGGACGCGGCGTAGCCGTACATCGAGACGGCATCCTGGGCCCACATCTGGGCGTATTCCGCTTCGGCGGCGGCGATCGCCGCCGTGTTCTGCCCGAAAAGATTGGTCGCAATCAACACCATGAGAAGGCTGCGGTTGGCCGCGACGATTTCCGGCGGCACCGTCATCGCGAACGCCGCCTCGTAGGCGCCCGCGGCGGCTCGGGCCTGGAGTGCGGCCTGTTCGGCCTGGGCGGCAGTTGCGTTCAGCCACAGAACAAATGGTGCTGCCGCCGCGGCCATCAATGCGGCTGACGGGCCCAACCAGGGCCCGGCGGTCAGGCCGGAAACCACCGTCGCATAGCTCGCGGCGGTGAAGCGCATTTCCGCGGTGAGCGCGTCCCACGCCGCCGCGGCGGAAAGCATAGGAGCCGAACCGGGGCCGGTATACATTCTGCCGGAATTGATCTCGGGCGCTAATGTCGCGAAATCCACGGTTCTTGCCCTCCTCAGCGACCGCTGCGGCGCCGTCGCGAGCCGCCTTCTGCCGGTGGTTGCCGACGAGTTACTGCACAGTCGCATCGACACGAGGAGCTTCGCAAGAAATTTGCTGTGATGACGCAACCCGGGTCTGGCGTGTCGCAGGGCGATGTGCACTACGGGCACAATGGGGAGCGTGAGCTGTGCGCCGGCCGACTGGGGGGATAGCGGGCTGGCCTGGCTGACCGGCCCGCCCGACGGCCCGCCGGACTTCTCCCGCGCGAACGTGCTGGGCCGCGCCAGGGCAATCGCCGCCGACGCGGCGACGCTGCTGGCCGGGCGGGCCGCGCTGCTCGGCCTGACCCGAGGTGGACGGGTCTCGGCCGGTGGCGCCACCCGACTGCTGCGGTCCCGTGACGGCTGGTGCGCGATCACCCTGTCCCGCCCCGACGACGTCGCCGCCGTGCCCGCGCTGCTGGAGGCCGACGACGTGCTCGCCGACCCGTGGCCGGCGCTGAATGACTGGGCCGCAACCCGTCTGGCCGCCGAAATCACCGAACGCACAGGTCTGCTCGACATCCCCGCCGCCGCGCTGGGCGAGGCCGAGGCGACGCCGCCGCGGGTGCGCCGCCTGGGTCCGTCGGCGCCGCTGGGCGAAGAGGCGGGCCTGCTGGTGGCCGACCTGTCGTCGATGTGGGCCGGTCCGCTATGCGGGGCGCTGCTGGCCCGCGCCGGAGCCACCGTCGTCAAGGTCGAAAGCCCACGCCGCCCCGACGGCACCCGCGCCGGCAACCGCGCCTTCTTCGACTGGATCAACGGTCAAAAGCTGTCCTACTGTGTCGATTTCGACCGTCACGCCGACGACGTGCGCGAGCTGCTCGCCGCCGCCGACATCGTGATCGAGGGCTCCCGGCCCGCGGCGCTGGCGAGGCGCCGCCTCGGGCCCGACGACATGCCCGCCAAGCCCGGCCGAATCTGGTTGCGGATCACCGGATACGACGGGAACCCCGACCGTGCCGCGTTCGGCGACGACGCCGCGGTCGCCGGGGGCTTGGTGGGCACCGGCCCCGTGTTCTGTGGCGACGCCATCGCCGACCCGCTGGCCGGCCTGGAAGCGGCCCGCGCGGTGACCGAATCGCTGCGCCGCGGCGGCGGTGAGCTGATCGAGGTGGCCATGGCCGCCGTCGCCGCCGGCTACGCGGAACTTCCTGCGGGCGAAGCGGTCTCGGCCCACGCCGCCCCGCCGCCGCAGTCGCCGCGGGTAACCGGATCGGCCCCCGCGCTCGGTGCCGACAACGACGCCGTGCGCCGACTGGTCACCGAAAGGCGCTGCCTGTCATGCTGATTCGCAACGCTACCCTGCTCGACGGCCGGCTGGTCGACCTCCGCGTCGGTGAGCGCATCGAGGAAATCGGTACCGAGCTGGAAGCCGGGCACCGGGAGGGTGTGCTGCACGCCGGCGGCGGAACCGTGCTACCCGGCCTGCACGACCACCACGTACACGTCCGGTCGGCGGCTGCCGCGCTGGACTCGTTCCTCGTCGGCCCGCCCGGCGTCAGCACCAAAGAGCAAATGGCGCAGCTACTGTCGAATGCCTCACCGGGTCCCGACGGGTGGATCCGCGCGGTCGGCTACCACGAATCGGTGGCCGGCGACCTGGACCGGGACGCCCTGGACGAGGTGGTGCGCAAGGTCCCGGTGCGCATCCAGCACCGCAGCGGCGCGCTGTGGATCCTCAACTCCGAAGCCCTGGGCCGTGTCGGCCTCGCGGAGCATCCCGACGGGCGGCTGCGCGCCGCCGACCGCGGCTGGTCGGACGCGGTGTCGCGGCGCGAATCCGACCTGGCCGACCTCAGCCGCCGGATCACCGCGACCGGCGTCACCGGCGTCACGGACGCCACCCCCGACCTCAGCGCCGACGACATGGTCGCGTTGATGGTGGCGCACCGGCACGGCGAGTTCCGGCCGCGGCTGCGTTTCCTGGCGCCGGCCAAGAAGATTCTGCAGGACGACCACCTGGACCTGGATTCGTTGGCGCAGTGGATCAGCGAGCAGCACGCCGACGACAACCCGGTTGCCGTGCACTGCGTGACCGCCGCCCAACTCGTCGTCACCATCGCGGCGCTGCGCGCGGCCGGCGGCCACCCGCTGGACCGCATCGAGCACGCGTCGGTGGTGCCCGACGACAGCCTCGCCGACCTGGCCGAGCTCGGCGTCACGGTGGTCACGCAGCCGAATTTCGTTGCCGAGCGCGGCGATCACTACCTCAGCGACGTCCCCGCCGACGAGCACCGCCAGCTATGGCGGGTCGCCTCGCTGCTGAATGCTCAAGTGCCGGTGGCGTTCTCCACCGACATGCCCTTCGGGCACGGCGACCCGTGGACCGCGATGCGCGCCGCGGTCTACCGCACCACGCCCAGCGGATCCGTGCTGAACGCGGACGAACGCGTGTCCGCGCGAACGGCTTTGACGCTCTTCCTGGGCCGGCCCGAGCGGCCGGGCCGGTTGCGGAGCGTCGAGGTCGGGCAGCCGGGGGACCTGTGCGTGCTGACCGAGCCGCCGGACACGGTGCTGGCCGAGCTGGACGCCGGCCTGGTGGCCGCCACCGTCATCGGCGGGCAGTTGATCTACTTCGCGATGTGACCGGCGATGTGAGCGGCCCGCAGGACGTCGCACTGGCTGTCGAAAAACCGCCGCGCCACACCGACTTTCGGGGCCACCAGGTCGAACCCGTGGAAGGCGCCGGGGACCACCTCGACCTCGCACGGCACCCCGGCGTCCTTCAGGCGTTCGGCGTAGGCGAGGTCCTCGTCGTGGAACAGGTCGTTGCTGCCCACGCCGATCCAGGCGGGCGGTAACCCGCTCAGGTCGGCGCGCCGGGCCGGCACGGCGACGTCGGGGTCGGCGTTGCCGAGGTACGCCCACCAGCCGAAGGCGTTGGCGCGGGTGTTCCACAGCCGGTAGTTCGGTTTGTCGGCCGTCGCCGCACTGCGATCATCCAGCATCGGGTACACCAGCAGCTGGAATGCCGGCGTCATCTCACCGCGGTCGCGGGCCAGCAGGGCCAGGGCCGCCGCCAGCCCGCCGCCGGCGCTGGCGCCGCCGATCGCCACCCGCTGCGGGTCCACCGCGGGCAGCCCGGTCAGCCAGGTCAGCACGGAGTAGCAGTCCTCCAGCGGCGCGGGATACGGATGTTCCGGCGCCAGCCGGTAGTCGACCGACGCCACCGTGATGCCCAGCCGCCGGCTGAACCCCTGGCAGATGCGGTCGTCCTGTTCTGCGGTGCCGAACAGGTAGCCGCCGCCGTGGATCCAGACCAGCGCGGGCGTCGGCTCGGTGACACCGACGGGCCGGAACAGGCGGACGCCTGCGCCGGATTCCAGGGTCAGCACCTCGGCGTCGCGGACGCCGCCGCCGCGCAGCCCGGTCAAGAACCGCATCAGCGGCAGAGTTCGCGGTCCGACCATCTGGCGGGGAGCCAGGCGAGAGATCAGCCGCAGGTCGGGGTGAACCGGGTGAACGTCGGCGTTCGGCATCGGTCCAGTATGGCCGTCTCAGCCGTGGGCGCCGGACTTGCCCTTGGCGCCGGCCGTACCGTTTTCGCCGCCGCTGCCGTTCTGCGTCGCGCCCGTGCCCGCCACTCCGCCGTCGCCGCGCGCCCCGCCGGCGCCGCCCTCGCCGCCCACGCCTGCGTGCCCGGCGCCGCCGGTGGCCCCCGCGAGGCCGAGCAGCGCCTTGCCACCGGCGCCTCCGATGGTTCCGCCGGCTCCGCCCGTTCCGCCCGTGCCGCCGGCCGCGCCGTCGCCGCCTTGGCCACCGTCGCCGCCGATGACCCGCGCCCCGACGGGACCGTGATTGTCCGCACCCGCTCCGCCGGCCCCGCCGGCCCCGCCGTCTCCACCGGTTCCACCCGTCCCGCCGGTGCCGGCGCTGCCCCCGTCGCCGCCGCTGCCCAACAGCCCGCCGGCCCCGCCGGTGCCGCCCGCGCCCCCGGTCCCGCCGGTGCCGCCGATCGCGCCGACGCCGCCGTTGGCGCCCGCGCCCCCGGTGCCGCCGTCCGCGCGGCCGCCGCCGGACGACACGGTCGCGCCCAGCTCGTTGGTGCCGCCCGCGCCGCCCGCGCCGCCGGCGGCTCCCGTCCCGCCGGTGCCCCCGGTTCCGCCGGCGCCCCCGGTGCCGCCGTTGCCGATCAGCAGGCCGCCGCGGCCGCCCGTGCCGCCGACGCCGCCGGTGCCGCCGGTACCGCCGGACACGTTGCTGGCCGCCCCGTTCGCGCCGTTGCCGCCGGCGCCGGCCGTGGCCTGGGTGCTGCCGGACGCCGCGCCGCCGTTGCCGCCGTCGCCGCCCGCGCCGCCGGACAGCGAGCCGATCACCCCGTCGCCGCCGCGCCCGCCGAAGGCCGCGCCCGAGGCGGTGGTTGCGGAGCCGCCGGCACCGCCGTCGCCGCCGCTGCCGCCCCCGACGGTGGTGCCCCCGTGGCCGCCCGCGCCGCCGATGGCCATGCCGCTGGTGGTGGTCACCGAGCCGCCCGCGCCGCCGGTGCCGCCGGTCATGCCGGCGCCGCCGTTGAAGCCGTCACCGCCGGCGACGCCGGTGAGCGCGCCGGAGCCGGACACGGGGTCGATGTTGGCGCCGTGTTGTGCCGTGCCGGTGTAGGCCGGGTTGGCGCCGGGGATCCCGGTCAGGCCCGTGCCGCCCTGGCCGCCGGCCCCGCCGTTGCCGAAGAGCACGGCGTTGCCGCCGGTGCCGCCCTGCGCGGCCGTGCCGCCCTGCCCGCCCGTCCCGCCGTTGCCGAACAGCAGGCCGCCGGAGCCGCCGCTGCCGCCGGCCGCGCCCGCCCCGCCCTGTCCGCCGGTGCCGCCGGTGCCCAGCAGTCCCGCGGCGCCGCCGACACCCCCGGCGGCGCCGGGTTTGGTGCTCGCCCCGCCCGTGCCGCCGTTGCCGAACAGCAGGCCGCCGGCCCCGCCGGCCTGGCCCACCCCGTCGATGGTCTGACCGGCGGCGCCGTCGCCGATCAGCGGGCGTCCGAGCGCGAGCTGCGTCGGGGCATTGATCACGTCCAGCACGCCTTGCAAGGGGGACGTGTTGGCGGCCTCGGCGCTGGCATAGGCGCCCGCGCCCGCGGTCAGCGTGCGCACGAACTGCTGGTGAAACGCCTCGACCTGCGCGCTCAGGGCCTGGTAGCCACGGGCGTGGCCGCCGAACACCGCCGCGATAGCCGCCGACACCTCGTCCTCGGCCGCGGCCAGCACCCCGGTGGTGGGGGCCGCCGCGGCGGCGTTGGCGGCGCTGACCGACGACCCGATGCCGGCCAGGTTCGACGCGGCGGCCGCCACCGCCTCAGGAGCCGCGAACACAAACGACATGGATCACCCCCTCATCCGGCAACTCGCGGATCGTAACGCGATCCGGGGCGCCATATGCTGCGTTCGCGTTGGTTGAGAACAACGGGGCCGGGGTATCAACGGCAGAAATCCCGAGGGGACGTTCACATGCTGGGTCACCTGTACGACCGGGCGCTCGACGGCGAGCGATGTTGGATCCGGCACGAAGGCGGCGAGGTTCGTCCGTTGCCCGCGCACCGCTGGCTGCACAACCGCGCCGGCCGCGACGGGGCCTTCGACGAGGCCTCGGACGAAGCCTTTGACGAGGCGGTGACGCAGCTGTGCAGCGGGCCGACCATCGAGTTGGGTTGCGGCCCCGCGCGGTTGGTGGCGCGACTGATTCGGCGGGGGATACCGGCGCTCGGCGTCGACCGGTCCGCCACGGCGATCCGCCTCGCGGGCCGCGGCGGCGCGCCGGCTCTGCTGGGCGACGTGTTCGACGCGCTGCCCGGCGTCGGCCGCTGGCAGACGGTGCTGCTGGTCGACGGCAACGTCGGCCTGGGCGGGGATCCCCGGCGGATCCTGGGCCGCGCCGCCGAGTTGCTGGCGGCCGGCGGGCGCTGCGTCGCCGAGTTCGACGTCGAAGCCATCGGCATCCGGACCAGTTGGGTACGGCTGGAAACCGGTCATGACGTGGGACCATGGTTCAGATGGGCATCGGTTGGCGTCGACAGCGCGGCGGTGCTGGCCGCGCAGGTGGGTCTGACGCTGGCGGGCGTCAGCCTGATCAGCGGCCGGGTGATCGCGAGCCTCGCTTCCCGATAGTGCCGCGGTTTCGCAGTCCGCTGCGTGGTCCGTGGCTGACGTCGGTGTTCGGGCTGGTGTTGTTGGTGGCGCTGCCGATCATCACGATCACCGGGCTGCTGTCCTGGGTCGCGTATGCGCCGCAATTCGGGCAGGCCATCCCGGCCGACGTCGGCTGGCTTCGGCTGCCCGCGTTCACCTGGCCCACCCGCCCCTCCTGGCTGTACCGGCTGACCCAGGGTCTGCATGTGGGGCTGGGCCTGGTGATCATCCCGGTGGTGCTGGCCAAGCTGTGGTCGGTGATCCCGCGGCTGTTCGTCTGGCCGCCCGCGCGGTCGATCGCCCAGCTGCTGGAGCGGCTGTCGTTGCTGATGCTGGTCGGGGGAGTGCTGTTTCAGATCGTCACCGGCGTGCTGAACATCCAGTACGACTACATCTTCGGGTTCAGCTTCTATGACGCCCACTACTTCGGGGCGTGGGTCTTCATCATCGGCTTCCTGATGCACATCGCGCTCAAGATCCCGCACATGATCGCCGGGCTCAGGTCCCTGTCGATGCGAGAGGTGTTGCACACCAGCGTATCCGAGACCCGCCCGCAGGAATCCGACGCCGCCGGGCTGGTGGCCGCCGACCCCGCCGAGCCGACGATGAGCAGGCGCGGCACGCTGGCGCTGGTCGGCTCCGGTGCGCTGCTGATCGCGGCGCTGACGGTGGGGCAGACGCTCGGCGGTGCGGCCCGCGGCGCCGCGTTGCTCCTGCCGCGCGGTCGGGGCCGCGATTTCCCGGTCAACAAGACCGCCGTGGTCGCCGGCATCACGCCGGAGCGTGTCGGCGCGGACTGGCGGTTGACGCTGCGCGGCGGGCAGTCGGAGGTGGTGCTGGACCGCGCCGCGCTGGCCGCCCTGCCGCAACGCACCGCGCGGCTGCCGATCGCCTGCGTGGAAGGCTGGTCGACGGTGCAGACCTGGAGCGGGGTGCCGCTGGCCGAGCTGGCCCGCGCGGCCGGCGTGTCGGCGCCCCGGTCGGCGCGGGTGTCGTCGCTGCAGCGGGGCGGGGCGTTCAGGGAAGCGACGTTGCAGGGCAACCAGATCGGTGACCCCGATGCGCTGCTGGCGCTGCGGGTCAACGGCGCCGATCTGCCGCTGGACCACGGCTACCCGGCCCGGATCATCGTCCCCGCGCTGCCCGGTGTGCACAACACCAAGTGGGTCGCATCGATCGCGTTCGAGGCCTGAGATGTCGCTACTGACAAAGCATTTCGCCCGCCATTACGGATCGCATCCCATGCACCTGCTGACCATGGTGGCCGGGTTTGCGTTGCTGGGCTATGTGCTGGCCACCTTCAAGCCGGCCACGCTGTGGAACCCGGACCATTGGTGGCAATCGATCGCGGTCTGGTTCGCCGCCGCGGTCGTCGGCCACGACCTGCTGCTCTTCCCGATCTACGCGCTGGCCGACCGCCTGATATCCGTCCGCGTACGCCCGCGACGTCACCCGAAAGTGTCGGCGCGCAACCACATTCGGGTTCCCGCGCTGGCGGCCGCGCTGACGTTCGTGATCTTCTTGCCCGGCATCATCGAGCAGGGCGCGCCGACCTATCAGGCGGCGACCGGACAGACGCAGCAACCGTTCCTCGGCAGGTGGCTGCTGCTCACGGCGGCCCTGTTCGCCGCCAGCGCCGTTGTGTACGGCGCGCGGCTTACCGTCAGCGCGACGCTGGCGAACAGACAAACCGCTTTCAACAGCAATAATGCTGATTCCGGCTAAACACGCGCGCGCGCAAATTTTCGGCGCCGCAGATTAGCAGGGTTCAAACGTAGTTTCTGCGAACTGCGTGGGGGTACGCTCCCAAACATGACGGCGAGGGGGCCACGCATGAAGCCCTATGTGAAATGGTTGCTACGGGCGCGTCCTACGGACTATATGCTGGCGCTCAGCGTTGCGGGGGCTTCGCTGCCGGTGGTGGGCAAGCGGCTGGAGCCGTTGGGCACTCTGGCTGCGGTGGGCATCTGGGGCGTCAAGAATGCGCCGGATTTCGTGTCGGCGGCGACGAAACGCCCCCGCACCCCGGGTATCACGGAGGAAGAACGCCGCCGCGACCGCGAAAGCACCAACGAGGTGTCCATCGCCGCCCTGCGCGGGGTGGTGTCGTCGGCCGACCTCGACGTCGAGTGGCCTGCGGCCCCGAACACGCCCCCCATGTGGGAGGCCCTACGCCAACGCCCCTACCTCTACCGCCGCGGCGTCCACTACGGGAACAGCCCCGCCCAGACGCTCGACGTGTGGCGCCGCAAGGATCTGCCCGACGGACCCGCGCCGGTGCTGATCTTCGTGCCCGGCGGCGCCTGGGTGCACGGCCGGAGCATGCTGCAGGGCTCCGCGCTGATGTCGCGGCTGGCCGAGCAGGGTTGGGTGTGCCTGGCCGTCGACTACCGCGTCTCGCCGCACCACCGCTGGCCGCGGCACATCTCTGACGTCAAGACCGCGATCGCGTGGGCCCGGGCCAACGTCGACAAGTTCGGTGGCGACCGCAATTTCGTTGCGGTGGCGGGATGTTCGGCCGGTGGACACCTGGCCGCGCTGGCCGGGCTCACCCCCGACGACCCGTACCACCAGTCGAAGCTGCCCGAAGGCGCGGACAGCTCGGTGGACGCCGTCGTCGGGATCTACGGTCGCTACGACTGGGCGGATCGCTCCACCCCCGAGCGCGTCCGGTTCGTCGACTTCCTGGAGCGGGTGGTGGTGCAGAAGTCGATCGTGCGCCATCCCCACGTGTTCCACGACGCGTCGCCAATCCACCGCGTGCACCGAAATGCGCCGCCGTTCTTGGTGATTCACGGCAGCCGAGACCGGGTGATCCCGGTGGAGCAGGCCCGCGGCTTCGTCGACCGGTTGCGGTCGGTGTCCACGTCACTGGTCAGCTACGTCGAGTTGCCCGGCGCGGGCCACGGCTTCGACCTGCTCGACGGACCCCGCGCGGGCGCCATGGCGCACGCGACGGCGTTGTTCCTCAATCAGGTTCACCGCAACCGCACGCAGTTCGCGAAACGGGTTATCTGAGTCCGGCCGGCGATTGTAAGGTCGCCGTATGAAGCGGCTTAGCGGGTGGGACGCGGTACTGCTGTACAGCGAGACGCCTAACGTGCACATGCACACCATCAAGGTCGCGGTGATCGAACTAGACGAGCAGCATCGCGGCTACTTCGATATCGAGGCGTTCCGCCAGGTGATCGCCGGGCGGATGGACAAGCTGGTCCCGTTGGGCTGGCAGCTGGTTGACGTGCCGCTGAAGTTCCACCACCCGATGTGGCGGGAGAACTGCGAAGTCGATTTCGAGTACCACATCCGGCCGTGGCACGTGGCCGCCCCGGGTGGCCGGCGCGAGCTGGACGAGGCGATCGGGCAGATCTGCAGCACGCCGCTGGACCGGGCGCATCCGCTGTGGGAGATGTACTTCGTCGAGGGACTGGCCAACCACCGGATCGCGGTGGTGGTCAAGATCCACCACGCGCTCGCCGACGGGGTGGCCTCGGCGAACCTGATGGCACACGGCATGGACCTGATGCCGACGCCTCAGGTCAGCTCCTACACTCCGGATCCGGCGCCCTCCAAGCTGGAGTTGATGACGTCGGCCTTCGCCGACCACATGCGGCACATCGGGCGCATCCCGGCGACCGTGCGTTACACCGCCGAGGGCGTGGGCCGGGTGCGACGCAGCTCCCGCAAGTTCTCCCCGGAGCTGACCCGGCCGTTCACACCGCCACCCACCTTCATGAACCACCTGCTGACCCCCGAACGTCGATTCGCTACCGCGACACTGGCTTTCGCCGACGTGAAGGCGACCGGCAAGAAGCTCGGCGCGACCATCAACGACATGGTGCTGGCCATGTCCAGCGGTGCGCTGCGCACGCTGCTATTGCGCTACGACGGCACGGCCGAACCCCTGCTGGCGTCGGTGCCGGTTGCCTACGACTTCTCGCCGGAGCGCATCTCCGGCAATCGCTTCAGCGGCATGATGGTGGCGCTGCCGACCGACTCCGACGATCCGCTGGAGCGGGTGCGCGCCGCACACGACAATGCGGTATCCGCCAAGGAAAGCCACCAACTCATGGGGCCGGAGTTGATCAGCCGCTGGGCCGCCTACTGGCCGCCGGCGACGACGGAAGCCCTGTTCCGGTGGATGTCGGGCCGCGACGGGCAGAACAAGGTGCTCAACCTGAACATCTCGAACGTCCCAGGCCCGCGCGTCCGCGGACAGGTCGGCGGCGCGCTGGTGACGGAGATCTATTCGGTGGGACCGTTGACCGCCGGCAGCGGCCTGAACATCACCGTCTGGAGCTACGTCGACCAGCTCAATATCTCCGTGCTGTCCGACGGGTCCACCGTCAAGGACCCGCACGAGGTGACGGAGGCCATGGTCGCCGACTTCATCGAAATACGTAGGGCCGCTGGGCTTTCCGAGGAGCTGACGGTCGTCGAGACCGCCATGGCTCCGGCCTGACCCGCGCCAGTTACCATCAGCACTGTGAGCGACGAAGCTACCGAACCCGAAGTCCTGGTCGAACAACGCGACCGCATCCTGATCATCACCATCAACCGACCCAAGGCCAAGAACGCCGTCAACGCCGCCGTCAGCCATGCCCTGGCCGACGCGATGGATCGCCTCGACGCCGACGCCGGCCTGTCGGTGGGGATCCTGACCGGAGCCGGCGGGTCGTTCTGTGCCGGCATGGATCTCAAGGCGTTCGCCCGCGGCGAGAACGTCGCCATCCAGGGGCGCGGCATGGGCTTCACCGAACGCCCGCCCGCCAAGCCGTTGATCGCGGCGGTGGAGGGATACGCGCTGGCCGGCGGGACCGAGCTGGCGCTGGCCACCGACCTCATCGTGGCGGCCAGGGACTCGGCGTTCGGCATTCCCGAGGTCAAGCGTGGCCTGGTGGCCGGTGGCGGGGGACTGCTGCGGCTGCCGGAGCGCATCCCGTCGGCCATCGCCATGGAGCTGGCGCTGACCGGTGACAGCCTGTCCGCCGAGCGCGCCCACGACCTAGGCCTGGTCAACGTGCTGGCCGAGCCGGGGTCGGCGCTGGACGCGGCGATCGCGCTGGCCGAGAAGATCACCGCCAACGGCCCGCTGGCCGTGGCCGCCACCAAGCGGATCATCGTCGAGTCCCGCGGCTGGACCCAGGAGTCCCGCTGGGCGGAGCAAATCAAGATCCTCGCCCCGATCTTCATGTCCAACGACGCCAAGGAGGGCGCGATCGCGTTCGCCGAGAAGCGCGCGCCCCGCTGGACCGGGACCTGAGCCTTTGGCGCGGTCGGTGACTGTTGGAGGTTGGCTCCGCTCCTGCACCCCAATTCCGTCACCGATGTCTTGAGGTATGACCGCGTCTGGTCGGCTAACCGGAGTCAGTGCTGACCGATCAGGGAGGCGCGCTGTCCACGCGCGCATTTTTGTTGAGGCGACGAAGCACCGTTTCGCGGGCATTCTTGGTGAGTCAACGCGTCACCGATGTCCTGCGAGACAGCGCAATCGTGTCGGTAGGGTTCGGTATAGTCGAAAGTATGTTCGAATCACAAGGTGTGGCTGAGCCCGAGCCCGAGCCCGAGCCCGAGTCTGGGCCTGAGC